>JAAHGL010000057.1 GCA_010692635.1 Symploca sp. SIO2C1 | reverse complement strand
TATATGGAAATACTCAAGAGGTTAGAAAAATTGTATTCTTCTTCCTCAGCTTCCTCAGCTCCCCCAGCTCCCTCAGCTTCCCCAGCTCCCTTGACAACGACACTTTTACCTTAACTTGTCACCAATGGTTGTTAGGTGTTAGGTTTTAGGGTAATTTTTATCCGCCTGATTATCTATCCTTTGTCCTCTTCTCCCAACATATTTTATAATAAGACCCGCTATACGCTATAGTACGCTATGCGCTATAGTACTAGAATGTCAAAGGTTGAAATACTGCGTAAGACTAAAGTAGAGGCAACTCTCCCATAGCAGTTGTGAGCTCAGGAATTCCTCGCTTTCAGTGACGGGAGTGTGAATAATCTCAGTAAGATAGGAATCCTTCGTGGCACAGGCGTCGTCTTGGTGGCAACAATTCTTCAAATTGATTGAAAGTTGGTTGCCCTTCAAAGTTAAAAGTCGAGCGTTGAAACGGCTTTACCCGCGCCGGTTTCGGGGACCAGGAGGTTGGCTTATAGTTCTAACGAGCGTTGTCGCAATGCTGTTTTGGAATTGGAAGCTACTACTGGCTACCAGTGCTGGTGTGTTGGTGATGTTGTTTGCCTACTTGATGCAGGAGTGGGACT
This sequence comes from Symploca sp. SIO2C1, assembly GCA_010692635.1. Taxonomy (GTDB): domain Bacteria; phylum Cyanobacteriota; class Cyanobacteriia; order Cyanobacteriales; family Coleofasciculaceae; genus Caldora. The sequence goes on along the minus strand of JAAHGL010000057.1, from coordinate 37,479 downwards.
GGCAACTATACTGGTCCAGTCTACGCCAGTTTTTCCTGGGTTCTAATAGACAGTTAACTATAGCCGTTGGTAGTGGTGGTATTGCGACCTTCGGAACCTATATGACACTTTCCATCTTCGTAAATGGCGATAGCTCTTGGATTACTGCTAGTGCGATTCTTCAAGGTTTAGGTACTCTCACAATTCTTATTCTCCTGATTTGGCAAATTATTAGTAACCAAGGGAGTCGTAATGAGACTAAGCTTGAGCAAATGCTAAGGGATCTCACTAATACTGATCCCCTGAAGCGCCTGCTAGCAGTACGGCAACTGACTAGCTGGGGAGTAGATTATCGTTTGCGCCTATCTGAGAAAAGGCAAGTTACAGATTGCTTTCGTTTGATGCTGAGTCGAGAACCCGAAGCCATAATCCGGGATGCAATTCTTGATGCTTTCCAAGTTTTAGATAATAACCAGAGGTTACCTCAAAAGCCTCAACCTTTCCAAACACCAATTACTCTGAAGCCATCTACGGCTAAAATCCGCCGCCAGTAGAGTTTGAGGGAGTTGAGGTAGAGGAAGCATCCCAATGGAAGCAAATCTAAACCGAAGCTGGGGGAGCTGAGGAAGCTGAGGGAGCTGGGGGAGAGAAAAGTCTGGTATAAATGAAGTGCGGCTGAGCAAGAGAATATTTCTGCAAAAATGGGATGCTCCCGAGGTAGGTAAGATTTATTTCCGACTTTTCAGAAGATAAGTAGTCATTTCACCTTTACCTTTAATAGTAATACTACCTCGTTTTTCAAACAAAAACTTCTTATTTAAACGCTCATAAGTGGTAGCTGTTACCTGAATCTCTCCAGGAATACCACTCGATTCCATGCGAGAGGCAACATTTACAGTATCTCCCCACAAATCATAAATAAATTTAGTCATACCAATTACTCCTGCTACTACTTGTCCAGTATTGATGCCAATTCTAAGTTGAAAATTTTCACCTGTCTCTACATTAATATTAACCATTTCAGCTTGCATATCGAGAGCCATTTGAGCTATAGCTTCGGTATGCTTGGGATGGGGTGTTGGTAATCCCCCAACCACCATATAAGCATCACCAATAGTCTTGATTTTTTCTAAGTGATGATTTTGAGCCAATTGGTCAAATTTTGAGAAAATTACATTGAGTAAATCTACTAATTCTTTAGGAGTCTTTCTGGAAGATAATGCAGTAAAACCAACAATATCAGCAAACAAAACACTAGCATCATCAAAACTATCAGCGATTGTAGTTGGATCCTTTTGTAACCGTCCAGCAATGGGCGCTGGTAAAATATTTAGTAAAAGTTTCTCGATTTGTTCTTTCTGAAACTTCAGTGCCTCTTGAGTTAACTTACGCTCCGTAATGTTAGAAACACTTCCTTCGTAATACAGTAGGTTACCCTTAGGATCATGTACAACATGGGCATTTTCCTCTACCCAAATCACCTGACCATTCTTGCGATATACTTGAGATTCAAAATCTGAAACAGTACCTTCAGCTTCCACTGCCTTAATAAATTCACTACGGCGGTGGGGTTCAACATATAATTGTTGTCCAATATCTGTAACATTTATAATCAAATCTTCTGAAGATTCGTAACCATACAACCGAGCTAATGCAGGATTGGCACTTAGCAAACGTCCAGAAGGTGTAGTTTGAAAAATTCCTTCCTTGGCATTGTCTACAATACTGTGATACTTTTGTTCAGCTATCTGCAAAGCTTCTTCTGTTTGTTTACGTTTAATCAGTGACCCTAACTGAGTTGCAACAGCACTCACTAATGCTATCAAATGTTGATTAGGAGTACTCGCGGTTTGTTTAAAGAAAACTAGGACAGCTAATACTTGCTCGTTGAAAAAAATCGGGACACCAAATGCTGCTTTTAATTGTAGAGTTGCTGTAATTTGGCTACGTTGAAAAACTGAGCATGGCTGAGCAGAGACATCTTCGAGCCACTCTGGTTGCTTAGATGACCAAATTCGTCCTGGTAGTCCGACATCTCGAGCAAAAGTTACTTGAGAGCTTTGTTGTCTAAATTCTTCTAAACCTGGATTCTTAGCATAGATACTTTGACTATATTCCAAAACAGTAGCATCCTGATTAGGAACCCACGCTTCTCCAAAATCCCAATCAATAGTTTCACAAACTTGGCGCAGGATAACTTCTAAAGCGGAGTTGAAATCAGAGGCTTCACTAATAGCTTGAGTAGTGGAGAGTAAAAAAAAGATTTCCTCCTCAGCACGTTGACGGACAGTAATTTCAGCTTGTAGTCGTTGATTTTGCTCTTTAAGCTGCTTTTGCAACCTATGAATAGTTAATTGATTCTCGATACGAGCCAAAACTTCTTTGATCTGAAATGGCTTAGTAATATAATCTACACCCCCCATCTCAAAAGCTTTAACTTTATCCAAAGTCTGATCTAAGGCACTAATAAAAATTACTGGAATCTCACTAGTTTGTTCAAGGGATTTTAATTTTTCACAAACTTCATAGCCATTCATCTGGGGCATATTAATATCCAGTAGAATCAAATCGGGGGGAGCCATGATTACTCCTCTCAAGGCAATTTGGCCGTTAATTGCCTTCCTAACTTGATACCCTTGGGATTCAAGCATCGTCGATAGTAACCGTAGGTTATCCGGTGTGTCATCTACGATGAGAATATTTCCTTTGGATGTATGTTCAGTTTGGCGATTCATTCAAGATGGGTTTTAGTGACATCAATGATTGTTCCTAAGCAAAAGTTATTTACTAAATTGGTTATAATGTCGGCAATAATTGATATATAATTGATAAATTTGCTGAATTAACTAAAGAATTTTTGAATATTAATTAGGAATATAACTTAGTGTAGAATGTCACTTCTTCAGGAAGCATCACTCTCTTTCTCGACTCTTGTAGGATCAGGGGTACACGCCTGCTCCACAAACGCTACCACTTAGCTAAACTGCTAACCCTGATAGCTTTAGTGAGCCTGAGGTAGTTATTAAAGCCCTTTCATACGTATAACTCACTCCTAGGGAAGTTGTCAGTGTCTACAACCATGAGTAATCCTGGACTAGTTGAAACTCTCACGAAAATACATATTGGTTACTTGTTGAGACTTCTGATTTTTCATAGCATTTTTGGGTTGAGAGAGAGATTAAGCTAAGACGCATTTAAATTAGGTCGTTATAATTTCCGTGTCCCTTCTTATCCCACTCCTCACGTCAGCATGAATTCACAAATTAAATACACAATACTTAGGGTTTGGGGAGAATTATCTCGACACCCTATACCCTATACCCTTACTTCAGCTGAGTTTCAGGACTTTCGGTAAAAAGTTAATATCAATAGTATGCTATAAGGGGGAGCTGTTGCGATCGCTACTTGGATGGCACAGTAAAATTTCCCTGCCTTCAGGGTGAAGAGCTCCCAAAGAGCACTTCGCGTCCCCAATTGACTCTCTTTGAAACAATTCTCTTCCCTGTTGCCTGACTTGGAGACTCGGTGTTGATTCAGAGATTAGTATTAGCCATTAACCATTAGCCATTAGCTTTGAGCGTGTTTCTCGAGAGTGTGTCAATGGAAGCTCTCTAATATCTTCTCAACCCAACTAATGTCAAAGATCGATTCATAAAGACGGTTATGAATTCTAAGCAGTCCCTGTTGCTTAACTACTAATCCTGACAATAGCAATTCTGTTTGTTGTGGAGTGTCAGCTACAACTACCTCTTCTCCTTGCAAAATTTTCCGGTAGAGTTCTAGGAGCTTAACAAGATGCTGTTTATTGCTAAGTAAGCGAGCACGAATTGTTCTAAAATGTTCTGGCTCATCTTGAGTTTGCCAATTGTCTATTATCTGTGTTTGAACCAAGTTTTTAATCCACTCTACCTCAGATATTTGGGGAATATCATATGAATGATTACGGATAATCTTGCAGAGTTTTTGGGTCAAAAAAGGCTGGCCATTAGTCCAAGATAAGACTTCAGTGAGGACTGCTTGAGGATTGTTAACTTTCTCTATCAAGCCTTGAAGCAATGGCTCTATTTCATTTAATTGAAAGCCCTTCAGTTGAATCCCTTGACCAATATTAAAAGGGGTGCGAGTTTTTTCTTGGATTAATTGAGAAGGTGTAGCTACTCCCAGCAAGACAAAGCTCAGACGTTTGTATTGAGGATAGTCAGCCCTTTTATTAAAACAGCTACGAATTAGTATAAAAAAATCATCAATTTCAAAATCCAAATTAACAACACTGTCAATTTCATCGATAAAAATAATTATATTTTGAGAAATATTTTCTAGCAATACTTTGTTAATAAATTCACCTAAACGATGGACAGGTGATAAGAAATCATGCTCTTGCCACCAACTGCGGATATCGACTTGATCTAAAAGGTTAAAACTGCTCCCTAATATGTAAATCAAGCCTGCGTACCACTGTTCCGGAGTAAGTTGCCGATTACCAATCTGAGAAATGTCAATAGCAGCACAGGCGAAGCCTTCGGCTTGTAACTTATTCATGATTTGCACTCGTAAGCTAGATTTGCCCATCTGCCGCGCATTCAATACATAGCAAAATTTCCCAAGCTTCAAAGATTGGTAAAGTTGATAGTCTGCAAATCGAACAACATAAGTAGGAGCATCCATAGGCAAACTACCTCCAACTTGATAGTCATAGGTAGATTCTTCTTGTGTACTTCTGAGTAGAAGATTTTCGCGCATTAGTTCTGCTTGAGTAGCTTTAAGTATTTCCAAAGTTTGTGAGAGTTCTTGAGTGCGCTCCTCAACTTTTTGTTCCAGGGTACGGTTAGATTCAGCTAATTTATTTTTTGTTTGCTCCAAAGCTCTATTCTTCAATTCAAGCTCTTGGGTAAACTGGAGCCGTTCGGCTTCCGCCTGTTTCCGTTGTGTAATGTCTTGAAAAGCTGCTATGGCATAAATAATTTCACCCTTTTCATCAAAAATGGGAGTTGCCCATGTTTCCAGGGGAATAATTTTATCTCCTTGATGGATCTCCAAATTATCAACTGTTACACTTTCACCCCTCAAAGCACGTAAAATTGGTTGTTCATAACTAGGATATAGTTGCTCTGTTCCCGCCAGATAGGCTTGATAAATCTCTGACAAATTTTCAGCAGTGGCTTCTCGCACTAAACCTTTGCCAAGTAAATTTTTTGCTGTCTGATTGACGAAGTAAAGTTTACTAGACTTATCAAGTACAAAAACTCCTACTGGCACAGCTTCTAAAAATTGAGCCAGCTTAGCTTCACTTTCGCGCAACACTTCTTCAATTTCCTGGCGCTTAGAAACTTCTTGCTGTAGATGCTTCAATAATTTTGTTTGAGCTTGCCTTGCTAAACGTTCCTGTGCCAAAGCCGCTTTCATCTGCTGCACATATTCCAAAGTTTTGCTGGTAGTAATTTCCAAATCCTGAAAATTGATTGGTTTAGTCAGGAAGTCAAAAGCACCGCGATTCATTGCTGCTCTAATATTTTCCAGATCACCATAAGCAGAAATAATTACTGCTTGGATGAGAGGGTGTAACTTCTTGAGGTTAGTTAGCAAAGTTAGTCCATCCATTTTAGGCATATAGATATCGGTTAACACAATATCTATATCCGGCTGAGCTTGCAAAACTTCCAGCGCTTCTACTCCATTATGGGCAAAAGTAAACTCAAGTTGTTTCTGCCGAATTTGTTTTCTGAATTTCTGACGGATTAGGATTTCTAAATCAGGTTCGTCATCTACAACTAGTATTTTTTCTGGCATATTTTATTCTCTGATACTAGGTGTTAGGTGTTAGGTGTTAGGTATTAGATATTAGATTTTGGGTGCATCCGATTGAGTGTAAATCTATTCTCCAAAGCAACGAGAATACTGTGGTTCAGGGGATTTAACCAAATTGCGTGCTTCGAGCATCTAATTGACATCAGGCGTAATTCCGAAAATACTGAGCGTACAGTTGGCAGCTGGGGGTTGCATGATTACCTTGCAGATGCACTAACCCCATACTTTGCAACTTGAATGCCTGCACTAAATCTAACTCTACTGGTTTCAATGTAGTTATGACTTTCTCAAAAGCTTTGACTAGCTCCGGATACTGTTTTAGGTGTAATGATTGTTGTCGTAGATGTTCGCCGTAAATTTCCCTGGCTGAAGTAAAGGATTTGTGCAATAGTTGCTCTAAAGTGACTTCCTGACGCCAAATATGATAGAGTGCGACCCTAACTAAGTAGGCATTCCCTCCCACTAGAACCATCAGTTGCTCTGCCTGTTCCTCTAACCAATCTAATCCATGCCGTCTAGCTAAATCCAGCACCTGCTCACTGGTAAATGGTGATATCTCAATCGGTATCCCTACATTAAACGGGGATTTATTAACACTCAGTGGAATATAAACTTCTGTCGAGTGCAGCACTACTAACCGGAGTCTTTTCCAAATATCCCGATTTTTTGCCTCTTCATGCCAGGTTCGCAACAGTCCAAAAAATTCGTCAGCGAGTTCGGGATATTGAAACAGTCTATCTACATCGTCTAAACCCAGTACTAAAGGCTGTTCTGTTTGAGCTAATAAATAGCTCTCAAAGTACATCTTGCAGCTAATCTTGTTGCCAAACAGATCATCCCAATAGTCTCCTACCCGATTAGGTAGTTGTAATCCCAAGCCAACACTAGCACAAAACCACTGTAAGAATTTATCCAAGTCTTGGAAAACACCTCTTTCCGCTAGCTGGAAGCTCAAAGGCACAGTTCGATAGCCTAGCTTAGTTGCTTGATGGAGAACCCTCGCCATCAATGAGGTTTTTCCCATCCTTCTTGGAGCTTTAATTCGCAGTAAGGCTCCCGGTTGCAAAATTGCCCTACAACACTCAGATTCAATCCAAGGTTGCTCTACATAAAAGATTGAATCTAGAGGCACTTGACCCTCAGGGAATTCCGGCTTTTGTTTTAGTGAGAGTTTTGTGGGATCTGACTCTTCAATTTCCTCAATCTCAGGTTCTGGATAGTAATAATCACTCTTCTTGAGATCAAGATTGAAAGTCCTAAAGCAGCAGCGGAGGGTTTGCTTATCAACCTTAACTTTAGAGTGAAATACCTTCATCAAGGTATCTATAGCTAAACCGGTGCGATTGCTTAAGGCTTCAAGGGTGTAGCGGTTACCGGAGTTTTCCTCAAATTCTGCCTCAGATTTCGCCTCTTGGAATTTAGCTAATCCTTCAGATGTCAAGACAACGCCTCGCTTGCGTCTAGGTTTTGATCGATTCATCTGTCTCATAGTCCAATAGTCTTACATCATATCTCCAGAGACTAACTTAAGGGTACAGCGCGAGCTTCTATCTCCTACTTCCTCCCTCGCCTCCGGGTGAACGAAATTTACAGTGGCATTCAATAAATAAGGTAGAAGGCTCCAGGGCAGAAGGCAGAGGGCTCCAAGGGAAGAGGATTTGACAAATGTTTCGACCCTCATTACTCATTACTCATTACTCATTACTCAAAAAAGTTCTCCCACACCTTTTTTCACCTCACACCTCGCCTCCTGCCTCCTGCCTCGTGCCTTGTTTATCGAGAGGGGTAAAGGGTAAGTCCCTGTGCGACAGTGAAAAGGTTTAATAGAAAATTTTCCTAAGTTAAGCAAGAGCTTTTCCTAAGTTAAGCAAGTTTTCCTAAGTTAAGCAAGTACTTTTCCTAAGTTAAGTAGCTTTTCCTAAGTTAAGCAAGTTTTCCTAAGTTAAGGAAACCAGTGGTAGAAGCTATTTGAAAATTCAACGTAACTCAAACCGATACGAGCAAAGGATTTGGTAAGTTGAGCACTCAAAATCTTTAACTTAGGAACTTAACTTCCTAAACTTAGGTTGTGGAAATTTGTATTAACGGTCACACTTGATTTAGTTGTTCAATTACGAACTTAACGGGCAAGGGAGAAAGAGTAATTTATTCCTGCTCTTTCGCCGCTTTCCTTTGCCCTTTTCCATGTCCTTCAGTTAGATGCAGTTGAGATCCATAGCAGATTGCTACTGAGTAGAGCGTGAAGCCGTTGCTTCTACCATTTCCAACATCAAGAGTGATCTAAGTTGCGGATTTACCTACGTTGCCCCATTGATGATTGATGCTAGACAGAAGTTATGCTCATGTAGTTTTTAGGGAAGGATAACTCAGAGCAAATACTTACGAGGGAGGAAGAATATTCTTCTTTCCATTATCTCTTTGCAGAGCTTTTCATCAGGGATCAAGTTCAAAGCATGCAGGCAAAAGGGGATTGGAATATATTTTTTATTTGGTTTTACCAAGTATACAGTTTAATGCACAGCAGCTTAGCTGTTTGATACAGATAAATGAAGCGTAGATAGAGGGACAAGGAGGGTAATAAACAACAGATGAATGCACACCTAGTCTTAGACAATAAAGCAACCCAACAAGATATCCAGCTCAAAAAATTGAGCCAGTACCTACACCAACATCCCCAGTGGTGTCAGAAACGTTTAGAACTGGCACAACTACTATATACTAGAGGTCGCTGGCAGCAAGCGATCGAAGAATATCGTCGAGTGCTAGAGTGGCAGCCCCAATTGCTAGAAGCGCGGTTGCAACTGGCGAACATCTTGCACCAGTTAGGTAGGGAATCTGAAGCAATAGAAATTTATCTTAGTGCTCTACCTTTGTCCCCCAATATCGCAACTCTGCGCCAGGTGACTGGCTGGATTGAAGCTTGTCGTCGTCGCCATCAAATAGCAGTAAAGAAACTTGAGTCAGCTTCATCCTTGGAACCCAAGAATGCCACTCATTGGCATGCCTTAGGGCAAGTTCACCTGGAGAAAGAGTCTCCTCTTGGAGCCCTAGGAGCTTTTGATAAAGTCTTGGCAATAAACCCAAATGACGCCGTTGCTTTGCGCAGCAGTTATTACCCTCTGTTGGCAGTAGGGAAATTTAGGGAAGGGTTACAGCGACTGAAACAAGCACTAAACCTAGCTCCCAATGATTTCTTAAGTCTCAAATTGATGGCGGATCATCGCTGCTATCAAAGGTTAGTTTACGGTGAAAAGGGTCGCCAGACTAAACAGCTGATTCAAACTGCCCTGGAACTAGCTCCTGACAATGCCGATGCCTATCACAGTCTGGCCTTATATTACCTAGTTCGAGGGGAGTGGGCAAGAGGTGTAGCTGTGATGCAGCGGTTTGCACGGTTACATCCTGATAACTCCAGAAGCTGGTATCACTACGCTCAATGCCTCTTCCAGACTGGTAATGCTAAGGCTGCAGCAGAAGCAATTCTTAAGGCTTATACAATTTACCATAACCATGCCGATATCTATCTGGCACTGTGCAAGATTTTCCCAGACGCTGGGAGACTGAGTCATTTAGAACCCCTACTTGAAGATATGCTACAGCACTTTCCCGAATGTTGGAATGTTTGGGTCACAGCAGGGCAAATATTAGTAGAACATTTCCAGGATATAGAGCGGGGGTGTAATATCTCTGCCAAGGGACCACAACTTCAGCCTCAGCTGGCTGATGCTTGGTTCCACCATGGGCGAGTGCTGGCTTTAGCAGGGAGACACCAGGAGGCACTGGTAGCCTTAGAACAAGGGTGGCAAAGATTACCATCCCAAGGTGGTTACCTATCATCGGTGCCTGCGGCTATGTGGCTGGGAGAAAATTATCAGGCACTGGGAGATAATACTAGTAGTCGGCACTGGTGGAAAGAGGCGGCTCAACAAGCACCAGAACTCAGGGAATTTAATCCCGCAACTGCTCATTACTGGCAAGGGAAAGCATTGGAAGCTTTGGGGGATGTCGTTGGTGCTAAGCTGGCTTACCAAAGCGCCCTCAATCAGCAGTTGCTTCATCCTACTAATGGGAAGGTTAAGTTAGCTTTAGTTAGAGTGAAATTCTTCTGACAAGGCATATTGTAGTCCACAAAACGTTGCAAGGAGATGAACATGGCAACAGATGTAAAGGAAGACAAGTTGAAATTTCAGGGGTCCGCATCTCAACTTAATGTGACGCAGGAAGCTCTTCCTGCGGTGCTGGTCGAGCTTCAAGCGGCTTCCCTCGCTGAAGCGATCAAAAACGCCCAGGAAGCTCTCAGCTCCACTTTGATCAGTTGGGTTCTCGCGGACGTGTCAGGTCAATTCGGCGGGTTCACCCAAGTGTGCGAGGTGACAACTGTAATCTATGCTAAGTCCGGGCCGAGTTAGCTAGCTGGTCAAGAGCCCGTTCGGAGTCCTTACACCTAAAATGAGGGAATAGGTAGGTTGGGTGAAGCGATAGCGCAACCCAACGCCGGAGTACATTGTGTTGGGTTTCACTTCGTTCCACCCAACCTACAACCTACATTACTTCAAAACCCGAATCAATCGACTCGATGAGGCAAACCCTACTTAAACGATGCTTAATGAGGCATTAATTAAAAAAACTGAGGTATTACAGCGGTTCCCGCTGTTACGAGGTACAGTAAAAACGACGAGGAAGAAATCTATCCAATTTTGACAACTGATTCAGGTGTACCTCATTGCAGCGGGAACCGCTGTAATGAGCTATCAAGCATTCAACTTGAAGCATTAACTCTATTGACGTTGCTAAATCCCAGATGAAATAGTAAAGGGTATACGAGCAACCGATCAATAGCAGGAATTATATTTGATGAACTTCACTGAATGTTTGAATCAATTAAATGAAGAACAAAATAAACAATTTTACATATTAGCTGATTTCTTAGTTACTAGAGGTTGGCAAGCTGACATGAGTCAAAAGGCTTTCGCTAAACTTTTGAGTGACAAAACCCACTGTCAAATTCCTAGTGCTACCGCTGAACGTCGCTTAAAGAAGTTTCAGGAACTAGGACTAATTGATGTACAAAGTCATGGGAAAGGAAATGTTGCCAGTACTATTACATTGAAAAGTTATACTTATCAAGGCTCCCTAATGACCGGAATTATTCCCCTTGATAGTCCCCTCTATATCCCAAGGGAAACCGATAATATTTGCAAAGAAGCTTTAAGTGTCGGTCAAGATAGTGACTCTTTACCCTTTATTCGGATTAAAGCAGCTCAAGGAATGGGCAAATCTTCCTTACTAGCTAGACTAGGGAATTTCTTAGAGCAAGAGCAAAAACAGATAGTCGGTTATGTGGATTTAAGTAGTGATGGCTTTTATAGTGAATTATTCACTGATTTAGATCGACTGTTCTATCGATTCACCGAAGAAATTACCCAAGCTTTCAAGCAAGCTCTTCCTGGATTGAATCCTCCTAGTCTGCAAAGCTTTTGGAAAAAGCCAAGAGCCCCTGGTAAAAATTGTACAGATTATTTACAGGAGCATATCTTTAAAAAAATTAAACAACCCAAAACCCTGTTAATCGATGGCATTGACAAGATTTTAGGACAAACTACCCAAACGGACTTTCTGTTAGTACTACGCTCTTGGAATGAGAGAAAGATGAAGGTAGTGAGTAAAGCACCAATTGTTTGGCCAAGCATTGTAATTGCTTACTCCACCGAACCTTATCCGGATCATAAGCTCAAGGGTTCACCCATGCAAAATGTCGGTATGGCAGTAGAGTTACAGGAATTTAGTCCAGAAGCTATTTTAGCTTTAGCAAAAATTTATGGCTTGAGTTGGAGTGAAGCTGAAGTTAATAGTTTAATGAGGCTGATTGGAGGTCATCCGACTTTAATTCACAGAGCCTTTTATCAAATTAGTAAGGAAGGTAGAAGTCTAGTAGAGCTAGAGCAACAAGCAGCTCAACTAAATGGTTTTTTTAGTGATTATTTATTAAATTATTTAAATTTATTACAAAAAGATGAGCATTTATCAGGATGTTTACAAAAAATTATGCAGGGAGAAGACTGTCCTGATATCTTTGCCAAGTTTCAGTTAGAAAAAGTAGGCTTGATTAAATCAGACCAGCAGGGAGAAAGAGTTAGATGTGAACTATATCAAAGATATTTTCAAAAGAATTTATAATCTATACTATCAAAATCACTTTTTCTTCCTTTGTGTCCTTTGTGTCTTTGTGGTTCATTATTCCCCATTTCCAATTACCAATAAAATATAACTTATATATTGCTGCATATGTCCCATGAACACCAATCAACTAAACTACTCTTATCAAACCCAAGGGGGGACCCTCCCTCTAACTGCCCAAACTTATGTATCGAGGAAAGTAGACAAAGAACTGTATCAATTTGCCGCAGTCGAGCATGAAAGTAATCGGGTTTGTTCAGTACTTGCTCCCCGGCAAATGGGAAAATCTAGCTTGATGGCTAGGACAGCAAAACGTCTGAGCGATCGCGGTTCGATTTGTGTACAAATTAACCTACAGGAACTAGGCAGAGTCACCTCTGATGAATCCCTCTGGTACAGCCTGTTAGAAGAAATCTGTAAACAAGTAGATGAAACCCTTGAGCAAAACCCAGCAGTTGATTTTACCTCCGCCCTAGATCAAGCTTGGTATGCCAAGCTTGATAAGTCAGCAGCAAAGAGGTTTACTAGTTTTCTCTCTGACCAAATATTACCCAATATTCAGGGCAAAAAACTGATTATCTTTTTAGATGAAATTCAAAGTTTAATTAAGTGGGAACTACAAGACAGTTTTATTGGCTATATTAAAGCTACCTCCGAAAAAATCAACCAACCAATCCTACAAAAACTAAACTTTGTCTTACTAGGAGTAGCCAAACCCTCAGAATTTGTCAGTAGCAGCGAAGTAGCTCTGAATGTAGGTCAACAACTGGAAATTGGTTACCTCACAGGAGACTGTCAGCCACTCCACCAGGGACTAAAAAGAATTACCTCTCAACCAGAAGTAGTAATCAAGATTATTCTTGACTGGACAGAAGGTCAACCTTTTTTAACTCAACTCATCTGTTCCTTAATCGCAGAGCAAGAAAAAGTCAATAACAACCTGAATTGGTCAAACCAGATTCAGCAACTAATCAATGAACAAATTATCAGCAACTGGAGGGTGCAGGATCGGCAATCTCACCTGCAAGAAATTGAAAATTACTTTATTAGGATTAGTGAGCAAGAAAAGTCAGAAAAACTAGCAGCGCTGAACCACTATCGAACCATTCTACAACAAGGAGAAATTCCTTGGGAAGAAAAAGACAACAGCCAATGGGACTTACTAATATCCGGTTTAGTTACCAAACAAGTTACTTCAACTGGTAGTTACCTCCAAGTTGCCAATCCCATTTATCAACAAATTTTCAACCAGGATTGGTTACTCTCAGTCCAAACCAATCTCCAACAGGAGGCAGACATGTATACCAATGACGACTTCACTCAAGCAATTACCACAATTGAGCCACAAACCACCCCTTATACAACCAACCCAAGCACCATGACTCATACCAATCGAGCCGAAACAATCGCCAACATAATTGCTAAACGCCGTCCCCTAGCTCAGAAAATCCAAACTGTAGAGCAAAAATTAGATTCCCTTGCCCACGCCTTGCTGGCGATCGACCAACACCGCTACTATTTACAAGGACAACTTCAAGAAAACCAAATTCGCGATCGCATTTCTACTATCGACTTTTCTCCTCTACGCTTCCAAATCACCCAACAACAAGCAGAACTCCAAAAACTCCGCTATCGCTTCTCCCGTGACACCCTGAATATTGGGGTAGTGGGACTAATGGGACAAGGGAAAAGTACCTTACTCCAAAGTATCAGCGAACTCACCAACGAAGAAATTCCTGCCCTTAGAGGAGGAGCCTGCACCGCTGTACGCAGTACAATTTGTCACCAACCAGGCACAACCTACGCCGAAGTCACAGTCCACTCCGAACAATCTTTTCTCCAAGAAGTAATTACCCCCTACTATCAAGAACTAGGTTTAGGTACTCCCCCCACTAACCTACAAGACTTTAGCAGACACCTACCCTCCTTTAGTGGAGCCGATGCTACCAAAAGGTCGATGTACGAACATCTCCAAAGGGACTATCATCAGAACCTACCCCAATACCAACATCTACTACTACCAGGCACTCCCCGACAACTTCCCCAAATTCCCAAAGAAGGCATTCACGAATACGTCTCCCAGCGCCGGAACTCCCTAGGAGAGCTCATCACCTTCAACCATCTAGCAGTACGCTCAGTCAAAATCTTCTGTCCCTTCAAAAACCCAGAAGTCGGTAAGATTGCCCTAGTAGATGTTCCCGGTTTAGGGGACACTAGATTAGGAGACGAAGAACTAATCCTCGAAACCCTAGGACAAGAAGTAGATTTAGTCCTGTTCGTCCGCAGACCAGATCCGCTACGCTATGGTTGGGAAAAAAGAGACACTGACTTATACCAAACCGCAGCTGAAGCCTTACCTAACCTCAAAAACCGCTCCTTCATGATCCTCAACCAAGTAACAGGAGCTGACGATAACCACAAAGCCTGTCAAGAACACCAAACAACCATTCAAGACAAACATATTGAAGTAGTCCAGTGCCAGATTGCTGACTGCGCCGATAGTCAGCAAGCTAACCAAGTACTCAATTCCGTACTAGATTACCTTGCCAACAATATTACCATCCTCGATCAACAACAAGCGATCGCTTACCAAAACCACCTCAACCAACTCCAACAAGCAATTACCACAGAACTAGACAAAGCCAGCCAAGCCTGGATTACCACCCTAACCCCCAGCGATTTAAACGAACAAGGCAAATTTTTAAGCCACTTCAACAAGCTCTGGACAAAAATCACACGGGGACTAGAAGAATTACTAGATGATCTCGACTCCGCTCAAACCCCAGAAAAAGAAGACGTCTTCCAACAACAAGTAGAGCAAGTCATCCAAAACTGCAAACACAACACTGGCATACCCACAGAAGAACCCATCGAACAAATCATCGAGCGGCGCTTTGAAGAAGGAGACTGGCAAACCGTCTACGCCAAATACCTCCACGAAATCCGCAACCATCTTACCCAGCACTTCCACTCTATGGACACTGGACTAAAACAGTATGTAGAAGAAGCCAAATCTCTAGTCACCCAAGTACTAGTAGAACAAGGAAACCTCGAAAACCTCACCCAAGCACGGGGGCCAGAATTTCTCAGCCAGATGGCACAAATCATACCTGAAAACCTAGCCAGACTCAAAAAAGCATTCCACAGCCTCTCCAACTTTGAAATGTCCTACAAAGCCAACTTCCACTACCGTATTCGTCCCCAACTCAATAACCTCAACCCCGACAAAACTAACCTACGCCTTTCCCCCTCCCCAGGCAACGAAGCCAGAGAAACCAAAGCCCAAGAAATCCTCACCTACCTAGGAGTACTCCAAGAAGAAGCAGTCTTCAAATGCCAACACGCATTAGAGGATCTCTACTGCGAACCCCGTCAAGCAGCCTTCGCCGAAGTTGAAGAATTCGTAGATCAAGTATTGCGAGCCAAAGCAGTGAAAGACGAATGGCAAATCTTTCTCTTCCAAGAAAAAGCCCAAATCTGGCCCTCAGAATTTGGTCAAAACCCACAAACCAACGATTACCAAAAATGGCAACAACTAATAGAACAAGCCAAAGCAGTCAACAAACTTGGAGCGATGATAGGGAAGCAGGAGGCATCTTCGGCAACAACGGTATTGCTATGATTTTTCCTACTTTAGAAACCAGAAGATGGCTACTACCTATAAATCAGCCTGACTTTGGGAGACTAGCTGCTGGAATTCCACTATAGAATTAATTGCGATCGCTTCTCTCAACAGCTGCTTCAAAACTGAGGCATCTTCTATCTGATTAATCGCTTTAATCACTTCTGATGGCAGTACTTCAAATCTTACTGTCAAAACTTCAAATACCGATTCGCGAGCTGTTTGTACGGTTCCCTGTTCAATACCCTGTTCAATACCCTGTTCAATACCCTGTTCAATACCCTGTTCAATACCCTGTTCAATCCCCTTTTCAACACCCCGTTGCATTGCTCTGACTTCCATATGACTAAGTAATGGCATTTTTCTCTCCTGTTGGTAACGACTCAATTGTTCTTCAAAACTCTGCTGTAACTGCTCTGGCAATGTCATCATCCAGTCGATGGCTCGGAACAGCTTCCTGATATCTTCTTGATGGTAACCTTTTTCCAGTAATCTCCTCACCAAATTCCATTTTCCCTGCTGCCGCATCTGTGGTTTTCCCTGCGTCATCATGGTTGTCAGGTGAGCCATAGTCATCATGGCAAAGGGATTAGTACTTTCCTCTAAATCCTGCCACTTTGCTTGATAATCCAACAGTTTCACAATCGGAAACTTCAGTTTCAGCTTACAACCTCCCAATGCATAACTGTACTTACTAGGACGCCAATTTGCTCGTTTATCTCCTAATACCGCTAAGCTAATCACTGGTTGCTCATAAAGGTCAAAGGCTCTGTAGCTATATTGATAGATTCGTTGAGCAAAGTCACTTTTATATTGACTTTGCACTTCGACATGAATCAAAACCCAAGTGATTTTGCCATTTAGTAACCACACCTTGAATAATTTATCGGCAACTCGCTCTCCAGAGTCAGCTTGTCGCAGAATCTGTTCGAGTTCCTTATCCAGGGATTCCGGTGACTGACTCCAGTCGATTAAGGGATGAACTTTAGGAAAAAAGAAGCTTAAAAAAGGCTCAAAATATTGCTGTAAGGCTTCTTTCCACGGAGTATCGTAGTTTGCTGGTGGTTGTGTACTCACTTGTTGTGCTACTCGCCTGACTTTGCTTATCCTAAGCAGAGTCAGGCGAGTAAAAAAAGCTCATTCTGATATTGACATTGGGACTGGTTTGAGGGGTAACCATGCTTGATGGAGGAGAAAAACCAGCTCCTCTTAACTGGGAAGCTTTTAGAGTTATTGCCGAAGCTAAATGATTTAACTTTTTTGCAGGCAAACAATCAAAATCCCGCAAGCCGTTACCCAAAGCAATTCAAAATAGTTCTTTGCGACAAGACATAAAGTAAAAGACTTGCAGCAGCTGCGGCAGCTAATGGCTGATGCTTATCACTTTTCTTGCCATCAGCCCAATCACATATTGACTTAATCAAAATCCAAGGTGTATCAAGTGAATTAGCTGCTGAGCAAAAACCTATTCCCTCCATTTCCCCACCCTTAGCATGGGGAAATCGCGTAAATAAATCAGCCTTGAATGCTGGATTATCCACAAGCTTATCTCCAGAAAGAACAGGACCAGGAATAAGGCTAGAAGAGGAACCATCAGGGCGATAAAACTCCCATTCATAAGCCTGTTCAAATAAGCTCAATAGGCTCCTGTTGCTTGGTGGACGACTCCCACGATCAGTAATTCCATCTAATCCTATACGGTTGACATCGTAATCAATAATTTCAGTTGCGACTAAAACATCACCTATTTTCTGATCTATTGAGCTTTTGCCAAAAGCGATACCAACCATAATTACTGCCTTGGGCTTCCAAATTTCTAAAGCTTTTTGTGTAACAAAACCTGCTGCTCGATCATCCCGTGTACCCATACGACACTGAGTGACAACGGTTTTGTAATGACCAAATTTACCTAAATAATATTGCCCAGACGAGGTATATACTCGACAAGGAAGCAAACCTTCATCTACATCTGGCTCTAGTAAACGAACTACCGCTTTAAGTTCAATAGGTGTAGCTGTAACGATGACGAAATCAGCCTGAAATGATGAAGATTGTAGTTGACCAGGTTCAATCTCTGGTATTTTGGGAAAAACCGAACTGTACCAAGGTTGATCTTTCAAAAGATAATCTGGTTTAAGTATTTCTTGCTCCTGCTGAATGATTTGATTCAACTCACTTTGAACTTCACTCAAAAAAGTAAATTTATATTTATTGGCAATATTTAAAGCATTCTCAAAGTACTTTTTAGAAAAATTAATATCAATATCAATTGTTTGGTAAGTTTTAGCCAGCTCTCTTGAAGCCAATGATTTAATGTAAGGATTATTCTCAGAAATACGAATTGTGTAATATAGATCACTGATGAGATTTTCAAGGGAACTTAAATTGAATTTACTGCTTTCTAAACTAAGTTGTTTTCTAACTGATGAACTTAGATTAGCAATAATTTCCGCTTCTTCATATTGTAATCCATACCTCCGAGCTATATCTAATGCTTGTTGATATAAATTGGCAGCCTCTTCATAGCTTTTTAATGCATATTGATTCAATCCTAGACATAAGTATATTTTACATTTCAGCTGCTTAAATTCAAGCTTTTCCTCTTCAGTTGAAAGAATATCTAAAGCTTTTTTCTGAAACTCAATAGAGGAGTCATATAAACCTATAAAATAATGGCAAAAACCAAGCTTATGGTGAGCAAAAGCTATATCCAGTTTATTGACAAAATTAGTTACTATCCTCAGCTGTTGGCTATAAAATTCAACAGCAATTTTATACTGACCTACATAAATTAAGTTGTCTCCTAGCTTTGATAGGATAGTTGCTCTGAGGGAAGTTAAACTATTTTTATCTCGTAGAGTTTGAGCATCATCCAGAATTTGGTATAAAAATTCTAAGGCTTGCAGATAATTTCCTGTGGCTCCTTGATAATTACCATTATATTGCTCTTTGTTCCCTAATTCAATTAAGTTTTTTACATTATTTTCTGTATATTCTTGCTTGCTGGTTCCGCTACTTGGAGAATCCATTTTTACATAACTTTACTTAGTTGTACTGATAAATAGTTAATCAATTTGATAAACGATTTAGTGCTTCAGTTTTATTTTATTTTTCAATTGCTCCAAAGAAATCGTTCAATTTCATCTAGATCATTTTCTAACTTTATGAGTTGTTTTTGTTCATCTTGAATCTGTTGTTTCAACTGAAATTTGACAGCTGGCTCTGACTCAATTACTAATGCCCATTCAAGTTGTTTTAACTTCTCGCTTGTAAGATTACACTCAATTTGAAGTGTTTCTTGTCTTTGCTCTAGCTGCTGTTTTTGTTGGAAATTAGTAGCTGAAACTTTGGTTTCTTGATGGGACTCACGAAGATTTCGTGAGGTTATCTCTAACTTTGATAGCATCTCAAAGGCGAAGGCACTGGCATGATGAGAAGCCTTTGCTTGCCGAACCTCTTCCGATTCTATAGCATCATCATGTTTGCCTTCAATTAAATCGGAAATACCTCTAATTATGATCGCTCGAATATGAGGATAGGCAAAAGCCACACTCAAGAAACCAAATCCTTCCATCTCAATTGCGATCGCATCGTTATAATTTGACCTCAGAAACTGAAAAATGTCTGAGTTTCTTGAGGAAACAACTTTCTCCCCAGCAATAATAGGAGCCACAAACACACGAGGCGGTGGAACTGAAGTGCTGGATAGCCGTTGTAACCATTTCCTTGTTCTCGCCTCGAATTTTGCTCTCTGCACCAGTGCATAGGCAGACTTTCCCACATTAGAGCGAAGGAAAAACTGCTCTCCTACTTTTCCTGATTCATAGCGGTAAACATTCGTTGCTACCACCACATCGCCAATCGCAACATCTTGAATTCCTCCCGCAATTCCAACAAATAAGAGGATGTTAGGCTGGAAATAAGCGATCGCTCGTTCTGCTTCCACCGCCGTCCCTGCATTACCTGCCCCCACTTCGGCAATGCCAACTTCCCATTCCTGTCCATTCGCGACAAACTTCCCCTGCTCGTAAATAGTTCCCTGGGGATGCATCCTCTCTTCTAATTCTACTAAGTGCCTACGGACAGCCAGATATTCGACGGGTAGGGCAGTCAGTATTACCGCACATGGCATGGGCTAATCTTTTGAGTAGTTTACAATCATCCAAATATCTACCATTTTATTTGATATTTTCGATTGACTCTCAACTTCCCTTTGTGAACTTTGTGACTTTGTGGTTTCTTGTTTTAGATAAGTGGAGAAGCGCTTGCAATTATGAGGTGTCGAATGGGAAGAGGGAATAGGAAAAAATTCCACATCGATAAAGAAGATAAGAAACTAGTGCAGCGCGAGAGCCTTCTTCTCTCTGTGTCCTCTGTGCCTCTGTGGTTCATACTTTTGGTAGAAATTTTCAGTGTAGTTATCTATAGACCTACAATCTCCCCATTATAAAATGACGATAGCAAAAAATCCTGCACCAACGCAACATCTCACTCAGCATACTTGAGCGATCGCAACTTATGATGGGAGTTGATGCCAATAACCAGCGATGACAGGCAGGATGCCTGTTCCACAATAAAATGAGCAAAGAACTTAAAATCACCATGCTAGGAGCCAGCGGCGTTGGCAAAACCACCCTCCTAACCTCCATGTACGAACAATTTGAAGCAACCACGAAACAAGCCAACCTACACCTCAAACCCGACATCGAAACCGCAGCCATCCTCGAAAAATACCTAGGACAACTTAAAAGCCTAACCTACGAATTCAAAGCCGACGAACGGAAAAAAGGAATTAGAGGAACCGCAGCAACCGCCGGCCCCGAATCACTTCCTTCTTATATCTTTGATCTTGGTAGAAAAGAAAAACCATCCCTAAAACTACTCTTCCGTGACTACCCAGGAGGCTACGTCTTACCCAGTGATGTTGCTGGTAGAAGATTCGTCCATAAACTTCTCCGAGAATGTGCAGCCGTAATTATTGCGATCGATACTCCCGCTATTATGGAATTAAATGGGAGATGGCATCAACTGAGAAATCGACCAGACGAAATCCTATCCCTGTTCAAAACTGCCTACCAAAACCTCGACGAACCTCGACTAGTAATCTTTGCTCCAGTTAAATGTGAAACCTACGTCAAAGACGAAGCCTCTGCCGAGCAACTAATCTGGCGTATTAAAGAAGAATATGCACCCTTGCTAGAATTTTTACAACACCCCAGCCGAGCTGACAAAGTAGCAGTCGTCACTACCCCAGTCCAAACTGTAGGCTGTGTAGTTTTCTGGAAAATTGAAGTAGAAAACTTCAGTACACCCCGTTTTTACTTCCGCAAAACTAGCTTTGATGCTAAATATAGTCCCCAAGATAGCGAACAACTACTCCGGTATCTATTGCGCTTCCTCCTAAAAACTCACCTCCAAGATAAACGCTGGCCAATGTTTAATCTGGTTAGAGAAATCTTCAATCCTGATGCTGAACTCAAACAAGCAACAGAACTGTTTGCCAAAGGTTGTAAAAAGACAGGCGGCTTCGCCATTTTGCAAGGTAAAGACTTACTCAACATTTAGATAGGGAATTAGGCATGGATATCTACGTACAAAGTCGCGGCTTTGAACAGGAGCATGACTACCGCTGGCTCCAAATCTATGGAGACGGAAAAACTCAACAGCAGCTACCTCCTATTTCCCTAGAAGTCACTAACTTAATTGATAGTGAATCCCCTTCAGTGGTACTAGAAAAACTACCAAACGAGCAAATACTCTTACTAATTACAGGCATTGAACCCGACGAACGAGTAGATTTTCTAGACCGCCAAATCCGCATCTCTGTAGCTTGGGTAGGCTTAACTTCTGACGAATCAGTTCTACGGAATTTGGCAGTACGTGCTTTACAAACCGAAGAACAGCACTCCTTAACAGCTGAAATTAACCAAGCAGTTCCCCTAGGAGGTGAATACGGATTCCACATTGACTCGGAGAATATGCGGCAATTAATTTCAGCTCACTCATCTACCCAGTTACCTGGTAGTAAACTACCGAACCTGACTCAGAAAATTGGTAAAAATTCACCTAACTTGAAAAATCAGCTAGCAGAAGAACTAAGGGAATACCAATTACCCAAAGAAGCAGGTACTCTAGTAATTGTCACAGGCATCAAAAAAAGAGAAACCCTCGAAAATGCCACAATCTGGCGAAGCCTATCAACCCTAGTAGAAACTGATGACTGGGAAGAAATATCCAGCAAATCTTGGTCTTCAATCAAGAACAACTGGCAACAGACAGAGCATAAAAACTTATTGGTGTGGCTGATGCTGTTGATCGCTATTGTTTCCTATTTAGTAGAGTTTATACTTAAGTTGATTGCTTCTAATCGGGAGGATTAGAATTTAGAATTTAGAATTTAGAATTTAGAATTGGGAACTACCCCTGTATCCCCCAAAGGGAGAAGGAAATTGAGGGGGCTAAAACTGAACAATGCAAGAGCTAAGATTTAACGATAGCAAGGCAATTTGCAGATTTCTAGGTCAGAGAATGAGAAAGTTGACCGGACAGTCTGAACAAAATATTAAAGCAGGATCATTAGCTCCCAATGATCCTACCTATGTCTATAGAGAGGCAGACAAGCAGTTGTTGAAATTTCTACAAGCCAACAATCCTCTTAACCTTGCCTGCTATATTGTAGGAGCCCCTCAAACGGGTAAGTCTAGTTTAATGGTCAATACAGCTAGTAAACTTCCCAAAAATAAATATATTTGTGTTGTAATTGAACTAAAAACAAAAGTTTCTACATTATCAGCCACTTTATTTTACTTTCATTTATTAAAAATTATTTGTAAAAGAATTCAGACTAATAGTAATCAGCTGTTGCGAGAATTGAATAATTTCTGGCAGCAAAACCTAGACATTACTCCTTCTCATAAGTTTCAAGCATTTATCAAAAAACTTTTAACTACCATTAGCAATAAAAAAATAATTGTTTTTATAGATGAAATACAGAAACTAACTGACTGGCAACTCCAAGAGAGTTTTAGCAATCTAATTAAAGCTTTAGCCGTATCTCCAGAAGCTTATCAACAAAAATTAACTTTTATTCTTTTAGGTACAATCAATCCTACCTATTTACTTCCAGAAATCAACAAAGATATCAGTGGTCTCAAAATAATTAAACTAGGCAACTTCCAAGGAAATTGCCCACAATTACTAGCAGGGATAGAACAAGTCAGCAAGAACTGTAGCATAGTTTTACAAGAAATTTTCCTTTGGACAAGAGGACAACCATTTTTAACAAAATCTTTATGGGATTTAGCTACTAAAAGACTTAGAGTGCAGAATGATTCTGAAATCAAAACTCAGATAGAACAATTAGTCAGTAGTGAGTTCTTGCAACCCGGTAGTCACTCAGCTCTCCAATACCACTGTCAAAGCATTGAAAATTTGTTTATCAGGGGTGATCCCGATAGAATAGATAGTAAAGTATATGCTCTCAATCTCTATGAGAAAATATTACGCAATTCTGCCGGTTCAGAAATTAGAGATCGCAACCTAGGACAGGGAGATTTACTGATATCAGGATTGGTGGCAAAATATGACAATATTATCAAAGTGGCCAATCCGATTTATCAAGAAATCTTTAATCAACAATGGGTTGAGCAAACCAAACAATTAGTAATACAAAGTAGGTGTTATATGGCAAGTCCCAAAATCTTTGACCGTGATGTTTTCCTGCTCATAGATCAGAGTGGCTCGATGGTGAGGAAAGACCAAGACACAGGTAACAAGATTCGCTGGAAATTCCTCCCAGAACCCCTCGAAGGTCACGTTTACCGAATTTTAAACGAAACCGGCTTAGACGGTCAAAAGATTTGTGAGGAAATTGTCGCTACTTGTTTTAGTCCTAATCGAGTCAATAAAAAAACAGCTTATATTACTAGTCCTTCCCAAATAGAGACTTTCTTTATTGAAAACCAACCAGCTACTTCCACTTATCTAGTACCAACTCTAGAGCACCTCTTAAGCCAATGGTTTGCTACCAGAAATCAGCGCGGTGGTTTCTTTATCATCTACACCGATGGTCAGATTGACGATCGCGATGAATTTGTCAAACTGATTGAATCAACTTGCAGAAAGCTCAATAATCAAGATGAACTCAAAATTGTAATCATTGGCATTGGTAGTGATATTGATCCCAGATTTTACATCCAACTAGACCAGAATACTAGGGCTTTTAAAGATGCCAAGGGATTAGATTGTAATATAATTGTCTTCGATTTACTCAATGAAGTTGAAGACATTATCGACTTACTTGACCGACAGCTTGAAGACCCAGAAGCAGGGATGCCAATGTGGGCAAAAGAGCAATATCCAGAGTTATTTTCTTAAGCACATTGTAGAGATGCGCCATGGTGCGTCTCTACAGGGTTTTCGCTCATATATTATTTTGGTCAATTTTTAAGTAATGGGTAATACAGTTTTCCTCGACCACCAATACTACCAGCACGAACGCCTGCGACTTGACCAGTACCAATAAAGTAATCTACACGACCAGTACCCTTAATAGCACTGCCAGTATCCTGATCCAGTACATAGCGACTTACTGTACGATATTCTAATTGACCATTGGCATTAGAAAAAGGAATTGGGGCATGAATCAGCGCCAGGGCTCCTGGAGGCATTAGAGATTTATCCGTGGCAATAGAGCGCTCAGCCGTTACAGGTATTTGAAGGCTACCAATAGGCGGTTTTCCGTAAGTTTCCTTAAAGAAAATAAAGCGTTTGTTTCGAGGTAAATACTGACTCATCAAGTGGGGGTTGTTGTTAAAATAATTGCTCATCACCGGCAGAGTCATACCATTTAGAGCCAACTTACCATCTTTGGCAAGTTCTCGACCAACGCTGTTATAGGGATAATCTGTACTACCTGCATAGCCAATAGTTACCGTGCTCCCATCAGACAAATGGAGTCGGGAAGAACCTTGGATATGAACCAGAAAAGCCTCAAAGCGATCGCGTAACCAGAAAAGTTCTTGACCTCGCAGTGGACTGTTTAAACCCATACCATCTGCTCCTTCTAACTGAGCACGAGTGGGGTGAGGCTTATGCCAACTTTCAAAATTAGCAGGTCGTCGATAAATAGGATACCGATATTCTGGACTTGGCGTCCGACTAGCGGCATAAATTGGCTCAAAGTAGCCGGTAAAATAGACTGTACCCTGATTGTCATTACCAACCGACTGATAAAAAACAAACTCCCGATTGATAGCTGCTTGCAGTTCGGCAGGGGAATTAGCCGTGAGTAATAGTTCACGAAAACGGACTAGGGAGCGTCGGACGCGACTTAGGGTTACCCCTCTGACTGGATACTGCCGATAAGCTCGGACAGCAGCAGGTGTATTAAGATAACCTAGGCTGTGATCTATAGATGTCAACAGTGCCTCACGGTCTCCCCGTTGAGCTAAGCTCCCCCACAACTGCTCATCAAAACCCAAAGAATTTGTCGTTTTCTGAGTATAACTCGGGCTTACTGGTTGTAGTGGCACACGAGCTAGGGTAGAAGGGCTTGCTGTTAAGATCGCTATGGCTAAACTCAGAGAGAACCAAGCAAATTTTTTTCTCATTGTAAATTCCCGTGAGACTCCAAGTTCCAAGAAAATTTAACATTATATATCAGAAAGTGGACTTGTCCTAACTGTGGCACTCATCATAATCGTCATCTGAATGCAGCGAGAAAAATTGTGATATTTGTCGTTTCACAAATACCCCAGCTCCTGCGGCCATCCAAACGCAAAAAGCCTATTGAAAGACGGGGATGCCAAGGACTAATCTCCTTGGGTTTGGAAAGCCCCGTCCGCTCTTTGCCAGGGTGAGTGCTTTTCTCACCAACAATCCTAAAAGCGCTCGACACTACCAGAGAAGATAGGTTCGACTCGAATAGCATCGACACTGGAAGGACGCACCACCATGTACTCATGCTTGACATTTTTCATCGGTACACTGATGAAGTCTTGAGAGGTAGCTTTGGGCATTAGTTCTCCGCTGTACCACTTCTGAAACTCTTGAATGGTTGTAAAACGCACTTCCTCCCGGTGGCCACCGGATAAAAGGATGTGTACAGCATATTCATCTGGCTTTCTTGGCATGGAAAATTATCCTTAGTCCATCCAAATCATTATCAGACTAACAGGGTGGAAAATCACCCCTAGTTAGGCTAATAGATAAGTAAGATACACCCCATACATCAATCAGGTCAATAAATTGAACTTTTGCAGTATGGTTTCTATCAATATTGATATCGAGGATTGCAGGTCATTTGGTGTTTGAAATGATAGTTGTTGGTAGTTGGGTAAATCAAAAGGAAACTGCCCTGATAAATCAGAGCGCTCCATCTGTACTAGCAAAATTTGTTCCTGACGTTTGGCGCCCAAAGCATAACCAAGTTCCACACAGACATTAGGACTGGGTATTACTAAAGGTACATTTTCCCCATCCATCGCAACTACTGGTGTCCCATCAGCAATAAAGATCAGGCTTTTGCGGATTTTGCGCATCTGGGTGCTGCTCAACCGCATGGGTTCACCAGCTTTGCGGATAGAGGTTTCTAAGGTTAGAGATAAACGTAAGCGCTGATTCAAGGTTGACAAGATATTGCCCAAGGCATTAGCCAGAGCTTCACTCGCCGCATTGTATTCAGTTTGGTAGCTCAAAAAGATGATGGGCTCTAATTGTGCCATCACATCTAACTTGGTGAAGTAGATTTCGTGAGAGATCAAGTCAATATTGGAGATAGCGTAAGTGCCACTACCTTCAATATAGAACTCGACAGTTTCCCCTTCTAGGTAGCGCCTAAACCATTCTGCATTTTTGACATCCTGGCTATCGTCCAAAAAGTCAACTCTTAAACCAGATTTAAGCAAGCTAGTTTTACTCAAGCGTAGGTCTTGAGGGCGTTGTTCTAGTTCTTTGACTGGTTCGTAATGGGGTCGATACCAGGCTTTCAGAACAATGATGGCCATGATGTCTTACGGTCGCGCAGTTTCCTGACGCCCGAAGCTAAAATTCCCGTTCAGGAATCTTAGCAGTAAGCGGAGATATCTTCACCACATTCATCTGCCAAATAACACATTGCCCGGAAGCGTAGCGCTACTGTTTCCTCATAAAGAGGATTAAGTTTGCACAGAGGGGGAATGTGAAGTAAAGTACGACCAAACAGTTTGATGTCCCGTTCAAAGGGGCACTGCGCGGGGATCAATTGGCAGAGGTAGTGCGCCTGCTTAGGATTATGTACTTTCACTTGGTCGAGCCATTTCCGTGCCGGTTGTAACGGGTTCAGGGTTGGCTTAGTTTTGAGTGGTTGAGGACGGATTGTGTTTTTTGAGAGAGACTGTCGTGGATGAATCCAAATCCAACTTGAAATAGATAACTTCTTTGCTGTATAATCAAATACACTCATGAATCTTATTCCTGTGTCTGAAAACAGCGAACTAGATCGCCTGTAACTTAACTACAACTGTTCACTAGCTAATACCGGAAGCAAATAGGTAAAGTTTCCGTTTAGTTTCTCCTGAATAGAGATTAGTTGGCTATTGCTCAGCTACAGTTGTTATTACAGATGTCCTGGTTCAGTAATGGCGACCCTCTTAACGCTCTTCGAGGGTTGGTATGTGCTGCGATCATTCGCAGCTCATCTTAAAACAGGATTAATCAGGGTGGAGTTATTCAATAACAATAGTGTCTGGAAAAGAAAAAATACTAATTGATAGTAGCAATTATAAATATCGTATTTATCAAAATTTTTAAAGGTAAACTTCTTTACTTAGAGACTACCTGAAGCAATAATTACTTTAGGTGATCAATGTCACTGGACTTCGATAAATCCGAAAGTAATGCTTCGGGTGCAATATCTATTAGGATAACTCATTACAGATATTAGCATAACTCATCAATATATTAAACGTCACCAGAAAAAAGACAAAATTTGACTGAGGGAGGTTCCCTTGCCTTAATTTCAGTAGTTCTGGGAATTGGGGATTGGGGATTGGAAAGAAATGGTTATATTTTTCTTCTTCCAGTCCCCAGTAATTATCTCCTAAGATGCTACCTTAGCAGTCGAGCGTCGGCGTCTACCTGTTACTTTAACCGGTGGTTCCTCGGGACTTTGGAGTAAAAATACTAGTAGTGGCCGACTTTGGAGTTCCCTACGAGCTAAACGTTGGAGATCTCCCTGAATTTCTCCTTGTAAGCCTATCCAATCAATATCGGTCTGTTTTTCATTCAACGACTTAGCAAAATCAGTCCAGTGATCGCTCAACGTTCGTTCAATCGTTTTAATCACCAATTTTTCTAAGAGAGACTTCTCCACCCCAGAGACAACACCTCGAAGATGAATTGCTGGCTTGGCAAGTAGTTTGCCCTCCCAGCTAACTGCCGCTGCTACGGTAACCACACCATTTCCTGCCAGCTGTTGCCGTTCTTTAAGCACTTCATGATGAACTATACCTGCTCGATCCACCAGTTCAATTCCAGATGGGACTCGGTCAATAACACTAATATTATCCTCTGACAATTCCACAATATCCCCATTATTAGTAATCACCATATTTTCTTCTGGTATCCCCATGCTTTGCGCCATCTTGGCGTGCTGCACCAGCATTCGGTGTTCGCCATGAACTGGCATAAAGAATTTTGGTCGAGTTAGGGCAAGCATCAACTTATGATCTTCCTGGGCACCATGACCAGAAACGTGGATGCCGTGGTTGCGTCCATAAATAACATTAGCTCCCTGCATCATTAGCCGATCAATAGTATTTACTACGGCAATGGTATTGCCAGGGATTGGGTTAGCAGAAAACACAACTGTATCGCCCTCACGGATTTTAATTTGCCTATGTTCCCCTTTGGAGATGCGGGTTAATGCGGCTAGAGGTTCTCCTTGAGAACCGGTGGTTAAAATCAGTACTTTTTCTGGAGGCAGATTTTTGGCGGCGTGCAATGGCTCAAATAAACTATCTGGGCACTTAATGTAGCCGAGATTGCGAACGTGGGCAATGACATTGAGCATTGATCGGCCAACGACACAGACGACCCGGTTATGTTTTTGCGCTAGTTGGAGAATAATATTCAGTCGGTGAACCGATGAGGCAAACGTAGTCACTAAAACTCGTCCCGGTGCTTGGGAGAAAACACGGTCAAGATTGGGATATACGGATTGCTCTGAAGGAGTATGCCCTGGAACCTCAGCGTTGGTGGAATCACTCAGCAAGCACAGAATACCTTTTTCTCCATATTCTGCTAGTCTTTGGAAATCAAAGAATTCCCCATCTACTGGTGTATGGTCAATTTTGAAGTCCCCTGTATGAATAATCACACCGACTGGGGTACGAATAGCAATAGTGAAGCTATCACAGATGGAGTGGGTATTGCGAATAAATTCGACTTGGAAGTAAGACCCAACTTTGACTTGATCACGGGGACCAACGGTTTTCAATACTGTACGGTCAGCAACACCGGCTTCTTCCAGTTTTCCTTGTAGTAAAGCAATTGCTAGACGCGGACCATGAATAACAGGAATATCAAACTGCTTGAGGTGATAGGCAATACCGCCGATGTGGTCTTCATGACCGTGGGTAACAATCATGCCTTTAATTTTGTGACAATTGTCCCGTAGATAGGTCATATCCGGTAGAACGATATTTACCCCATGCATCTCATCATTGGGAAAACCAAGTCCTGCATCTACAAGAATTATTTCATCTTTGAATTCAAATACACAGGTATTTTTACCAATTTCGTGCAGTCCCCCTAGAGGAATAATGTTGATAGCGGGTGCAGATTTTTGTTTACTCATTTGCTTCCTTTGAGGTTAGGGTTTTCATGTAGTAAAGGGTTAGGTTAGGTGTGGTAAAAGTAAAATGCAAAAATGCAAGTATAGACTTCAAATATTACCAAAATTAACAAAAAAAATGCTACTACTTTACCTTCCAATCAATAATTGTCAAGTCTGATTATAGGAAAAGATATAGTTGTAAATTTACTATTTTTCCTTTATTGTCCTAATAACAGCTAAGTCTAGAAGACATTATAAAAATAGACAATTATTTAGAGAATTGAATTTTAATAATAATTCATCGGTAAAATTTACTTGCATTTTTATTGGTGATTTGATAATAGCAGTAACTACACTTATTTAAAGTAAAGAAAGGTCTTTTAAAACTAACTCTAACCTTGGTTGGAACTCAGTTGGCAGATCAGACAGAGGTGGGCGACAAGAACCTACCTGCCAGCCTTGTAGTTTCAGTGCCGCCTTGACAGGGATAGGATTAGCACTACAGAACAGAACTTTAAACAAAGGAAAAAGCTTGAGGTGTATTGCAGTTGCCACACTAGTTTTGCCGACTTCATAAGCCTGTATCATTTTTTGGAGTTCATTACCCACTAAATGACTGGCAACACTAACAACACCGGTGCCACCAAGAGCTAGTATGGCTAGGGTAAAGGAATCGTCTCCAGAGTAGATAGCAAATTCTGATGGTGTGAGAAGCCGAATTTGACTGGCTTGGTCAAAGTCACCATTGGCTTGTTTGATTGCTACAATATTAGGGATTTGAGCCAAACGAGCAACTGTCTCTGGTTGTAGATTTTGACCTGTACGACTTGGAACATTATAGAGCACTAAAGGAAGGTCAGGACTAGATTGTGCGATCGCACGAAAGTGTTGATACAACCCTGTCTGGGGTGGCTTATTGTAGTAAGGGACAACTTGTAATGTACCATCTATACCTACTTTAGCGGCTTTTTGCGTAGCTGAGATCGCTTCTTTGGTAGAGTTTGAACCAGTACCAGCAATCACTTTTGCTTTACCTGTTACCGCTGTTTGCACCACCTTAAATAGCTGGTACTCTTCTTCCCAACTTAGAGTAGGAGACTCGCCGGTGGTACCACAAACTACGAGGGTATCTGTACCATTATCAGCCAACTGAGCTGCCAACTGCTCTGCGACTTCATAATTCACACTTCCATCTTCTTTAAATGGTGTGATCATCGCCGTCAACACACGTCCAAAATTGACCACCCTCTTTTCACTCCTCTTTGGTCATTGTTCCTTGGTCATTAGTCATTGGTCATTGGTTATTCGTTTGTAGAGAAACTAACCACCAATTTAGAATTTGATTTTCTCCCATAATTTTGTCTTGTCAATCCATTTAACTAGTTTTTTAGTGAGAAACTGCTACCGCTGTCGGTTTTAGCCAATTCCGAGCCACTAACAACTCGGCAATTTGTACGGCATTCAAGGCAGCTCCTTTCCTAATCTGGTCTCCACTTAACCACAGTTCTAGACTACAGGGGTGAGAAAGATCTTGACGTATTCTACCCACCAACACTTCATCACGACCAGAGGCATCAATCGGCATTGGGAAATAATTCGCCTGCCAGTCTTCCACTAATTGCACTCCAGGAGCATTGGCTAACAATTCCCGTGCCTTGGCTACTGGCATTGGTTCAGTAAACTCTAGGTTAATCGCTTCTGAATGAGCTCGTAGGACGGGAACCCGTACACAGGTAGCACTAATCCTTAGCTGGGGGGCGTTAAAAATTTTACGGGTTTCGTTAACCATCTTCATCTCTTCCTCGCAATAACCCTGCTCGTTTAGTGGAGAATTATGGGGGAATAGGTTAAATGCCAGGGGATAAGGAAAGCTTTCTGTGGGTGGAGTTTCACCCTGTAAAATTGCCTTTGCTTGGGTTTTAACTTCTTCCATTGCTCTGGCTCCAGCACCGCTAGCTGATTGATAGGTAGCAGCAATTATACGTTCGACAGACTGCACTTGATGTAAAGGCCAAACTGCCATTGCCATTAAAATTGTTGTGCAGTTGGGGTTGGCAATAATACCTTGATGGCTTGCTGCTGCTGCTGGATTGACTTCAGGAATCACCAGAGGTACTTGGGGATTCATGCGAAAGGCACTGGAGTTATCAATAACTACCGCACCGTTCTCTACTGCTTTTGCTGCCCAAGCTTTTGAAGTGGAGCCACCAGCGGAAGCTAGGACCAAATCGATATTTTTAAAAGAATTTTCAGATACTTCCTCCACCAGTAAATCTTCTTCCTGGAAGGGGACAATACGACCAGCTGAGCGGGGCGAGGCCAACAGTTTCAAATTAGCAATAGGAAAGTTTCGGTTTTGCAGTAACTCTATTAACTCTGTGCCTACTGCACCCGTTGCCCCTAAAATCGCAACACTAATATTACTAGACAAAGGCATTTCCTCCACTTACTTCATCGAAGATATATTTTTAACATTGACTTGAGTGAGTCTCAAAAAATAGTTAAGTTTCCTTAAGCTAATTGAAGCTATTAGCACTACATCTAATCTAGACAGTTGATCAACTTCAATAGTCCTGTGCTTACTATGGCAAAGTGCAACTCTTTGGGGGTGTGCCGCACCGACTTGGAAAATCCATCACCCTGAACTTGTGCATTTGCGGATACCTGTCATCTTAAATAAAAGCCATTGAGTTAAACCAACCATTATTACCTGTGTTAATACGCTTGTGCCTTCTCACGCTGCGATCAGAAAGGGAAAATTGTTACAGATGCGTTGATGTTATTGTGGGAGCAATTCTTTGATCCCTTACTCTTCTGTTTTTTTAGAGTTACTATCTTGAATTAGCTAATGGAACGGAACGCACTAATTATTATTCTTCTTGACCCTTAATCTGAGTCCATAAGAAGCATAAACTAGGATTATAGGTAGCGATGAGACAAGTGCTACATCTCTACCACTCCTACATGTACTATGATTTCAGGTAAGAAAACCTGAGGAACAGCCTAGGGCTTTCCCAAGGGAGCGTCATGTAAAGATATACTATATGCTTACTTATTATATAGAGATAGCATACCATGAGAAGCTGTATTTAACTCTCAAACAGCATGTTGATCAACTATCTGTGAATTATCAGCTCCTGAATTATTAGCCAAATCTCTCAAGTTGTCTGAAACGAAAGCATCAATGAAAATTACTCAGGAAAAGCTACCCGATAGCCAGATCGGTCTGGAAATTGAGATTCCTGCCGAAACGACCAAAAAAGTCTACGAAAAGGTTGTACAAAACCTCTCTCGCTCTGCCAATATTCCTGGGTTTCGCAAAGGAAAGGTGCCGCGTCAAATTTTACTCCAACGAATGGGAGTAGAACGAATTAAGGAGGCAGCGATCGAAGATTTGGTTCAAGATAGCCTCAAACAAGCGATTGAGCAAGAAAAAATTGAGGCATTGGGAAACTACAAGCTCATTTCCAAGTTTGAAGAATTAAGCAGCAAGTTCAAGCCAGGAGAACCACTGAGGTTCTCAGCCTCTGTTGATACTCCACCAGTGGTCAACTTAGGTGATTACGATGGCTTGAGCGTTAAAGCTGAGGAAACTAAGCCTGATCCTGAAGCTGTTGATAAATTCTTAGAAGAGCGTCGTGTCGAACAAGCTACACTCATTCCTGTAGAATCCCGTCCTGCCCAAATGGGTGATGTAGCAGTGGTTGATTACACTGGTAGATTTACTGGTGAAGGGGATGAAGAAGAAGGAACCATAATTCCTGGTGGTCAGGCAAGTGACTTTCAAGTTGAGCTAGAAGAGGAAAAGTTTCTGGCAGACTTTGTTAAGGGAATTATAGGGATGAAGCCGGAAGAAACTAAAGAAGTTCCGGTGAAGTTTCCCGAAGATTATCCACGAGAAGAATTAGCGGGCGAGTCGGTAGTTTTTACGATTACTCTCCAGGAACTTAAAGAAAAAGAGTTGCCAGATCTAGATGATGACTTGGCTCAAGAAATCAGTGAAATGGAAACTCTCGAAGAATTGCGCGAATCTTTGTCAAAACAATTTCAAGAAAAAGCTGACAAAGAAACCTCTCAAAGTAAGGAGCAAGTCCTAGTGACGGCTTTGTTGGAGAAGGTTGAGGTTGAGCTCCCTAAAACCCTACTTGATCGGGAAGTAGACATGATCATCAGGCAAAGTGTAATGCAACTGGAGCAGATGGGCATGAACCTTGCCAATACACTGACAGCTGAGATGGTGCAGCAGATGCAGGAACGATCTCGTCCTGACGCAATTGTCCGTCTCAAGCAATCCCTGGCACTTGAAGAAGTTGCTAAGCGAGAATCTCTCAAAGTTGAACCAGAGGCAATTGAAGCCAGAATTAATGAATGGATGGAGCAGCTTGCTGGTCAAAATGTTGATCCTGGCAAGTTGAGAGAAGTAATTGAATCCGATTTGCTCAAAGAGAAAGCCATTGAGTGGCTAGAAGAACACGCTACGATTGAACTAGTGCCTAAGGGTTCATTAACTCCAGAAGAAAAAACAGGAGAAGGAGAAGATACTCAAACAGCAGCGATGGCTGTTGAAACACATGAAACTACTCAGACGATTGATGTCACAGCAGAGACGTCTGTTGAAGAATAAGAGCTTAGGCTCCAAGCGGTGAACGAAATTTTGGGTGGGATTTCCTAGCTAAGTATCCAAAAATTATAAGTTCTCTCTTCTCCCTCAGCTCCCTCAGCTCCCCCAGCTCCCCACACTTTTTTTCGCTCACCCGCCTCCAAGGATAAAACCCTGACTTCTAAGGCATAATGATCACTAGAAGAGTAGTTTGTACAGTTGCCTGATTGCGCTGGGCAAAGAAATCACCACTGTTAATTATCATTTCCGAGTTTTTGTTCTATGCTGCAATCCCAGTCTTCTTACCAATTCACTAACTTGAGTTGTCCGGAGATTTACTCCGTCAGCACCAGTAATATTGTCCCGATGGTGGTAGAGCAGTCCGGTGTTGGAGAACGAGCGTTTGATATTTACTCAAGGTTGTTGCGAGAGCGCATTGTTTTTTTGGGAACCCAGGTAGACGATAACGTGGCAGACTCTATCATTGCCCAGATGTTATATTTGGAAGCTGAAGCTCCAGAAAAAGACATCCAGTTGTATATCAACTCTCCGGGGGGATCAGTAACAGCTGGTATGGCAATTTATGACACAATGCAGCAGATTAGTCCAGATGTTGTTACCATATGCTTTGGTTTAGCTGCTAGCATGGGGGCATTTCTACTAACTGCTGGAGCTGCTGGCAAACGTATGGCTCTCCCTAGTTCTCGGATTATGATCCATCAGCCCCTTGGTGGGGCTCAAGGACAGGCAGTGGACATTGAAATTCAAGCTAAAGAAATTCTTTACCACAAACAGCAGCTCAATGAGTTACTTGCCTATCACACTAGTCAGCCGGTTGAGAAAATTACTGTCGATACCGAGCGTGACTTTTTCATGTCATCAGCAGAAGCCAAAGATTATGGTCTAATTGACCAAGTGATCGACCGGCAGAACCTTCCTCGTGAAGCAACTGTCACTCCTATAAAATAAGAGGCTAGAAATGTCTAAATACGACTCCCATCTAAAATGTTCGTTTTGTGGCAAGTCTCAAGAACAAG
This sequence comes from Symploca sp. SIO2C1, assembly GCA_010692635.1. GTDB lineage: Bacteria > Cyanobacteriota > Cyanobacteriia > Cyanobacteriales > Coleofasciculaceae > Caldora. Next base: position 2,443 of record JAAHGL010000057.1, on the reverse strand, counting down.
TACGCAAGTTAATTGCTGGGCCAGGAGTTTACATTTGTGATGAATGTGTTGACTTGTGTAATGAGATTTTAGATGAGGAGTTACTCGATTCTGGTGCACCAGCTCCCCAGCCAGTACCTACTTCCGAGCCACCCCAAAAACGTCGGGCTCGTCCTCAAGGAATTTCTTTAAATCAGATTCCTAAACCCAGGGAACTGAAGAAGTATCTTGATGAGCATGTTATTGGTCAACAAGAAGCTAAAAAAGCTCTGTGTGTTGCTGTATACAACCACTACAAACGATTGAGTTTTCTGCAACCAGGGAATAATAAGGTAGGAGGGGACGATTCAGTAGAACTGCAAAAGTCTAATATTCTCCTAATCGGTCCTACAGGTTGTGGTAAGACATTGTTAGCTCAAACCTTAGCTAGCATTTTGGATGTACCCTTTGCAGTAGCAGATGCCACCACCCTAACGGAAGCGGGATATGTGGGGGAAGATGTAGAGAATATCTTACTGCGACTACTGCAAGTAGCAGATCTTGATGTGGAGGAAGCCCAAAGAGGTATTATCTACATTGATGAAATAGACAAGATTGCTCGTAAGAGTGAGAATGCCTCAATTACTAGGGATGTTTCTGGAGAAGGTGTCCAGCAGGCACTGTTGAAGATGTTGGAGGGTACTGTCGCTAATGTGCCACCCCAAGGAGGGCGCAAGCATCCCTATCAAGACTGTATTCAAATAGATACCAGCAACATCCTGTTTATTTGCGGTGGTGCCTTTGTTGGTTTGGATAAAGTGGTAGAACAACGTCTAGGAAGGCGTTCTATGGGATTTATTCAACAGGGAGATAGTCAGTCCAAGGAGAAGCGTACAGCTGATATTCTGCGACATTTAGAACCAGACGACTTGGTGAAGTTTGGCTTAATACCAGAATTTATTGGTCGGGTACCGATGATTGCAGTAGTTGATCCCCTTGATGAAGAAACCCTGGTGGCAATTTTAACAGAACCCCACAATGCTCTAGTGAAGCAATATAAACAATTGCTGAAGATGGATAATGTGCAGTTGGAGTTCAAACAGGATGCTATTCGGGCGATCGCCCAGGAAGCTTACCGTCGGAAAACCGGTGCTAGGGCACTGCGGGGTATTGTAGAAGAATTGATGCTGGATATTATGTACGAGTTACCCTCTCGTAAGGATGTCACTCGTTGCGCTATTACCAGAGAAATGGTGGAGAAACGTTCAACAGCAGAATTACTGATCCACCCATCGTCCCTACCGAAACCTGAATCAGCTTAATGCTTGTTAGTCATTGGTCATTAGTGACAAGTTAAACGGTTGTGCATTTTGTCAACTCCCATATATGGTGCTTGAGGGCTCAAAAAACACTATATATGGAAATACTCAAGAGGTTGAAAAATTGTATTCTTCTCCCTCAGCTTCCCCAGCTCCCTTGACAACGACACTTTTACCTTAACTTGTCACCAATGGTCATTGGTTGTTGGTTAGCGAGGTTTCATCTGTAAATTTTGAGCCAGATTTTACCTATGAAAGAACAAACAACAAACAACCAACAACTAATAACCAACAATGCTCAATCTACAACTAAGTTGACAGTGCGAAGGAACTGCTCTCGAGAAAATGGTTTGGTTAAGTAAGCAGAAGCACCTTGTTTCATTCCCCAAAGACGGTCAATTTCTTGACTTTTAGAAGAACACATGACAATTGGAATAGTGCCAGTAATTGGGTGTTTTTTCAGGCTGCGACACAGTTCAAAACCGCTCATTCCTGGCATCACAATATCTGTAATAATGACATCCGGCTTGTATTCTACTGCCTGTTCTACTGCTTTTTTCGCATCTGTAGTAGAAATGACCGTATGACCAACATCTTCTAGATAACTCTCCATCAAATTCAACAAGGAGAGATTGTCTTCTACCAGCAAAACTGTACTCATTTATAGTAATTTCTTTCCATTAAGAGCAATTAAAATTATCACTTTCTTACATAGCTAAAAGTTTTACTGAAATGTAAGAGAAGGATATTTTACTTAGTTCTGCAGATGCACTTTTTTATTTAGCAACTAATTCAATTAATTTAACAAAAAAATTTTTTTTTGTCCACAGCACAAGGGATTGAACAGAGCCAGCTGATGGGGTAATATCAAGTTCGGTTGAATACTTACACTATCGTTGCAACAAGGCAGAAGCCAGAGAGCTCCAAGGGAAGAAAGAAGGTTGCAAGGTAGAAAGGAATTATAACTGTTTATCCGAACTTGATATAACAAGCAGAGTGAAGCCTTGATAGAGCTAGCATTAGCTATTGCTATTAGTTAGGGCTTGCTGTATAAGTGTGGAAGCAATACCAGACAAGGCTTTTAATCATTTTTTTGCCCCAAAAAGTCCAAGGTTTTTGAGCCCATCGATACAATTTCCTTGCACCATCGTAGGGAAACACCCGCT
>JAAHGL010000056.1 GCA_010692635.1 Symploca sp. SIO2C1 | reverse complement strand
GATCGTTCGACCTAATCCCCACAAGGGTGATGTCGCCACTGTTAGTTTCTCTGTTGTTGATAATACAGGTTGAGTGCCTCTAGTAATCAACCAGAGTTTTGGTGGATTTGATGTAGCATTTTGGACTAGAGTCTGTACTAAGTGCAGTACACTGCCACATCCCCATAGTTGCACTTGTTCTAAACTGGCAGTCGTTAAATCTTGTTTAGAAGTGGCATCTAAACTCCACAGATGAATGACCCTTTGTAAGGGTAGTTTACTAGTTTTAATTATTGTTTGATATAATTGTTCAAATTCCTGGGGCTTAGATGGATTAATGTGATAAATTCCGGTCTGACTATTTTGATAATTATTGGCTTGATAAACTACACTGCATTCATTACCCAGCTGTTGTAATTGAGTTACAAGAGATTTTCCTAATCCTTGTGAATCTGAAAAAATCAACCAGTGAGATGGTTGTTTGGTTGATTTTTTATGCTTATCTTCTAGATGTAGATGTTTCCATTGAATTTCATAAAACCATTTTTTTCTAGTAAATGTAGATAATTCTTGTTGATATTGATGGGATATTAGCGTTAATAAATCTGGCAGTGTTTTTAGTTGCTCTGGTGATAGATTACCAATTTCTTCGATTTTTTCAACTAATTCTTGCGTATTTCCTTGACTGAGTAAATTAATGATAGAAGTATTAATATTTTCAACAGGGTTGTCTGCTCTAAGTTCTCCGGATTCTAAAAGTTGTTGTGGATTTTGAATAGTTTCTATCCAATAGCGTTCTCGTTGGAAGGGATAAGTGGGTAACATTACCTGAGAACGAGCATAATCTCGGTCAAACCCAGACCAGTCTACCTTAAGTCCCCGGACATACAATTCTCCTAAGCTAGAAAGCATTTGTTCCCAATTAGATTTTTGAGAACGCAAAGAAGGCAACCAGATTCCTTGATTTTCTGGCAGACATTGACGACCCATGCCTAATAGTATGGGTTTAGGTCCGATTTCCAGGAATACTTTATATCCTTGCTGATGCAAAGTTTCCATACTCCGAGCAAACTGCACAGGTTGTCTGATATGACTCACCCAATAGTTCGCGGTGGCAATGCTCTTATCAACTGGTTTTCCTGTAAGATTGGATATTAAGGGAATTTGAGGTTGATTGTAGGTTATTTTTCGAGCGATCGCTTCAAACTCTGCCAGTATTGGTTCCATGAGTGGAGAGTGAAAAGCATGGGATACCTGTAGATGTTTAATTTTGATGCCTTGAGATTCTAAACTATTACATATTTCACTAATCGCTGCACTGACTCCCGAAATAACGATACTTTCAGGACCATTAATTGCAGCAATAGTAACTTCTGAGTTGTAGGGAGCTATTGCCAACCTTACCTGAGATTCTGATGCTAATACTGACAGCATCTCTCCACCTTGGGGTAACTGTTGCATTAACCTTCCCCTGGCAGCAATGAGTTTAAGACCCTCTTCAAGACAAAAAACTCCAGCTACGGTTGCTGCTACATATTCCCCAACACTATGACCCATTACGAGATTTGGTTTAATACCCCAAGATTTCCATAACTGCACGAGAGCATATTCAATGGCAAATAGAGCGGGTTGAGTGTATATTGTTTGGTCTAGTAAAGAAATTTCTTCTCTATTCTCTAAATTAGAATAGAGTACTTCTAACAGAGATTTTTCTAGGTAAGGTTTGAGCAAGCGATCGCATTCTTCTAGAGCACTCCGAAATGTGGGTTGAGATTGATACAATTCCCATCCCATTCGTATATACTGGGAACCTTGACCTGTGAATAAAAAAGCTATCTTAGGCTGACTGGTAGTATTCGCAAGTTCCTCAGAAAACAATCCCACAACTTCATTTTCGGTATGAAAATTTTCTAATTTTTCCTTCAGTTCCGCTGTTGAAGTTGCCAGCACAGCAAGACGATACTGAAAATGCGATCGCCCCCTATTGGCGCTATAACAAATATCTGCTAATTCTAATTCTGGATGAAGTTCTAAATAATTACGATAACGACTGACCAAATCTTCTAGCGCTTGTTCAGTTTTTGCCGACAGAGTTAATAGATGGTGTGAAGGTTCTAAGCAATCTTCTTGTAGGGGCGAATGGCAATTCGCCCCTACTGTTGACTCCCTCCCAAGGGGGGACAAAGGGGGGGTTTGCCTGTTGCCTTCTTCCGGAGCTGACTCTAAAACTACATGAACGTTGCTGCCACTCATCCCAAAGGAACTCACCCCTGCCATCCGAGGTTGCTTTCCTTGCTTCCAGGGGATGCCAGAAGTGGGAATAGTTACAGGAATCTTATCCCAAGGAATATAAGGATTGGGTTGAGTAAAGTGTAAATGAGGGGGTATTTCCTGATGATGAAGCGCCAGCACGACTTTAATTAAAGCTGAAACTCCTGCTGCGGCTTCCAAGTGTCCGAAGTTGGTTTTCACCGAACCCACTATCAAGGGTTGATTAGAAGGGCGATTTTTTCCATAAACTGCTGCTAGAGCTTCTAGTTCAATAGGGTCACCAAGAGTTGTTCCAGTTCCGTGTGCTTCCACATAGCTAACCTGATGGGGTTCTATCCTGGCATTCTGTAGAGCCTGTTGTATAACTTCTTTCTGCGCTTTTTTATTGGGAACCGTCAAACCACTACTTGGTCCGTCATGGTTAATCGCTGAACCTCGAATCAATGCTAAGATGGAATCTTGATCTGTGATCGCATCAGAAAGACGCTTGAGTACAACCACTCCACATCCTTCTCCTTGACCGTAACCATCTGCAGAGGCGTCAAAAGTTTTACAGCGGCCATCAGGAGCAAGAGCCCTAATTTTGCAACGAGCAACTGTATTCCCAGGAGAGAGGATAAGATTCACTCCACCCACTAGAGCTAAGTTGGATTCTTTTAAACGTAGGCTCTGGCAGGCGAGATGCACACCGACTAGAGAAGAGGAACAGGCTGTATCTAACTGGATATTCGGTCCTTGCAAACCGAGTAGATGGGAAATACGACCAACTGCCATACTGCGGGAGTTACCCGTGCCAGTGTAGCCATCAACAGAAGCTGGGTTCTCCCCATTTCGACTGGATTGGGTGAGCATGTTGGTGATTGTGGTAGCAATTTGGTTTGATGTATAGTCATCAGTGCAAATGCCTACATATACCCCGGTTTTGCTATTTCTGAGTTGAGCAGGTACAATTCCAGCGTGTTCTAATGCTTCCCAAGTAACTTCCAATAGCAGTCTTTGTTGAGGGTCTAAACTGACTGCTTCTCTGGGGGAAATACCAAAAAATAAGGGATCGAACTGGTCAACTTGTTGAATGAAGCTACCCTGTCGGGTATAAGCTTTTAAGGGAGCTTCTGGGTCTTGGTCGTAGAAGGCATCAATATCCCAACGGTCTGATGGTATTTCTGTAACGGCATCAATACCCTCGTGCAAGAGATGCCAGAATGAATCTGGGTTGTTGGCATTACCCGGAAATCGGCAACCTACTCCAATAACAGCAATGGGTTCAGTTTTTTCGCGATCGACTGTTTCAAGTTGAGAGTGAACTTGTTCTAAGAGTTCAAATAACTGTTGAGATGAAAGAGGTTGCTGTTCCATACTACGTAAATGCCTAAATGTTTGCTCCTGCTTAAGATCCCCCCTAGCCCCCCTGAATAAGGGGGGAACTAGGATGAAAATCCCCGTTTTAAAAGAGGAAAATTGCTTTGAAAGTCCCCCTTAAAAAGGGGGATTTAGGGGGATCTAGAGACTGTACCTACCTATTCTTGTTCAACAGGTTTTGAATCTGTTGGAATTTCTGAGCGATCGCATCCGTTGCTTCCTCCTCAGAAAGCGCTGGTGTTTCTGGTTGCTCCTCGTTTGAGATTTCAGCTGTTGTTTCTAACTCTGGTGGCAAAATCTCTGTAGTTAAATACTCAGCTAGAGCTTCAATATTGGTGTATTCAAACAAAACGGTAGATGAGACTGAACAGCCTAAGCTAGTTTGTAAGAGATTCCGGAGTTCTAGAGACAGCAAAGAATCCATTCCCATATCAAAAAATCCTAACTGTGTATCTGGCAGTTGGGATTCTGGGAATCCAAGTAACTTACCTACTACACCTTGTAGATAAGTGGTCATCATTGGAGAGCGATCGCTAATTTTCGCTGCCTTGAGCTGCTCCAAAAATTCGTTACTCTTAGCTTCTACTGCTACAGACTGGGAACTCATAAATGCTTCTAAAACTGGCGCCTTGATTCCCGCAGGCAGTTGAGCGACAAATCGAGACCAGTTAATGGGTATGACTCCTACTTGAATTGCTGATTGCTCAAGTAACTGAGTCAAAATCTGCAATCCCTGTTCCGGTGGAATACTACTCATTCCCAAAGCACGAATCCGACTTTGGAACTGACTGGCTAAACGAGCTGCCATTCCTCCTTCTCCCCAAGCTCCCCAGTTTACACTCAATCCCGGTAAACCTAAGGCTCGGCGATGATAAACTAAACCATCCAGAAAAGCGTTAGCCGCTGCATAGTTCCCTTGGCCATTGGAACCCAATAAAGAAGCAGCTGAAGAGAAGCAAACAAAGAAATCTAATGGTAACTCTTGAGTGAACTGATGCAAATGCCAGGCACCTTGAACTTTAGGAGCCATGACTTTGGTAAACCTCTCCCAGTTCATCTGTTGCAAAACGCCATCATCCAACACACCTGCTGCATGAATCACACCGCGCAATGGGGGTAAGGAGGTTTGAATCTGTTCGATGATACCTGCTACATCTTGTTCTACAGCAACATCTCCTAACAGCACAGATACCTTTGCTCCAGCTTGTTCGAGTTGGGAAATGGTTTGTTTTGCAGTTGGGGATGGTTCCCTACGTCCAGTAAGTACCAAATGTTGAGTACCCTGCTCTACTAACCATTGAGCCAGTTGCAATCCTAATGCTCCCAAACCACCAGTAATTAGGTAACTACCTTCTGCGTTAATACTAATCTTCTGCTGATCTTTAGTAGTGGTTTGTGGTTGTCGTCGTACTAGTCGCGCTACTCGACGTTTTCCCTGACGGTAAGCAATCTGATTTTCTTCATTGGGAGACATGAGTTCTTGGTATAACCATCCAACTATGTCTTCTGGTTGCGTACTTGCTTCTAAGTCGAGCAACCGACATTGCAGTTCTGGATGTTCTTGAGCAATGACTCGACCTAATCCCCAAACTGGTGCTTGTTGCACTTGCACGGCTTCACAGTCAGTACCTACACTCACGGCTCCTTGGGTGACAACCAACAAAGGAGGCATCTGCTGCTGTTGGCTTTTTGTCAAGGCTTGTACGAGATGTAGCAGACTAGCACAACCAAATTCTAGTGCTGATTCTAAGCGATCGCTAGTTGTTGGCACGCTCCAGAGATGAACGATTCCTTGCATCCCCTGGATTTCATCCAACAAAAGCTTAAAGTCTTCGGGAGCAGTGGGATTAATTTGGTAATGTTTTTCATCGATCTGCTGGTAGCTGTTACCAGGAGAAACGATCACACATCCGGCTCCCAATTTTTGCACTAATCCTTCTGCTATAGCACCAGACTCTGCGAACAATAACCAGTTTCTTTCTGCCTTTTGCCTATTCCCCTTCTGCTCCCCTCCTCGGAGGGGTTGGGGGTGGGTTGGGTTGGGGGTGGGTTCTGTTGCCTCTTTTGCTTGCCATTCAAGTTCATACAGCCAGCGTTGGGGGGTTACCTCTGAATAAGATGTGAGTTGAGCAAGGATTTGTTGATTCCACTCAGCTATTTCTGCTGTTGATAACTGCTGTTCTTTTTGAGCAGTTAGCAAGACATAACTGGCGATTCCCTTACTCAAAACCTTACCCAACTGATAGTAAGATTTGAATCCCGATCGCACATTCTCATCTTGATTCCTTTGATACAACTGCTCCAAGCGGTTTTCAAAGTCTGGATCGTACAAAAAGTTAGAGATTTCTGGACTTACATCGATCGCAGCTACTAACTTGAGTTGATGTTGAGCTAAAAGGTCTACCCACTCCGATTTAGTGATGAAATAGGAAGATGTTTCTTCATGGTCAATCGCTAAATCGCTGTTGGAGATGAAATCGGCTAATACCAAATATCCCTCTTGATTTAAATGGTTGCCAATATTAGTAAACAGTGCCTTTTTATCCAGAATGTGGTGGGCGACTTCAAACCCAAAGACCAAATCATACTGGTTGGGAAATTCATCTTTAGCGCTATCTCGATTATAAATTTTGACTCGCTCTTGTAGTTGACTTTCGCGCACCCTTGTACTACCAAATTTAGCTTGTTCGCTGGAAATGGTGTATCCATTCAATTGCAGATGTTCGTATTTTTGAGCTAATTGAATTACATCTGAACTATATCCACAACCAAAATCCAGAACTTTTTGACAAGCTGCAAAATCGACTTGGGCAAACAATAGTTGTCTCAACTCTTTTTGAGAATCAAAAATCATCTGGCGAGCTTGTTCTTGATTCGGTTCTGTGAGACATTTAATCCAGGAAAAATCAGGCACTTTTTCTGGAAATAAACCAAAGGTTAAGTAGGGTGATTCCGCTAATCCATCTGCTTGACTACCGGCTTGCTCTTGACCCAAAGTTGTAACTGCATTGTAATACTCGTGAACAGTCCCACCTTTGAATTCTAGATAATTTTGCTGTCGTTTTGCTAGAAGTTCGAGCAGTTTTGGCAGGAGTTGTCGTTCTGTTTCTGTCAATTCCCCTGCTAGTTCTACTTCCTCTACTAACTCCTGAGTTTCACCTTGGTTGAGGAGCTTTACAATCGGGGTTGAGAGAGCTTCATCCCCAGATTGATGTCCATTTTCTTTCACTTCCTGCCAATACCGTTGCCTTTGAAATGGATAGGTAGGTAATGTGACTTTGCAACGGGGATAATCGTGGTCAAATCCTGACCAATCGATGGCTACTCCTTGGGTATACAGTTGCCCTAAACTGGCGAGCATTTGTTGCCAATCTTTTTGAGGGGGACGTAAGGAAGGGAGCCAATTACCTACATCATCGGGCAAACATTGACGACCCATTCCCAGTAATATTGGTTTTGGTCCGATTTCCAAGAAAAGTTGGTAGTTTTCTTGGTGCAAGGTTTGCATACTTTGAGCAAAATTCACTGGTTGGCGGACATGATTTACCCAATATTCAGGGGTGGCAATTTCTGCGGTTGCTGGCTTTCCGGTAACGTTGGAAATTAGGTCTATTTGTGGTTGGTTGTAAGTAACCTTTTTAGCAGCAACTGCAAATTCCGCCAACATGGGTTCCATGAGTGGGGAGTGAAAAGCATGGGAGACTTGTAGTGGTTTGGTCTTGACTCCCATCTCTGACAAACTGTTACAAATAGCTTGGATAGCTTCCCCTAGACCGGAAATGACAATGCTCTCTGGTCCATTAATTGCTGCTATATTTACTTGGGAGCTGTAGGACTTGATGGCATCTCTTACTAGAGATTCTGGTGCTAACACTGACACCATCTCTCCACCACCATCCAACTGCTGCATTAAGTGTCCCCTGGTTGCAATCAGTTTGAGACCATCTTCTAGGCTAAATACTCCGGCGATACAAGCTGCAACATATTCTCCTACACTATGACCCATCACAACATCCGGCTGAATCCCCCAAGATTGCCACAACTTAGCTAAGGCATATTCAATTGCAAATAGGGCTGGTTGAGTATAAGCAGTTTGATCTAGTAGAGAGTTATTACTTTTGCCTCTTGCCTTCCCCTCCTGGGAGGGGTTAGGGGTGGGTTCCCTCTCCCCTACATCACCATAGAGTACCTCTAACAAAGACTTCTCTAAAACTGCACTCAGAATTTGGTTGCATTGGTTCAGAGCTTGACGGAAAACAGGTTGAGTTTCGTATAGTTGCCTTCCCATGTTGACATACTGGGAACCCTGACCAGTAAAGAGAAAGGCTATTTTGGGTGAAGTTGTAGTGTTGGGAATGTGGCCAGAAAATATTCCGGTAACTTCTTTTCCTATTAAGCGATCGCTAAGTTTTGTCGCCAGTTCAGTTTTGTCAGCAGCAACAACTGCCAGTCTATGATTAAAATGCGATCGCCCTATGTTAGCTGTGTAACAGATATCTTCTAAATCTAGTTCTGGATGATTGTCCAGATAGTTCTGATAACGACTCACTAACTCTGCCAGTCCATTTTCTGTTTTTGCCGACAGGGTTAATAGATGCAACGGACGTTCTAAGCAATCTTCACTGTTGCCTTCTCCTGGAGCTTCCTCCAAAATAATATGAGCGTTCGTACCACTTATTCCAAACGCGCTAATCCCTGCAATTCTAGGTTGATTACCTCGTTGCCAGGGAATTCCTGAAGTGGGAACAACTATCGGCATTTGATGCCATTGAATATGGGGATTAGGATTTTCTAAGTGCAAGTGGGGCGGTATTTCTTGGTTCTGAAGCGATAAAACTACCTTAATCAAACCTGAGACTCCGGCAGCTGCCTCCAAATGCCCGAAGTTGGTTTTCACTGAACCCACAACCAAGGGTTGATTAATGGGGCGGTTTTGACCGTAAACTGCCGCCAAAGACTCTAATTCAATGGGGTCGCCTAGAGGTGTTCCTGTACCGTGAGCTTCTATATAACTCACCTGATTTGGCTCAACCTTGGCATTTTGTAGTGCTTGCTGAATCAGTTCTTTCTGAGCCATTTTGTTGGGAACAGTCAAACCGCTACTAGGTCCGTCATGATTGATAGCTGAACCTCGAATCACAGCTAAAACTTGATCGCCATCAGCTGTAGCATCAGAGAGCCGTTTGAGAACGATCATCCCACATCCCTCTCCTTGGCCATAACCGTCACCGGAGGCATCAAAGGTTTTGCAGCGACCATCTGGAGCGATCGCTTTTAAGCGACAACGACCGATTGTACCTACAGGCCAAAGAATCAGATTTACTCCACCTGCGATCGCTAAATTACTCTCTTTTGAACGCAAACTTTGGCAAGCTAAATGCACAGTTACCAGAGAGGAAGAGCAGGCTGTATCTAACTGGATATTTGGTCCTTGTAAACCGAGGAGGTGAGAAAGGCGACCAACTGCCATACTACGGGCGTTGCCTGTACCAAAGTGGGAATCCATCAAACCAAGGTTTTCCCAACTCATCATTCTTTGACTATAGTCATCGGTGCAAATGCCTACATATACCCCGGTTTTACTGTTTCTGAGACTGGCGGGTGTAATCCCTGCGTTTTCTAAGGCTTCCCAAGTGACTTCTAATAATAGTCTTTGTTGAGGGTCTAGACTAACCGCTTCTCTGGGGGAAATGCCAAAAAATAAGGGGTCGAACTGATCAACTTGCTGGATATACCCACCTTGTTTGGTGTAGGTTTTACCTGGTGCATCGGGGTTGGGGTCGTAGTAGGCATCAACATCCCAACGACCGGGTGGGACTTCACCAATAGCATCTATCCCTTCGTGTAATAAATGCCAGAATGAGGCAGGGTCATTGGCATTCCCCGGAAATCGACACCCTACTCCGACAATGGCAATCGGTTCGGTTTTTTCTTGGTTGACTGCTTCAAGTCTATTGCGCATTTCTTTAATAGTTTGAAGCACTTGTTGGGAGGAAACAACTTGTTGTTCTGCCCCGGAAATATTGGTCACGTTAGCCCTCCTCGTTGTCAAGTAGAAGTGTAATTTCTTTTAGCTCGTCTTGAATAGCTGTGGCTATTTTTTCTTCTTGAATAGCCGTCGCGATCGCTTCTTCACCGAGTGTTTCAATTTTTTCAATTTCACTGTTCAGATTAATTGTCTGATTTTGATTTGTCAAGTCTAAAATTTCATTTTTATTTTCTGATTCTTTTCCCAAAATTTGGATAATTAAATAATCTGACATTTTTTGGATATTGAAGTGCTCAAGCAAGGTTGTGACTGATACTAAACAACCAAAACTGGTTTCTAAGGTTTCTCCTAATTCGAGCATCATTGCATAGTCCAAACCTAGATCAGCAAATCCTAACTGTGAATCTGGCTTCTGAGATTTGTCTAATCCTAATAAATTACCTACTAAGTTTTGTAGATAATTGAGCATCAACCCTGAACGCTCTCTATCTGGTGTCTCCCTTAGCTGTTGTAAAAATCCAGAATTTAGACCTGGATATTTAAGATGATTTCGATGTCTTTTGATTAACGTGTTTAGCAGTTTGGGCAAGATTTCCTGCTCAGCTTCTGTAAAGTTTTCAGCCAAATTGAGTTCCTGAGTTAATCCTTCTGCATCACCTTGGTTGATCAGGTCAAAAATTGGACTTGAGTTAGTTTCTGGAATATCTTTTGATTGCTTGACTTCAGAAGTTTCAAGCCAATAACGCTGTCTGTGAAATGGATAAGTGGGCAGTACCACTTTAGAGCGAAGATAATCTTTATCAAACCCCGACCAATCAATATTGACTCCTTTGATATATAGTTGTGCTAAACTTGCCAACATTGATTGCCATTCTGCTTGAGGTGGAGACAACGAAGACAAGCAGGCTTCTGTCTGCTCTAATTCCAACTTTAGGGGCTTGGTAACTAAACGACTAAAAAGTCCGATTTCTAGGAATAGTTCATAGCCTTCTTGTTCTAGAGTCTCCATAGTTTGAACTAAGGGTAGAGGTTCCCGGAGATGATTTACCCAATATTCAGCTTTGAAACCCTTCTCTACTCGTTCACCAGTAACGTTAGAAATAAGTGGTATTTGAGGTTGACTGTAAGTGATTTCTTTGGCTACACTTTCAAACTCTGATGTTATTCCTGGGACTAGATTACTAGGAAACTGTTGCATTAATTTGCCTCTAGTGGCAATTAATTTGAGTCCGTCTTCTAAACTGAAGACTCCTGCTAAGCAAGCTGCTACATATTCCCCTACATTGCTACCTAAAAGGACATCTGGTTTAATACCCCATGATTGCCATAACTGTGCTAATGCATATTCTATAGCAAATAGTACAGGTTGACTGTAGGTACTTTGGTCTAGTAGGGATAAAACTTCCCCATGACCTGTTTCCTGTTCCCCATACATAACATCCAAGAGTGAATTTTCTAAATAGGGATGTAGGATTTGGTCACATTTATCTAAAGCTTGACGAAAAGTCGGTTGAGTTTCATACAGTTGCCGTCCTCTGTTAATATACTTTGAGTCCTTATCAAGGAAGAGAAAAGCTACTTTGGGTACTGTGTTGTTGTAGGAGAGTTTTCCTGAGAATACTCCTGTTACTTCCTCTGTTTGTTGGTAATCTCGGAGTTTTTCAGCTAAGTCTTGTTGGTTAGAGGCAACAACTGCTAGTCTGTGGTTGAAGTGGCTACGTCCTGTATTAGCTGTATAACATATATCAGCTACCCCTAATTCTGGATGAGTTGGGAAATAATTTTGATAATTAGTAACTAATTGAGCAAGAGCAGTTTCAGTTTTGGCTGACAGCGTTAATAGATGAACCGGACGTTCTAAGTCATCTTCGCTGTTAACTGTTACCTGCTCCCCTCCTGTTCCCCTGCTGTTTCCCTCCTCGCTCTCCTCCTGGGAGGGGCGGGGGTGGGTTCTGTTGCCTTCTGTTGGTGCTTCTTCTAAAATGACATGAGCATTAGTACCACTCATGCCAAATCCACTGATTCCAGCCAAACGAGGTTTGTCTCCTTTAGTCCAAGGGATAGCTGTTGTCGGAACCTTAATTGGTATTTGCTCCCAATCAATTCGAGGATTAGGCTCATTGAAATGAAGATTTGCCGGAATCTCTTGATGTTGAAGAGCCAGAACAACTTTAATTAAACCTGCGATTCCTGCTGCTCCCTCCAAGTGCCCAATATTACTTTTGACTGCACCTAAGAGCAGAAGTTGTTCTTTAGTTCTTTGTTGACAATAAACCTCTTCAATTGCTCTTACCTCCAAAGGATCTCCCAGAGACGTACCCGTACCATGGCACTCAACGTAATCAATTTGTAATGGGTCTACCTTCGCATTTTTCAAGGCTTGACGAATGACCTTTTTCTGAGCCTGCTGATTGGGAACAGTCAACCCGCTACTGGGACCATCGTGATTAATCGCTGAACCTTTGACCAGTGCTAAAATGCGATCGCTATCTGCTAGAGCATCTCGAAGACGCTTGAGTACAACTATGCCACAACCTTCCCCTCGAGCGAAACCATCAGCAGAGGCATCAAAGGCTTTACACCGACTATCAGGTGATAAAGCTCTACCTTGACAAAGTGCATGAGTAGCATCGGGGGAAAGCATCAGGTTTACTCCTCCCACTAGAGCTAGATTCGACTCCCTAGAGCGTAAACTTTGGCAAGCTAAATGTAAGGTAACTAAAGACGAAGAACAGGATGTGTCTAGGAATAAAGTAGGTCCTTGTAACCCCAAAATGTAGGCAATTCTACCTGCGGACATACTGGGAGTCGTACCTATTCCTAAATAAAAATCAGGTAACTTGTCAGGCAATGAATTAGCACCAATAATGGCATAATCATTGTTCATCTGACCAATGTATACACCTGTATCAGTGTTTTTTAAACTCTTGGGGGAGATACCTGCATTTTCCAAAGCTTCCCAAGTAACTTCTAAAAGCAGCCTTTGCGAGGCGTCTATCTTCGCGGCTTCTGTTCCAGAAATACCAAAAAAGGCAGGATCAAATTGGTCTATTGGTTGTTGGAGAAAATAACCCTGACGAACATAGATTTTACCAGTTACATTAGGGTTTGGGTCATAGTAGAGATTGATATCCCATCGGTCTTTAGGAATCTCTGTTCTGACATCCTTTGCCTCTTGGAGAAATTTCCAGTAAGTCTCTGAACTATCAACACCACCAGGAAAACGACAGCCAATGCCAATAATGGCTATGGGCTCGGTAGCTGCTGTTTCAATTTCATGCAGTTTGGCAGTTGCTTGTTTAATTTTTAGCAGTAGACGTTGCTGATTAGAGAGTTGTTTTTTTGAGGAGAGGTAATTATTCATTATTCATTAGTCATTATTAATTTTTGAATGGCTTACCTATAGAAATTGATCAAGTTGACTGATAGCTTCGTCAATCGCTAGATCCATTTCATCTTCGGAAAGCTGATTAATTTCAGCCAGTAGAGTTTCAGAAACCTCTGGCTCGAAGGATACTTCATCTACCATCACCTTCGGTATTTCAGGTTCAGTTTTTGTACCATCTGATGAGAGAATTATTTTTTCTTCTAGGTAATCAGTTAAGGACTGAATATTTGGATGCTCAAAAGCGAGAGTTGATGGCAAGGAACAAGCAAAGCTGGTTTGCAACTTATTTCTCAACTCGACAGAGGTCAAAGAATCCATACCTAGGTCAAAAAAGCCGGTTTCTAAGGCAATGGATTCAGGCTCATTGATTCCTAAGACTAGGGCTAATTGACGACGGATATAAGCTACTAATAATGAGTGACGTTCGTTGAGTGCTGTTGCCTCCAGCTTTAACAGAAATTCTGACTTAGATATTTCAGGATGGGTTTGGATTATTTCCTGCCAATCTGCTAAAAAAGACCATTGTTCTATTCTCTCCTGCCAAGCTAACCACTCAATTGGCACCACTCCTACTTCTGCATCTGCACCATTCATGAGTAGCTCCAGGGATTCTAACACCTGATTGGGAGCGATCGCACCTAAACCCTGCTTGTGTACTTTGACATCTGCACCTCGTTCGGCTGCCTCCCCTACTTGAGCAACGGCTCCCCAATGAATGCTCAATCCTGGCAATCCCAGAGCCCGACGATAATGGGCCAAACCATCCAAAAACGCATTGGCTGTAGAATGATTTCCTTGACCTGGTGAACCAAATAAAGATGCTGCTGAAGAAAACAGTACAAAAAAGTCTAATGGCTGGTTTTGAGTCAATTGATGCAAATGCCAAGCTCCTTGAACTTTCGGAGCCATCACTTGCTCAAAGCTAGACCAACTCTGGTTTTGTAGCACCCCATCCGACAACATCCCCGCTGCATGAATTACTCCTGCTAATGGCACCTTTGACTGCTCAATCTTATCCACTACTCCTCTCATCGATGCAACATCAGACACATCCGCTTTTTCCACTACCACTTTCGCTCCAGCCATTTCCAGCTCAGTTATTTTTTTGCGGGCAGCATCATCCGGTGCACGGCGTCCTAGTAAAACTAAATGCTGGGCTCCCAACTCTACCATCCAACGAGCTACCAGTAAACCTAAACCTCCCATACCTCCTGTAATCAAGTAGGTAGCATCCTCACGGAAATTCAAAGACTCTTGGGTAGTGGCATCAGTCTGCTGATGAGGAGTTGTCACCAGTCGAGCCACATAACGACTATCTCCTCGCCATGCTACTTGGTCTTCTCTATCCTTTGACCAAATTTCCTCAAATAGTGCCTTGGCTTGAGCCTCTATCGTCTGCTGTGGATCTAAATCTAGGCGCACACAGTCGAGTTCTGGGTGTTCTAAGCTAATCACTTTCCCCATGCCCCACACTGAAGATTGGGCTACTCCTGGTATTACTGGATTATCTGAGGGTACCGGTTGAGAACCACAAGTGACTAACCATAACCGGGGTGGTTGAGATAACTTGGCTTGGACTAGTGCTTGTACCAAAGATAAGGTAGTACCGCAGCCTCGCTTGGATAAATGTTCTAATTCGGATGAGTTGATAGTTTTACCGACATCTGCTTCCGTTGTCCAACATTGCACTACTCCCGATAACGATGCTGATTTAGCAGCTACTGTCTCCATCAGTTGCTCAAATTCTGCCGGATTATCGGGGTTGATGGTAAATTTGTCTGGGGCAAGCTGTTGATAGCTTTCTCCTGCAAATACTAAGGTACAAACACCTCCTACTGAGCGTAGTTGGCTGACCAGCTGTTGAGCAATTCCTTCTTTGTCTGCTAGGATTAGCCAACCCTTCGCTTCTGATGAAATTGGCTCTGGGCTGGTGGGAGCTGCTTGGGCAACAATCACCGCTTGGTCAAACAAAGTTTGTGCCATGCCCTCGACTTCTGGCAGAGTAACTACTTGAGTAAAACCGGTTTCACTCAACACCTTTTTCCACTGCTGGCGACTCAACAGAGGGTAGTCTGGTCTTAATTCATAATCAGTGAATTTCCACCATCCTTCTAAGAGTCCGAAGATTAAATCCACCCAACTGATGCGAGTTGTTGCTTCCGACAAGACTAACATTCCCCCTGGTGCTAACAGTTGCCGCACATGGGATAAGGTTTGCTTGAGATTGCTGGTCGCATGGAGGACATTGGCTGCAATAATTACATCATATTGATGAGAGTCAAATCCTTGGGTTGTGGGGTCTAGCTCAATATCTAAAGTTTGATAACCCACAAATCGATAATCTCGGAATCTCTCTTGGGCTTTATTGGTGAACAGTGCCCCGATATCGGTGAAGATATATTCTGTTTGATGGGGATTGAGGTGGGGCAGAATATAACTAGTCGTCCCTCCGGTTCCGGCTCCGATTTCCAACAACCTTACCCCTCGACTTGGGGGTAATTTCTCAATAGCTTGAGTGATCGCTTTTTGCACTATCGTGTTCATCACTTGGGCTACAGTTGAGTCTTGATAGAGTTGGGTGGCTGTGGTTAAATCTCCTTGAGGGAACACTAATTGCACTGGGTCAATTGTTCCTTGTAGTACCCCACTCAGTTGAGATGCACAACGGTCTAATAGTGTCAATGTTGCTGCTTCTTCTGGATATTGATTCAGTAAACTCTGGCTTTTTTCACTAGGGTTAACTTGCTCTAAGGTTTGTTGTACGTGCCATTGCTGTTGGTGAGACTGGAGTATTCCTGCTTCGGCTAAGATTTGTAGCAGACGCTGAAACAGTCGTCGCTGGTTGGGAACTATGCCTAGACTTTGAACTGCGGCATCGGAGTGGAAACTCTCTGTTGGCTGGTAAGACCAACCCATTGACTGCAAAGCTTGGAGTATATAATCTATGCTTAGTTGTTCTAATTGAGTTGTGATTTGGGAGGCAGTATTCTTATCTACTTGGGTTACTAATTCTTTGAGGTTGGGAGTAAGTTTTTGCTCCACTTCTAATGGTTTTAGCAGGAAATCAGGAGGTAGTAACCTGCCCAAAAGCCCTTTGTGTCTCCACTCTACTTCATAAAACCAATTAGTTATTGATTCATCTGCTGTTCTCAGGAGAGCCTGTTGAGTAGCAAGTTTTACTTGTAAGCCTTCGACTGTGGCGATGGTTTCTCCCTGTGGACTCATTAGCGTCGCTTGAATTGTCAAATTTGGTTGAGTTTCGAGCTTTGGTTGAGTCACTGATGCGTAAGCCCAGAGGGAAAGCCCTGGAGGGCTATAGACTTGAAATTGCTCTATCCCTATTGGCAGATAAGTTTGGTTAGTATCTGTTTTTGGGAGTGTCTGAAAGATGACCTGCAACGCTGCATCTAATAAGGCTGGATGGAACTGATAATCTGTTGTTTGTGCTATCAATTCTTCGGGTAATGTAATGTAAGCTAGGGCTTGGTTTTCTCCAGACCACAACTGTTGTATGCCTTGGAAACTGCTGCCATACTCTATGCCGATTTGTTGACATTGTTGATAATGTTGTTGAACTTCTATTGATTGACTACACTCGGCTTGATATTGTTTGAGGTCTACTTTGGTTGGAGCTGTATCTGTTGGGTTTTTTCTGATTTTTCCTGTGGCATGGAGTACCCACTCTGCTTCTTCTTGGTTCTGTTGTTCTGGTTGAGTAAATATTTGGAATTGGTAGCTTTGTTTCTCTAATGGTTTGATTATCGTTTGGGCTGAGAGCAAGTCCCCATCTGGTAAGATTAATCCTTGTTTGATGATGAGGTCTTCTACAACTATATAGGGAGTTTTAAATCGCTCATTTCCTGCTGCTACAGCTATTTCTAAGTAGGCTGTTGTGGGGAATAAGGCTCTGTTAAATACTCGGTGGTCGCTGAGGTAGGATGGTGAATCTTCCCCTATCCATGATGCAAAAATTTGTTGTTCACCCGCACAATTGAGTTTTTGACCTAGCAGAGGATGGTAATTTTTATCTGTTGATAAATGCTGTTTATTCGGTGCATTATTGTGGGTTTCTATCCAATACCTTTCTCGTTGGAAGGGATAAGTGGGTAATGCCACTTTCTGATGAGTATCATCTTGCTCAAATTCTACCCAATCTACTTTGGCTCCCTGTACATATAACTGTCCTAAACTGGAGAGCATCAACTGCCATTCTTCTACTCCTGGACGTAATGATGGTAACCACAAGCCAATCCCTTCTGGTAGACATTGACGTCCCATACCTAACAATACTGGTTTCGGTCCGATTTCTAGGTATAACTCATATCCTTGCTCATGCAGAGTGGTCATGCTTTGGGCAAAGTATACTGGTTGACGGATATGACTCACCCAATATTCGGCAGTGGTTATCTCCGAACTCACTTGTTTGCCAGTGACATTTGATATCAGTGGTATTCGAGGCTGACTATAAATTACTTCTTTGGCTACTGCTTCAAATTCTGCCAACATTGGTTCCATTAAAGGAGAATGGAATGCATGGGATACCTGTAGCGGTTTTGTTTTGATTCCCATTGCTTCCAACTTGCTACAAACATCTGCTATGGCTTCACTTGCTCCAGAAATTACTACACTTTCTGGTCCATTAATCGCTGCGATCGCTACTTGTGAACTATACTCAGCGATCGCCTCTTTTACCTGAGACTCGGATGCCAACAAAGACACCATTTCTCCTCCAGAGGGCAACTGCTGCATTAAAGAGCCCCTAGCTGCAATGAGTTTCAATCCATCCTCTAAACTGAACACTCCTGCAATAGTTGCTGCTACATATTCTCCGACACTATGACCCATCACCACTTTGGGTTTGATTCCCCAGGATTCCCATAACTTGGCTAGGGCATATTCAAGAGCAAATAGAGCTGGCTGGGTATAAGCTGTTTGGTCTAGTAAAGAAGAATTTGACTTTTGTGTCTTCTGAGAATAGAGCAATTCCAAAAGCGGATGTTCCAGGTACTCACGTAGGAGCTCCTCACATTGATCTAAGGTTTGACGAAAAGTCGGTTGAGTTTCATACAGTTGTCTTCCCATATTGAGATACTGGGAACCTTGACCGGTGAACAGAAATGCTACTTTGGGGCGTTTGCGACCAAATTTTTGACCCCTGAGAACTCCTGGTGTTTCCTCTCCTTCTCCGGTAGCCTTTAATTGTTCCTCTAACTGCTGTGTCGATTTGGTGACAATAGCAAGACGGTGAGGGAAATGCATACGCCCCACATTGGCTGTGTAACACACATCTGCTATTGCCAATTCTGGATGTTTTTTGATGTGCTTCTCATAACTAGTCACTAACTGTTCTAGAGCTGCTTCTGTTTTTGCTGAGAGTGTTAACAGATGAACTCCACGTTCTAACAACCCTTCTTCCTTGCTCCCCTCCTGGGGAGGGGCTGGGGGTGAGTTCTTCCCTACTTCTGCCAACACCACATGAGCATTAGTGCCTCCAAAACCAAAGGAACTCACTCCGGCGATCGCTGGAACTAATTTTTTTTGCCAGGGGATCAGCTTTTCCTGAACTCGTAGGGGCAGTTGCTCAAAATTAATATAAGGGTTCGGCTCACTGAAATGCAGATTTGGTGGAATCTGCCCATAGTGGAGTGACAGAGCTACTTTTATCAGTCCGGCAATCCCTGCTGCTGGTTCTAAATGTCCGATATTGGTTTTGACTGAACCGACTGTACAGTAGTCACCCGGAGCACGATTTTGAGATAGCACTGCTCCTAAGGCTTTCATCTCCATCGGATCTCCGAGTTGAGTACCGGTTCCGTGAGCTTCTATATATTGCACCTGAGCTGGATCAATCTCGGCATTTTGGTAGGCTGCTCGTAATACAGCTTCCTGAGCTAAAGGATTGGGAGCAGTCAGTCCATTGCTATATCCATCTTGGTTAGTAGCGCTGCCCTTGACTAAGGCATATATACGGTCTCCTTCAGCCAGGGCTTGAGATAATGGTTTTAGTATTACTAGACCTGCACCCTCACCACGAACATAACCATCGGCTTTGGCATCAAAGGTTTTGCATCTACCATCTGGAGCCATGAATCCCCCTTGAGCTGTGGCTACTGACATCCACGGTGAGGCGATAAGATTGACTCCTCCCACCAAAGCGAGGGTTGATTCTCCACTCCACAGACTTTGACAAGCTAAGTGGACTGCTACCAAGGATGAGGAACAAGCGGTATCAATTGCTAGACTAGGTCCGTGAAAGTCGAAAAAGTAGGAGAGGCGATTGGCATTGATACAGTTTCTAGTTCCGGTAGCTGTATAGGTGGTATAGTTACTGGTATTTTGGGCGATGAGTTCGTAATAATCTAAGCTGGATGCTCCGATAAATACCCCTACCGGCTGACCTGCTAATGCTGATGGAGGTTGTCCTGCATCTTCTAAGGCTTCCCAAGCGAGTTCGAGTAAGAGCCGTTGTTGAGGATCCATAGTTTGGGTTTCTCTGGGAGAAATCCCAAAAAATTGGGGGTCAAATTGGTCTATCTGGTCCAAAAAACCTCCCCATTTGGTGTTCATTGTTCCTGGTTGGGAGGGGTCAGGGTCATAAAATAATTGGTTATCCCAGCGGTAAGTTGGAACTTCGGTGATCGCATCGATACCATTGCAGAGTAATTTCCAGAAGGCTTGGGGATTTTTTGCTCCTGGAA
Source organism: Symploca sp. SIO2C1 (assembly GCA_010692635.1). Classification (GTDB taxonomy): domain Bacteria; phylum Cyanobacteriota; class Cyanobacteriia; order Cyanobacteriales; family Coleofasciculaceae; genus Caldora. Next base: position 19,260 of record JAAHGL010000056.1, on the reverse strand, counting down.
AACGACAGGCGATACCAACAATTGCAATGGGTTCTCTAGGCATAATAAATGATTTATTTGATGATTTTTTCCTATAATTTGCTTTCAATATTTATCACAATTAACCAGATAACTGAGTTGAACTACTAATTTTTGACCTTATTGATGAACTATAGCAGCGCTATTTGATAGCAGTCAATCATAAGTGATTGCCAAAAAGTAAATACCCTTAATGTTAATTTTTATGACAATGAATTAAGTGATTTCTAGTAAGTGGGAGAGCAAATTTGTATCGTTCTATACTATTGTTTGTAAAAAATAGTTCAGTTCCTAAGAAGGAACTTTAAGGTGTTTTACATTTTAATTGGGAATAAGTAGAAGTCAAGATAATTGCATTACAAGGATTTTACAATTATTGACAACAAGGTTTAAATAGAGAACAACTTATGATTAACTTGACAATACGAAGCATAGTATTTTACTCTTACGACGAGTACGAAAGGCCCTTTTTAGTGTAATTACTGAACTTTTTGCAAAATTTATTACCAAACAAAATGACAACTCAAGTTAATGTAGCTAATCTTCAAGAAAGTATTGAAGACTCAAGCAAACAAATTTTCTTTAAACAAGAAGAAACATTTCAATGGACAAAGCAGTGGTATCCATTAGCAGTTGTCGAATTCCTTGATCCGTCTCGTCCTCATAAAATACAATTACTTGGTAAAGAGCTAGTGTTATGGCGGGATGGATCTGGTCAATGGGCTTGCTTTGAAGATGCTTGCCCCCATCGATTAGCTCCTCTTTCGGAAGGACGTATTGAATCGGATGGAACTTTATGGTGTTCCTATCACGCTTGGCGTTTCGATGCTCAAGGAAATTGTGTCGGCATTCCTCAAGCTCAAGATAAGCAGACTGAAGATAAACACCGCTCAAATCCTAAATCATGTGCTGTTGCCTATCCAACTCAAGAACGCCAGGGTTTAGTATGGGTATGGGCAGAATCAGGAGCACAAGCTCAACAAGAAAGCCAGTTAAGAGAACCCCGTTTAACTCCCGAACTAGAATCAGATTCCAAGCGAGTAGTTAAGTTCTTGTGGAATATTCGTGACTTCCCCTATGGTTGGGACTTTTTCATCGAAAATGTTACCGATCCCGCTCACGTCAGCATCTCCCATCACGGCATTGTGGGCAGTCGTTATGAAGATGCCAAGTATTGCGATTTGTCTAGTATTAGGAAGATATCCACTCAAGAAGGATTTTCCTTTGCTGTTACTCCTGTTGAGGAAACTGTAGCTGAAAAAATTCATGACTTTCAACCTCCTTGTTATACAAGAATGGTTGTCAATTATAAAGATGGCGGAAAATTGGTCTTAGTCATGTATACTACTCCAACTCGCCCTGGTTGGTGTCGCTATATTGGTTGTCAGGTGTTACTCAAAAATGAAGCAGGAAAAATACCAAAAGGATTATCATCGTTCCCCTTACTAATGCCGACTTGGTTCGGTCATATTATGACTTCACTATTTTTGCATCAAGACTTAATTTTGCTTCATTACCAAGAAAAAAATCTGGCTCGACAACAACAGCAAGACTGGCTCGGTGCAGTTTATACTCCCAATCCTCAAGACAAAATGGTAACAACCTTTCGTCAATGGTTTAAAACTAGAGCCGGAGGTAATATCCCTTGGGATCCAGCATGTAATCCTCAACTTCCCAATCAAGAGCTTGATCAACGGCAGCTTTTTGATGTGTGGAATACTCATACGAAAGATTGTGTTGTCTGTCAAAGGGCTCTGACAAACATCAATCGTCTGACGGTATTAAGTTATGTGGCAGCTTTAGTCTGTTTATTGATAGGAATAATTATCGATGCCCGGACTGTAGCATTTGAGATGACAAAGACGGTAGATTTGAGCAATGTATCTCCCTTCACAGTGATACCTCCAACAGGATTTTGGATGGCGATTGCCGGAGCAATTATTCTAGTAACTATAGGCTATTCATTGAAAAAGTTCAGTCGGTTGTTTTATGTTTATGAATTTGAACATTCACGGAATAATTAGGGCTTGGTGAATAAGTCTGGTGGTAGGGACTAGTGCCGCTGCGCGGAATTTAGAATTTAGAATTTAGAATTTAGAATGCTTATAGAGTAAGGATTCTAACGAGCTCAAACTGGTCAGTGACTTTTGCCGCGCTGCACTAGTCGCGCTGCGCGGAATGAATAATTAAGAATTAATAATTAAGAATGCTTATAGAGTAAGGATTCTATCGAGCTCAAACTGGTGGGTTATTTTCGCCGCGCTGCACCTCATAAAAAGAAGAATGGCATTGCTCTACTCTACAATTGCTAGGGCAAGTTTGCCAATTCCCTCTTGAATTTGTGCCGAACTGAGTTGAGCATAACCGAAGATAAACTCACCCTTAGGCTTGTTTTTCAAATAGTAAGGTTGAGCAGTAACCATAGACACTCCAACTTCTGCTGCGCGATGAATAATTTCTTCGTCACTGAGTTTGGTTTTTAGCCTTACCATTAAATGAATTCCAGCCTTCTCGCCCAAAATAGTTACCCGTTGATCAAAATAGGTTTTCAGAGTTTGCACCAGAATTTGCCGCAGCTGATTATAGTGGGTGCGCATCCGCCGAATATAACTTTCTAAATGCCCTTCATTGAGAAAATCTACCAGAACTTTTTGTTCCAAAAGTGGGGAATGTCGATCTGTTAACCACTTGGCGCGAGTCAACAAACTTACGAGGTGTTGGGGAACTACCAAATACCCTATTCGTAGAGAAGGAAACAACATCTTACTAAAAGTACCGATGTAGAGAACAGAGTTACTATGATCAAGTCCTTGTAGACCTGGAATAGGACGCTCTCCATAACGATATTCACTGTCATAATCATCCTCAATAATCATTATCCCCATCTTTTTTGCCCAAACCAGTAATTCTAGGCGTCGAGGTAGGGACAATACTGCTCCTGTAGGAAACTGATGAGATGGAGTAACATAGATAAGCTTAAGGCTTTTCTTGGAATAGTTTGTGAGCTTTTCTATGACTAATCCTGACTCATCCACTGCCACTGGATAGAGCTTAGCTCCCTGCGTCAAGAAGGTATACCGTGCTCCTGGATACCCTGGTTCTTCCAAAGCGATGCCATCCCCTGGAGCAATTAGCAAACGTGTCACTAGATCTAGAGCTTGTTGGGAGCCACTGGTAATGATAATTTGGTCAGGTTCACATTGTACAGCCCGAGAACGTGACAAATAGCAAGCGATCGCTTCCCTTAGTGGTTGGTATCCCCCGGCATCAGTCGGGTAGTTCAGCCAATCTAGGTTAGCAGAACAATGACGGGACAGTAGTTTACGCCAAAGCTTGAGGGGAAATTGGTCAATTGAAGGTTGTCCATAGCGGAAGCTGATAGGTAAATTTGGCTCTTGATAGTAGGGAATTTCAGTATTAGCGAGAATTGCTCCGTAGTTGGATAGTTGTACTGGTGGATGAGACTCCTTATGGAAGGAATTGATGGCAGCTGAGTTTAGTAATTCATCCGGCAGTTGACAGCAAACAAATGTCCCTGAACCTACAGTAGTTTCGAGATAACCTTCACTCAGGAGTTGTTCATAGGCTACAGTCACGGTGGTGCGAGAAATTCCCAAAGACTTCGCTAATGCCCGTGTTGAGGGAATACGTTTACCTTTAGATAACCGCCCAGTTAAAATAGCTCGACGCAGTTCCTCATAGACTTGGCGGTGCAGAGGTACAGGAGCATCACTATCGAGTCTAATTGCCAAATCCATGCTTAAATTCCCAAGTGGACTGGTATTTAAATCAAAAAGTGGCACTTGTAGAATACCAATTTCTTCAATAGTCTAGCAGTGGGTTTAGGAAAAGCAACCAGCATTATGAGTCATACGGAGTACGACAGCAGCTCAGCACAACTGATACCAACTCAACGGAGCCGGATTAAGCGAATACCCCAACGTGGGCAGTATGACTCCACGGCAATCTATCAAATTTTGGATGAAGGTTTGGTGTGCCATGTAGGTTTTGCCATTGAACAGCAACCTTACGTCATTCCCACCGCCTACGGTAGAGTAGGAGACAAGCTCTACATTCATGGGTCACCTGCTAGCCGTATGTTGCGATCGCTTCAGGGAGGTATTGAAGTCTGTATCACCGTAACTATGCTAGATGGCTTAGTTCTGGCTCGTTCCGCCTTCCACCACTCGATGAACTATCGGTCAGTTGTCGTGTTTGGTAAGGCAACAGTTGTGACGGATAGCCAACAAAAGTTGGAAGCACTTCAGGCATTTACTGAGCATGTGCTCCCCGGACGTTGGGACGAGGTACGTCCACCGAGTAGCCAAGAACTTCAAGGAACGCTGGTACTATCTTTGCCTCTAGCAGAAGCCTCAGCCAAAGTGCGCACTGGACATCCGATTGATGATGAGGCTGACTATCAGCTGCCAGTTTGGGCTGGTATTGTACCTCTGCATTTAGGTGCTACTGAACCAGTGAGTGACCCTCGTTTACCTTTAGAAATTCCTGTTCCTGGTTATGCTCTAAATTATTGTAGATGTGCCCCAAATAGCAATTCCTAGGACAGGCAAGATGCCTGTTCAACAAGATAATAAAGATAGGTTCAACAGTCCCTGATTAACCTTTGTGTACTTTGTGCCTTTGTGGTTATAACAGGCAAGATGCCTGCAACTGAAACATTTATTACTCTCATTACTACCGTTGCAGATCGAATTGGAATGGAGCAATTTGAGCTGTTAATGTATGAAACCCTATTTCGATTAGAGGATGAACTTGGGGCAGAGGGAGTTTCTACAATAGTCGAACTATTTGCTTCATTCAAAACCAATATAAATAATTGATTAAAATAGCACCAGCTCTTCTAATAAGCGTAACTGTTCAGCAAACGATCTTGCCAACAGCATCATCTAAGGAAATCCAACCCACATAAATTATCAGTGCTTAGCCATAATTGATATCAAAGGTGATACTTTACAGCGGTTCCCGCTGCAATGAGGTACACCTGAATCAGTTGTCAAAATTGGATAGATTTCTTCCTCGTCGTTTTTACTGTACCTCGTAACAGCGGGAACCGCTGTATATATAGGCGCACACCTTTCCTATTATAAAAAAAAATATTACCAAAAAATAATAGCGATCGCAACCAACAAAGAACACATATTTGTTTGCACTTATGTACATTTTGTAGAGATGTTACCAGAACAGTAGGGGTGCACCGACGTGCGCCCTAAACCGATTAGCGATCGCAATTTTTCTTGATTATCTTTAATCGCAACGCTCAATCAGCCAAAAGTCAAGTGTATTAAATTGGGATGAATTGCGATCAGGTAAGGCAAACCATTAGCTGCTAATTGATTGGCGAGTTGCTCAATTAGGTCTGAACTCATCGCATAGTACTACAAAACAATTGATCAGTAATTTTTAAGATTTATGTCGCGGGCAAAAAATCTGACAACTTGTCTTATGCGATTTCGACGATTTATCCTGTAATAAAAGCTGCTTGCATTAGTCCTGAATAATCATAGTTGGGAGCAACAGTACCTCCCCAAAGGTAGTAGTTTGTCTGTTGTATTGCGGCTTTAGAAATTCCTGTTTCTGCTTACCCTCTGAATTATTGTAGATGTGCTCCAAAATCCTGACCCCAGAAAATCTCAATTTCCGGGAGGCAACTCCCCAAGAAGACAGTATAATTGCTGAGCATTTCTATCAAATGTGGCGGGACAATAATGTTCCAGCTGACTCTATCAAATCTAATTGGCTTGAGTTGGAGCTCCAGTTCATCAATGAGGCTCGTCAGGAGCTATGCTATAAGGCTTTTGTCGCAGAAGTTGATAATTTAGTTGTCGGCTCTGCTAGTTGTCAGCTCTTTCGCGGTCTTTACCCCAATATCCTGGTAAAGGAACACCGTAAATATGGCTATATTTGGAATGTCTATGTTGAGACACCTTACAGGAATCAGGGACTTGCTAAAAAACTAACATTGCTGGCGTGCGACTATCTAAAATTACTCGGTTGCACACGAGTGATTCTCCATGCCTCCCCATTAGGTAAACCAGTATACGATCGCCTTGGCTTCCAACAGAGCAATGAGATGCGCTTAGATCTAACCGATTAAAAACGATAAAGATATACACCACATTTAGCTCCCTCAACTCCCCCAGCTTCCTTAGCTCCCTCAGCTCCCTCAGCTCCCCCAACTCCCCCAGCTTCCTCAGCTCCCCAGCAATGGGATATTTTTTTATTTGGAAGTCCCTTATTGTCGCTGGAGAGCGCGATAAGATAGAAAATCAACTCTAAGAAAAATAGAAGCTGTTGTTAACTTCTAGTGTGAGCACTACCATAGTTTTAAGCCAATGAAACACACCCTTTCGGTTTTAGTTGAAGATGAAGCCGGTGTCCTAACTCGCATTGCCGGTCTATTTGCCCGTCGAGGCTTCAATATTGAAAGTCTAGCTGTTGGTGAAGCCGAGCAGGGTGGCATCTCCCGAATTACGATGGTAGTACCAGGAGATGACCGCAGTATTGAGCAGCTAACCAAACAACTTTACAAGCTAATCAATGTGCTCAAAGTACAAGACATTACTGTAAAGCCTTGTGTTGAGCGGGAATTGATGTTGCTTAAAGTTAATGCCACTAGCTCAACACGCTCAGAGATCATTGAATTATCTCAGGTATTTCGTGCACGAGTAGTAGACATTGCTGAGGAGTCCCTCACTATAGAAGTCGTGGGAGACCCTGGTAAAATGGTGGCGATTGTCCAAGTGCTGAACAAATTTGGTATCCGTGAAATTGCCCGTACTGGCAAAATCTCCCTGACAAGGGACTCAGGAGTAAATACTGAATATCTCAAATCTCTGGAAGCAAAAGTTTAGGCAGCAAAAATTGTTAGTAGCGCGGATCCTAGAAGATAGTGATGACTAAGACATTCCAACCCCGCTGCTCTACCTAGTTGCTCCCTTCGCTGATGACTATAGAATCGCAAACCACCACTAAAAAAAGGAATGTAATTACCACTTATATCGTCTCTAACAGCAGTGTCCACTAAGTAAAAACAGCCACTAGAGCGCAGTACCCGCTTAACTTCTAACATAACCTGCTGAGGATTGAGGTAATGCAAAAAACTGATGGTGCTAAAAACTGCATCAAATTGTTCTTCGGCAAAGGGCAGAGACTCGACATTGCCCTGTGTGTAGGTTAGCCTAACACCATGCTGATTACACTGCTGGGCTTGATGGATCATTTCTCTAGATAGATCTAGACCATTACCTTGAAGTGTTGGAAAGCTTGTGGCGAGGCGATTCAACAAACGACCAGTGCCACAACCCATATCCAGTACCTTGGGTTGCTCCGGCAGTTCAACGTACTCTAACAAGCGTTTATGAATAGCTTGGTAAAAAACAGTAGTTAGCAAGCAGTCATAATTTGGTGCCCAGCGGTCGAAGAACTTTTCTTTTTTGCTTAAGCGATCGCTATTCATTGCATTCTAACCTTGGGAAATATATCTTTATTAGGTGAAGTTAGAATCAGGGTAATGATTCTTCATTTCTCCCATTCTTCTCTAAGAGGGATGTTCTTGATCCGACAGCCCTGTGCTGTAGGGGGTTCTCGTGGGAACCGGAGTCGTTGAAGTATCTAATCGGTGATAGGTATTACTACGTCTGTTACCATTGTTGAGCCATTTATTTCACCTCGTTAGGTAAATTTTATTGAATTTATGTAAATTTAAAGTTAAATATATTTAAGAAGATTAACAAATAATTCTTTTTCCTGGCAACCCAGAAACCTTTGCTCAAGCATCTGGTTAATCAGCAACTTCAACTCTAAGATAAGAAAATATTCTTACTCAGGGTGTGTCAGAAAGTTAGTAAAGCCCTCCTGATACTGCAACGAACAATAATAGACGTAAGTCATGAAAAAAATATACTTTTTACTGGGTGAATTAAGTGACGATGACCTTGACTGGATGATCGCTACAGGTCGTCGAGAGGAAATTGTCGCTGGCACAGTTCTGATTCAGGAAGGCAAACCCATCGATACACTGCACATAATCCTAGAGGGAATGTTGTCTGTTTCTATTGCGGCTTTAGAAGGTCAACCGATTGCTCAATTGGTTAGTGGTGCTGTAGTTGGAGAAATGTCTTTTGTAGACAGCCGTCCCCCTTCTGCCACAGTTCGGGCTGTTGAAAACTCCCTGGTGCTATCCATTCACCGACATCAATTAATTGAAAAACTAAACAAGGATGAAGGATTTGCCTCACGCTTTTATCGAGCGATCGCAGTTTTTCTGTCTACCAGACTGCGAGGTACAGTTAAATACCTAGGCTATGCCAAAGGTCAGCAGCTGATTGAAGATGGTGTGTCAGAAGAACTATCTCCTGAAATTATCGATAACGTTCCCCTGGCACAAGCCAGATTTGACTGGCTGCTTAGACGTTTGAAAAATCCGGATCAATCCTTGCTTTAAGAAGCATACTTCGTTGGTGTACCCAGGAGAGAGCACGATGGTTACCGAAATAGCTAGAAAAGCAATCGTATTTGTTAATAGAGGTCACGCGATCGCTACATTAGGATAAAAAGCAAGGGATTCGGTACTACTATCATGCTCAGTTCAGTTCAACTCCCCAAGATTCCCCAACCAGTCGGTGAAAAGCGAGTTACATTTCACCATCTCAACTGGCAAGCCTACCAGCAAATCCTACAGGCTTTAGCTGACAATCGCTCTGCCCGCCTCACTTACAATCTTGGTATTCTGGAGATTACCATGCCCTTAGAAGACCATGAATCTGCTGTTCGACTCATTGAGTTATTCATTCGCATTTTAGTGGTGGAAATGGGGCTAAAAATCAAAACAATGGGTTCTACTACCTTAGAACGAGAAGACCTTGATCGCAGCCCAGAACCTGACAATGCCTACTACATTCAAAATCAACCCCTTGTTGCTGGTAGAAAAGTAGATCTAAAGCAGGATCCACCGCCGGATTTAGTTGTTGAAATTGATATCACCCATACCGATATTGACAAATTGCAACTTTACGCCAGCCTGGGAGTACCTGAGTTTTGGCGCTACAATGGGCGACTTTGGCGAGTTTATCAATTGCAAGCTGGACAATACCGGGAAGTGGAGTCTAGCCTAACCTTCCCTTTTGTTTCCAAAGAACGCCTCTACGAATTTCTCAACCAAGCTCAACAAGACGAAGTAGAAGCAGAACAAACGTTTCGTTTCTGGGTACGGCAACAACTTCAATAAAGAAGGGAGCAGGGAATAGAGAGCAGAGAGCAGTAAGGAACTTTTAAGCTCCAGGCTCCCAAATCCTTGCAAGTAAGCGTGTAGGGTTAGAATCCCCATCCAATTTTCCCTGCTGCCTAATCCTTCCCCGGAGGGGCTTTCAACCAACGCTTGTTCCAACGGGAGGTTGGTTCTAGGGAAGATGCTGCTTGCTCCAAGCGACGGCGGTGTAGAATAATTAGAGCTGTATCAGATAGTTGAGGGTCACGGTAAGGAATTGCAGCACGGGTTTGTAAATGTTCTTGCGATCGCACTGACAGAGGTTCTAAATCAGCAGCACTGAAACTTGCCAGAGTACCTGGTTGCCGATTTCCTACCTGTAAAGTCTCACTAATTTGTAAACCAGCAGCCAGCATAGCAGTGCGTACTGCTGCGGCACAAGAATAGGTAGCAATTTTTCCTGTTTGAGCACAACAGTTTGCTAACTGCTGAATAAATTCCACCGTCCATAACTGAGGACATCGGGGTGGGGAAAAGGGATCGAGAAAAATCCCATCTGCCAGAAAATCTGATAGTGGTAATTGCCTAATGGTAGTTCTGGCATCACCCAAAAGCATTTCAGCTTGGAAATATTTAGTTCCTACAGCTCCAGAGGTTGCCAATTCTGCCAGTAGTGTTGGTATTGGGTTGATCCAATCCCTAAGCAAATCATATGCGATCGCAGCTTTTGGCACAGCTGGGTTCAATTCCAGAGCAACTAACTCAACGCGACAGCGGGGATTGACTGCCCAAATTCTTTCTAAAGCTGATGCACTGTTGTATCCTAACCCATAACAGACATCAAGAATTCGTACTATCGGTTGTTGCGCTTTTGTTGCTAACTGGCAAGGTTCCACAAACTTCAGCTGAGCTTCCTGTTTTGCTCCTTGGGTGCTGTGAAATGCTTCACCAATTTCTTCAGAAAAAAAGGTAAAGGAGCCATCATCAGTTAGTTGAGGTTGGAAAATGCTGTTGTCTGGCATCATTCAAGATACAAATGTCTTCAACAAAAGTCGGCAGAAAAGGATAGCCGACAATTACCCTTTTCTACCCCTAACAATAACCAAGATTTACGCAAAGCCTCTATTTGTAGTGACCTAAAAATGTAGGTTGGGTGGAGCGATAGCGTAACCCAACATCGGAGTACATTGTGTTGGGTTTCACTTCGTTCCACCCAACCTACCTCTTGCATTATTTACTAAAGCCTTTGCCTCGATTAGTGGGAAGGCATACAGACACAATTTTGTAATTGCTCGCGCAACTTGTCATGATCTAAATCCTGACCAATCAGTACCAATTGGGTTTTTGCTTTACCTTTCCACTCATCATCCTCAATGCTAAATCGCTTACCGCTGAGATGGAAGATATGACGAAGTGGACTCTCATCAAATTTGATAATCCCCTTAGCTCGGAAAACATTGGAGGGTAACTGATTGTCTAGGAAATACTGAAACTTCCTGATTGCTAGAGGCTCATCACTCTCGAAGGAAATGGAGGTAAACCCATCATTTTCTAGATGATGAGAGTGATGATGATTGTATTCATGATCATGGTCATGATGATGATGATCGTGTTCATGATCATGGTCATGATGATGATGATTGTGTTCATGATCATCATCATCTGATGACTCTGTATTGAAATACTTGTCCGACTCAAATAAACCAACACTGAGAACTAAAGGTAGTGAGACCTTTGCTTGGGTAGTACGGAGAATCCTGGAACCTGCTTTTAGCTCTCTAATTCTGGTTTCCAGTGAATCTACATCAGCTTTATTCACCAGGTCTGTTTTATTGAGTACAATGATGTCACCATAGGCAATCTGGCTATTAGCTGCCTCACTGTTGAACAGATCCAGACTGAAATTCTCGCAGTCTACCATGGTGATGATCGAATCGAGTCGAGTCATATCTCGCAGTTCTGTACCCAAGAAAGTTAGAGCTACTGGTAGGGGGTCAGCTAAGCCTGTAGTTTCCACTACTAGGTAATCCACGTTGTCTTGTCGCTCGAGAACCTTGTAGATTGCCTCGACCAAATCATTGTTAATCGTACAGCAGACACAACCGTTATTCAGTTCCACCATGTCCTCTTCAGCAGTGACAATCAGCTCATTGTCAATGCCAATTTCACCAAACTCATTGACAAGTACAGCGGTTTTGATCCCTTCTTGGTTACTCAAGATATGGTTAAGGAGAGTAGTTTTGCCACTACCGAGAAAACCAGTAATGATGGTGACTGGTAAACCGTGCTTAGGAGCATCCATTATTTGCTCTGGAGTAGACTGAGTTGTTGCTGATTTCATAGAGCTGTCAAAAATTTCAGAATATATCAGGATAGGGTTATCGTGCTATTAGTAGCAATATTGGGATGTTCGCCTGAAACATCCAGAGCTGTTCTTATTATTGCTCATCTGTCCACTGCTGATTTAAGTATTACTGTGTTATGACCCTAACCCTTTATAATACCCTGACTCGCCGCAAGGAAGCTTTTAAAACTCTAGAGGCTGGAAAAGTACGGATGTATTGCTGCGGCATCACGGCGTATGACTATTGCCATTTGGGTCATGCTAGAACTTGCATCGTTTGGGATACGGTTCGCCGCTATCTGCAATGGCGGGGGTATGAGGTGAAATATGTGCAGAATTTTACTGATATTGACGATAAGATTCTCAACCGGGCAAAGCAAGAAGGGACAACAATGGAAGAGGTGTCAGAGCGCTTTATCCAGGCATATTTTGAAGATATGGAGCGTCTGAATGTCCAGCAAGCAGATGCCTATCCCCGTGCTACTCACACCCTTGATGGGATTAAGCGTTTGGTATATGAGTTGGAACAAAAAGGCTACGCTTACCCAGCTCAGGGAGATGTTTACTATACAGTGGGTCAGTTTGCTGAATATGGCAAGCTCTCTGGACGGAAGCTAGAAGACTTGCAGGCAGGAGCTAGTGGTAGGGTGACAGTAGAAGATCCAGAGGCATCAAAGAAGAAAGCTCCCTTTGATTTTGCTTTGTGGAAAGCTTCTAAGCCGGGGGAACCTGCTTGGGAATCGCGTTGGGGTAAGGGACGCCCGGGTTGGCATATTGAATGTTCGGCAATGGTACGAGACAATTTAGGAGAAACGATTGATATTCATACTGGTGGGTCTGATTTGATTTTTCCCCACCACGAGAATGAAATTGCTCAATCGGAGGCGGTAACTGGCAAACCTATGGCTAGTTACTGGTTGCACAATGGTATGGTCAAGGTAGGTGGCGAGAAAATGTCCAAATCTTTGGGCAACTTTACCACAATCCGCGACTTGCTAAACCGTCCAGCAGACCCCATGGCAATAAGGTTGTTTGTCCTGCAAGCACAATATCGCAAGCCTATTGATTTTAGTGATGAAGCGATCGCAGCTGCTACTAATGGCTGGCAAACGATAAAAGAAGGATTGCTATTTGCTCATCAGTATGGTAAGGAGCTGGGATGGGAAGATTCTCCCTCAATCTCCACTTCCATCGCCCAGCGTTTCCAGGAGGCAGTGGATGATGACTTCAACTTTGCTGGTGGTTTAGCAGTGTTGTTTGAAATTGCTAAGGAATTGCAACGAGAGGGTAATATTCTGGTACATCAGGGGAAAACAGAAGTACCTTCCCCAGAGTTAGAGCAAAAATGGCATACTTTGGTTGAATTGGCACAAGTACTCGGCTTGGAAGCTCAGCCAGAGGAAGCAGTTGAAGAATCTGCTGATGGTTTGACTGAAGCGGAGATTGAGTCTCTGATTCAACAGCGTACCCAAGCACGGAAGGCGAAAAACTTTGCTGAGGGGGATCGTATTCGCGACGAATTAAAAAACCTGGGTATTACTTTAATTGATCAAGCTGGTGGCGTTACTAAATGGCATCGCGGTTAGGGACTTTTGAATAACTCTCGAGAAACACGCTCATGCGCTAATGGCTAATGGCTAATGGCTAATTGCTAATTGCTAATTGCTAATCTCTGAATAAACACCGAGTCTCCGAGTCAGGAGGGAAGAGGATTTGAGCTTGTTTCTTCCCTGATTAGGGGGTAGCAATCGCCTTACCTGAGTGATCGCTTCCGATATAAAGGCTCTAGAATTTAGAAATGGCAAAGTGCTAGGGGGTATGGGACCGATTTAGGCTTTTCCTACTACCCCAGCTCCCTCAGCTCCTCCAGCGATGGGATGTTTTTTTCTTTGGAAGTCCCTAAGAGAGGATTACACTTTTGGTAATGGACTAGATACCACTGGTTCAATTCCCTGCCAGGGAAAACTCTGGTATTTGAGATAAAAGCCGCCCAATACTAATAGCAAAATAACGATACTACCGACACCGAGAGGACTAGGCAGCCAAAAAATTACTTCTATATGGTTGAGCTGACCGGGCTGAAGCTGCCATACTAACTGATGCCCATCATCGTAGCTCTCTGGAATAATAGCATTGGCTGACTCCTCAATATTGCGAGCTCCCCAAGGAGTCTCCAAGCTAAACTGCAAATCTAACAAAGAATTGGGACTAACGACAATATCGCCATTCTCTGAGAGAACACCAAGCGATCGCAAATCTAAATCGTAGCTTAAATGGTTACGCTGCACGAGTAAAAAGTTACCCTGATCTAAGCGGAACTTGGAGTCGAAATTCGGTAAATCTATACTTTCAACTGCCTTAGAGCGGTAACCTTTTTTTTCAATTGGGTTAAAAAACTGATTAAACTTAGATGAGAGTTCTGCACCATTATTAAAGGGAATGGTCACAATAATTTCCTGATCACCTACGTGTTTGGTTCTACCTCTGAGTTTCCTAGCTCGACGCTCAATGCTTTTGAGCCATTCAGTTGTTTGAGAATTGCTAAAGTTGGTTAGCCTCTCCCCCAGTTTAATATGCTGGACTATCTCGCCGTGGTGCTGACCGGCAAAATTGATTCCAACATCATATTTAACACAGCCAGAAAGTAGTAGCGGTATTAATATAATTACCGACAAAATCCGCAAGCGTCCCAGAATTTTACCAAGGAACTGCCGTAAATCAACAATAGCTGCTTTCACAAACTCCTCCTTTTTCTCCTACCCGTTTGGAATATAGCTCCAACCGAAAAATCCGGTGGCACGCCTTAAATTGTAGGTTGGGTGGAACGAAGTGAAACCCAACATTCGCGTTACTGGTGTTGGGTTGCGCTACCGCTTCACCCAACCTACATATCCCATCATTTTAGGTGTACCACGGCACTACAGAAAGTTCATTTCTTAGCCGCTTGCAGTATAGCTCAAACCGAAAAACCCATATCTTGTAATCCTTGGCGCAGTCGTTTAGCTTCAGTTGGGTTTTGGGTTTCATGGAGAGCGATCGCTTTACCAAAGGCTGATAAACTTTTTTGTACTTTACCCTTTTTGAGAAAAGCCACTCCCAAGTTTTGGTGAGCATCAGCATAGTCTGGTTGAAACTTAACAGCCTGCTCATAAGAAGCGATCGCATCTTCTAGCAATCCCATACCTTTGAGGGTCATCCCCAAGTTATTGTATCCAGCAGCAAAACTCGGGTCAATTTTCACCGTTGTTTCATAATTAGTTCGAGCCTGAGTTAAATCCCCAGCGTTAAACTGCAAGCTACCCAAGTTATTGTAAGCACCAATTTTCAGCTGAGGGAGAATCTGTTGCTCAAGAGCGGCTTGATAATGCTCTGCTGCTAACGGAGGATTCTTCAAACGAGTGTAGGCATTGCCCAAATGGTAGTGTAGTTCAAACAATACTGGTGCATCTATTGGCTTGGCTCTCAAACCTTGCTCTAGTAGCTCAATTCCTTTACCCAATTGACCAAGGCTAATATAAAGTGCCCCCAGTTTACTGCACACATAAGGGTCATCGGGATGATCCGCCAAAAATGCTTCCATTGCCTGCACTCCCCTATTGTACTTATCCCGTGACGCGATCGCTTCTGGTTGGTAACCATAATGCCGTATTGCTACTTTGGGGAGAGAACCTACCTGCCATTGGGGTTCTCGCTCTAACAACTGGGCGATACTATCATCGACAATGGCATAATAGGGACGAGAAAAGCGAACTTCTGGGTGATTGCGGAATAAACGAGAAACTTGGGAATAGGGAGATTGAGCTGCTCCTATTTCTTGCCTAACTAGGTTAATCAGCAAATAACGATCATTCTGGATTACCTGCTTGAGTTCAGGCACAATTGACTGAGTTAGGACTTCATCAGCATCCAGCACTAGAACCCACTTCCCCTGCACGTATTTCAAAGCCTCATTGCGAGCAGCAGAGAAGTCATTACACCACTCAAACTGATAAACCCTAGCACCATAATTTTTGGCAATCTTCACTGTTGTGTCAGTGGAACCAGTATCCAGGATTATCATCTCATCCACTACATCTTTGGCACTATTCAAAGCTTGTGGCAAGGAAGATTCCTCATTTTTGACAATCATGCACAGGCTTAGGTTCATTGAGATACATCCAGGTAAAGAGTAAGGGAAAAACGTAAAAATTCTGAACTCCAGGGCTTAGAAAAACGCGATAATCGCTACGGACTTTTGCTAGAGTTGTTAGTGGAGCAATAGATGCACTTCCACTTCCACTGCCGGTAATGCTAACGGTCTAATTTTACCTGTTGAAAATGGCACTACAGATTGATATGCTCCATTGTTAGGTTGACGATGCACCCACAACTGGTTACCGGAAATATCAATCACCCAATACTCTTGTATTTTTTGCTGCGCATACATCTTAGCTTTATCTCCTAAGTCATAGGAAAGCGTTGAATTGGATACCTCAATCAGCCAATAAATATCGCTTGGTTCAGGATGACGCTGATCATAACGAGATTCTGGAGGTATAGCGATACAAATATCAGGTTGCGGCTCACCATCATTGGGTAATGTGACTGGAGCTGTGGCAAAGACAACAGCTCGAGCGCCTAATAAGGTTTCGAGGTACTTCACACCTCGGCGATAGGTGACTCGATGGATGGGAAGTTCTGGAGCCATATTGATAATCTGTCCATCTATCAGTTCAACCTGCCGACCTGTCAACAAGCCGCTCTCAATCATGCGATGATAATCTTCGACGTTCCAGCGAGTCAATGTCCTAACCATAGCTATTTTGCTCTGTGCTCTCTGTGGCTCTGTGGTTAGTTTTCCTTATGTCCTATAGTCAGTCTACATCAGTTGCCAAAAATCGACGCCTGTTAATATCTTGAGCACCTAATCAGACCAACTAAGACATTAACAGACGTCAACGTTAAGCTATTAAATTGTTTGAACTACAGTCTCAAACTGTTTAGCAAGCAATTAAAACAGACCCAAAGTCAAAGACTTATCAATGGGTAGAGCAGCACCAATACCCAGCCAGAGGGTAACTAAGGTACCAAATAGGAACACCGTAGTTGCCACTGGACGACGGAACGGGTTTTGGAACTTATTCACACTTTCGATAAACGGAACTAGAATTAGACCCAGAGGAATTGAACCCATCATCGAGATACCCAACAGTTTGTTAGGTACAGTACGTAGGATTTGGAAAGAAGGATACAAATACCATTCTGGGAGAATTTCTAGAGGGGTAGCAAAGGGGTCTGCTGGTTCACCCACCATCGCCGGGTCTAACACAGCCAAACCAATGCATAGAGCAATGGTTCCCATAATTACTATCGGGAAAACGTAGAGGAGGTCATTAGGCCAAGCAGGTTCGCCATAGTAATTATGACCCATCCCTTTAGCCAGTTTAGCGCGTAGCTGTGGATCAGCAAGATCCGGCTTTTTAAGAGTTGACATTTTAAAGAGTGTCTCCTTAATTGACAAAGATCAGCAAGTCTGGGGACAGTGTTTAGGAAGTTGTAGCTTTTTTTAGCTTACCTAAATCCATCTGTTAAGCTCAACTAAAACAATCAGTAGAGCAAGGTAAAGACTAATTTTTCTGAAGACTTGCTTGATTAAGATGCGTTCAAATGCAACTTACAACGGACCAGAAATA
Source organism: Symploca sp. SIO2C1 (assembly GCA_010692635.1). GTDB lineage: Bacteria > Cyanobacteriota > Cyanobacteriia > Cyanobacteriales > Coleofasciculaceae > Caldora. The sequence continues at coordinate 2,000 of JAAHGL010000056.1, read as the reverse complement.
CCCTGCTTGCGAATCATCAGGAAGTGTAGCAACATGAAGACTGCAATAAACCAGGGTAGAACAAAGGTGTGCAAGGTATAGTAGCGAGTCAGGGTACCTTGTCCAACGCTAGTCCCACCACGCATCAGTTCAACAATGGAAGAACCAACAATGGGAATTGCTTCGGGAACTCCAGAAACAATCTTGACAGCCCAGTAACCCACTTGGTCCCAAGGCAGAGAATAACCGGTAACACCAAAAGAAACGGTAATCACTGCTAAAATTACACCGGTCACCCAGGTTAGCTCGCGAGGTTTTTTGAAGCCACCGGTAAGATATACCCGGAAGACATGCAAAATCATCATCAACACCATCATACTGGCAGACCAGCGGTGGACGGAGCGGATGAGCCAGCCGAAGTTGACATCAGTCATGATGTACTGTACGGAGGTAAATGCCTCGGCAACTGTCGGTCTATAGTAAAAAGTCATCGCAAATCCAGTGGCAAACTGGATTACGAAGCAAACGAGGGTAATCCCACCCAAGCAGTAAAAAATATTAACGTGGGGAGGTACATATTTGGAGGTAATGTCGTCGGCTAGCGCCTGAACCTCTAGACGCTCATCAAACCATTGATAGGCTTTTGATTCGGTTACTTGTTTAGAAAACATGAAGCCAGGATTCCTAAAAGGATATTGCTGTTTTGCGGGTTAAAATTCCCCTAGGCAAAATGCCTATAGGGAGATGCTCATTAATTGAGGGTACAAGTGCTAAACAGCGCTGCTGTGGAAGTTACACTAATCTAAGCAGGAACACTGACCCACTTTGATGTCCCTTATAACTATATAAGAAATGTAACATAGCTTGGGGGTGCTAGAGGTTCATTGGTCATTACTATCGAGAAACACGCTCCAAGCTAATGGCTAATTGCTAATGGCTAATTGCTAATGGAAGAGAATTGTTTCTCCCATTCAATTGGGTGGGGCGAAGCTATCCTGGGGAGCTCTCGAGAAACAAGGCTCGGAGGCAGAAGGGAGGAGGTAGAAGGTAGAAGAAGGTAAGAGGAAGTTCACGTCCTGATAGCAGGAGCAACTGTTAAGGCACTATGGCGAAAATAAAAATTCTGCAAGAAGATCGCTCTTACACCTTTCGATCTTACTTTGAATTACCCTATGAAGCTGATGATATTTTAGCTGAGTTTAATTATTCTCTAATTAAATCTCGCCTATCTCTGCCTAAAACGACTAAGGAGCTCAACCGACTGCCAGAACTTAGGCAAAGAATAGAAGATGTCTTACCTTTTATCAGTTTGAGTAATGAAACTGCTAGAAGAGAGACACTGGTATCTCCTATTATGTTGGAGGTGATTCGTGATTGCCAATGTAAAATGCGCATTGAATATCCTTTAACTGTCAACAACTGGCTCAAGGGTAATCTTGATTATCTGTTACTCTCAAACAACAATTTACTGGTTATTGAAGCTAAAAATGATGACCTTACTAGAGGATTTACTCAATTAGCAGTTGAGTTAATTGCTCTATCGCATATTGAAGAACAAAATGTGTTTTATGGGGCAGTGACAATGGGTGATGTCTGGCGCTTTGGTAAACTAGAACGTCATCAGCAACAGATTACTCAAGACCTCAATTTGTTTAGAGTGCCTGATGATTTGGATACCTTAGTCCGAGCCCTAATGGGAATTTTAGAGGGAAATTAAGTTATAGCGTTTCTCATTGAGATGAGGTACTTTCGTTCTTGGTTTTTGGGAATGGGGAATGGGGAATAGGGTAGTTTGAAGGAAAGTACTCAGCTTCGCAAGTGTCGTATGCGATCCCACCCAAACCAATTAGGGCTTGCTGAAAAAGTCGTAATTTTCTGGTTTTGAAGTAATAAGTATAGCAACCGCCAAGGCGGTTAGGACGTAAAATAGAGCTATTATCGTAAACTGCTATCCTCTACTCACCCCATGCCTAAACCCTACAGTTACGACTTTCGTCAAAAAGTGCTCCAAGCTATCGAGT
>JAAHGL010000055.1 GCA_010692635.1 Symploca sp. SIO2C1 | reverse complement strand
ACTTTTCTTTGGTATCAGAGGATTTCTCTTTAGTATCAGAGGATTTCTCTTTAGTATCAGAGGACTTTTCTTTGGTATCAGAGGATTTCTCTTTAGTATCAGAGGATTTCTCTTTAGTATCAGAGGATTTCTCTTTAGTATCAGAGGATTTTTCTTTGGTATCAGAGGAATCTTCTTTAGTATCAGAATCTTCTTCGGTATCAGAATCTTCCTTTGACTTCTCCCATTCTGACATCGGACGGTTTACTGCATACTGAAAGTCTTTCGGTACTAATAGAACCGACAGCTCCTCAGACTTTTGCTTGGATGCATCTGCCTGAGCATATAGGAAACTCTCATTAAAGTCAGGTTTGCCTAAGGCTAGTTTATGTATTTTTTCACCTTTGAGCTCGACTTCTATCGTCGCAGATGGTCTGTCTAAACCATACTCCTTAAGCTTGTCAGCAGTAACAGAGATAGTAAGATCGCTTTCTCCTTTCGCCAGTAAGTTTAACAAAAAGGAGATCGCAGCATCACTAGCTGGAGTATTTTTTGGCTTTTTCATTTGCCAACCTGGTTCTGACTCACTAAGCCGCTTAAATTGCCAAGTCTCATCATCGGTATAGATAATCACCGATTGAATCTCGTCTTCTTCAAAAGAAAAGATTGGTTGCTTGGTTGTCTTAGCAGCTTCTCGCTGGGGAGCACCTTTAATTTCATAATAATAGACAAAACCCCCCAGTAATATAGCTGAGATGAATAAAATCAGAGTTGTCCGCTGTAGCTTCATGGTTTGGAAAATTAAGAATTGAGAATTGCTAATTGTTAATTGCTAATTGCTAATTGAGAATTGCTAATTGCTAATTGCTAATTGTTAATTGCTAATTGTTAATTGTTAATTGCTAATTGCTAATTGCTAATTGTTAATTGCTAATTGTTAATTGCTAATTGCTAATTGTTAATTGTTAATTGCTAATTGTTAATTGCTAATTGGGAATGAGTTGCTATGCAACAGAGGAAAGGAAAAGGAGAAAGAATCTTTTTTGATCCCTTTAATTTTTATCTCCCTATCTCCCCCAGCTCCCCCAGCTCCCTCAACTTACCCATCTCCCCATTTCCTCTGCCTAACGGCGTTGCCACCACATTACCCCTGCTGTGGTAAAGCCAAATAAGGGTACGAACAACAGCGCACTCCAAGCTAGTGCTGCCGTTTGCTTCTGAGTTAAATTAACACGACGGTTTTGCTGTTCTTTGGGACTGATGGAAAAAGCTTCCTCTTCCTGGTTGCTTAACCAACTAACGGAGTTGAGAAAAACATCACTATTGATTTGTCCCTCGAACCAACCATTAGTAGCAAAATCTGAGTTACCAAAGACAACTAGTCGCGATTCAGCATCCTTTTCCTGAGCATTTTCTTCATCGCTGGTTTTGGATGATGCTTCTGAATCCTCATCAATAATTGGTTCCGATTGCTCCTTATCAGTAGTTTCCTCCTCAGCATCTTCCTCTTCGGCATCTTCCTCATCGTCAGGTTTTGCAGATGCTTCTGAATCCTCTTCGGCATCTTCCTCATCATCAGGTTTTGGAGATGCTTCTGAATCCTCTTCGGCATCTTCCTCATCGTCAGGCTTGGGTGAAGCTTCGGAACTTTCTGATTTTTCCTCTTCTGCTTTGGGTTTCTCAGATATGAAATCAGAATCTGTTGCTTTACGACTCAAGGCTACACCCAAGTCCAGAGGACCTTGGCTATCGCTTTCCGGGTTAAAATCTAATGGTTGGGTTTCTGGCTCACTTTCTGCCCAAGTTTCCTCATTGGTGATAACTAAAGAAGTTCTTTCAATACCTTCGACAGGTATTGTCTCTACAGAGCGAGCTAGAGGATATAAAGAATACTGTCCAGCAAAATCTTGGGTGATGGGATGAGCACCATAGTTATTCACAATTGATGTTGCTAAGCCAAAACCAGTCACCTGACCTGAGGGGTCGATCACAATCCGATTATCTAATCCCACACCCCAGTCTGCCAGTAAGCTATCTAGTCCAGGATTAATATCTGGATTTAACATTACCAGCAAACTGCCACCCTGGGAAAGATAAGCTGATAAAGCTTGCACTTCTGCCTCAAACAAGGGTTCTTTGGGACTGGCAATAACTACCACAGAGGCATCTTCAGGGACTTGTGACTCCTGGATTAAGTTAAAGGTTTCTACAGTAAAGTTTTTCTCTTTGAGAGCATTGGCTGCCTGCAATAGTCCTCCCTCTCCAGGCTCTAAGGGGGTTTCCCCATGACCTTGAAGAAAATAAACTGTATCAGTGCGATCGCTTGTTAGTTTGGCAATGCCATTAGTTAGTTTGATCTCGGAGAGAGGCTCGATCTCACTCAAGGTTTGTAATAACTGTCGTTCAGAACCATATTCCAAGTAAACTTCTCCCAAGGACTGAACATTAAATTTTCGAGCCAATCCTAGTTCTTTTTGTGGATCAATAAACTTAAATTCTAGATTGGAACCATACTGACGGTAGTTTTCTAGCAATCTGCGGTCAGCTTGGTTAGGATTAGGGTTAAACACCCAAACTTTAAGGGGCTGCTCTAAATTTTGTACCACCCGCTGGGAAAGAGGGGAAAGGGTAAATAGCTGATTTTCTGTTAAGTCCACTCGCACTCCAGAGCGAACTGCGAGAAAGTTAAATAGTCCCAGAATTACTAATACTGACAGGGTGGCAACAAAAGCGTTTGTCCCTACTTGAGTGGAGCGGCGTCCCCAAAATCCTGGTGCGAAGCTACCTAAAAACAGCAACCACAGACCAATTAGCACCATTCCTGCAATCAGCAAGCCCAAAGCTAAGGGTGACCAACTACCAGAAACAACTCTAGCACCTATGCCCATAAAGCTGAGGATTGGACCAAGCCACAATAGATATTTTAAATATTGCCAATATTTTTTAATCATTTTTCATTAGTCATAGGTTATTGATAATTGTTGCACTAATCAACAATTCTCCAACAACTTGAGGTAAACAAAGGTAGTAAACTATCTGAGTTCTCTAAAAGTGAAACACTGACCTAAGAACCTAGTGTATCGGCATTTTGTCACGCTCTAGGCTAGACTAACGGGAAAAAGTCACAGTGGTAAAAAAATTATGGAAACTCTTGCCTATATTCACCTTGCTTTAGCCGACGAGACTCCCAGAGATATTGGTGTAGGTGAGGGAGTAGACTGGCGAAAGTTTTCTAGCAAGGCTTTGATCTATCTCTTGCCTGTGATTGCTGTGACTTTTGGTATCTTGGGGATGGCGAATGAAACATTGGCACAAAGAGCTGGACCAGGGGATCGTAATTATAATGTAACGCTAATTCAAAGGCGTTTAGGAGAATTGGGATACTTCAATCGGACACCAACCGGTATTTTTGGAGAAATAACGAAGAGGGCAGTTGAGGAGTTTCAGAGAATTAATGGATTGCGAAGAGATGGTATTGTGGGACCTGAAACCGAAGAATTCCTGTTCTTTCAACAAGCAGTACAACCTAAGCCTACTGATAGGAGAACTATACTACGGAGAGGCGATGAAGGTGAGGATGTTAGGCAGCTTCAGGAATGGTTGACAGTTGTCAACTATAATCCAGGTTCAATTAATGGTGTCTACGGCTCACAAACTGAATTCGCCGTTAGGCAGTTTCAGGCAGCAAGAAGGTTACCAGTTACAGGTATTGCTAATGAGCGAACTCTGCAAGAATTAGAGGCGGCATATCAGGCAATAGCAACGGATTCTCCAGATGACAATGTGGATTTTATTTTTTATAGGGGGAGAACTTTACTGCGGAAAGGTGATAAAGGAGAGGATGTCGAAGAGGTTCAGGGATGGTTAACAGACATTGGTTTTAACCCCGGTTGGATTGATGGTGACTACGGTTCAGTAACACAGAGCGCTGTTAGTCAGTTTCAGAGAGAAAATAATTTACCAGTGACAGGTGTTGCTAATAAACAAACTCTGCAAAAAATAGAACAGGAGTTTTATTATCCAGAAATAGCACAACCTTCACCAACTCCGCCAGATAAAAAGCGCTACGTGGTGGTTGTACCAGGTGATGAAAATACACTTGTGCAAGTACAACAATACATATCAAGCGCTAGGCAGGGTGATGACAGAAGAGGTAAGTATGTGAATGTTCATGCATTTGACAACCGCAATGATGCTGAAAGTTGGTCCTACTGGTTAAGAGCTCGTGGATTTAATGCACGAGTCGCGTATTTTTGATTCGTCTTTAGCCAGCGAGTTTCCATGTTATTTGTTGTTAGTTGTTGGTTGTTTGTAAAAAAACAAATAACAAATAACAAACAACCAAGCGGCGTTTTGTCCTGCAATTAAAGGTTTTGGGGAGGATTCTGCTGTTGGGTTTCGCTTCGCTGCACCCAACCTACCACCTCTATAAGCATTCTGAATTCTGAATTCTTAATTCTTAATTCCGCGCACCTGTCGTGTCAGTTGTAAATTTAACAATACTAAGACAATTCCTTCCCCTAGGAGTGCCATGAAAGCTGTGGTAGTGGTTACACCATGTTCTAGTCCAAGCCAAGGAAGGGTAGAAAATAACCAGAGAGTAGGGTTCTCCTCAGGAAAGATGCCAAGTACTTCCAGGATTATCGGCGGCAAGCAGATGATAGAACCTATCGTACCAGCAGCCCAAAGCGATCGCTTGGGAGTTTTCATCATTAACATCAGCTGCACTATGCTAGCGTAGATAAGTATCCAGCTGGCAAAGAAAGCTACACCAAAAAGTATCCTGATTTTGTGGATATTATTGACAGATTGCAGTAGAGTCCACAAAATCATGGGACTAGTTGCGATCGCAAGATTAATGGCTATTGCTACTACTGCTGGACTTTTCTCACCCCAAACCAAGTCGTGCACTAAAGTCTTATGCCTGGTTTTGAGTTGTTTGTGAGGATAGTTGCATTAGGGTTGCGAAAACAACGTTATCTTGAGTAAAAATTACTCGTTGTTGAGCAATAGCAAAAGCTAATTGTTCTTTATCAGTCACCCCTAATAGTTCTGCTTCTGGCGTGGTTGTAACATTAATATTGCGTCGTCTTAAACCTTCTGCAATTGCTCGTTCAACTTGCTCATCTAGATGAAATATAATCTTTTCCAAGATTTCTGCCTCTTAACTTTTGCTGTACTTTGGAAGGAATTTTGGCTTGCAATTCCCGCACAAACACTTCACTTTCTTGAATTGTTGTCCTTATTTCCTCAAAATGATCGTGGTAATAAGCTAATGCTGCGTATACATCCGCTAAACTAATAGTAGGATGCCGGGAGACAATTTCATCAGGAGATATTGCCATTTGTTCATGCCAAATAACAATATCTTGCACTCTAATCCGATGCCCAGCGATCCGTGGTTTGCCAGCACAAACTCCTGGAGTGATTTCAATATGTTCTGAAATTACTGCTGTCATAATGAAGTCCTCAAAAATATTCTTTCTTGCACTTTGATGGGAAATCCCTGAGTAACCCTGGGGAATGGAAGTGCTCACCCACGAGGATAAATGCTTCATTCCTTCTTACTTGTTACTTTTTACTTGTTACTTGTTACTTATTCAGCAAGCCCTAAGTATTTATGTACTGGTGCAAGATCTGAGTTAACGCCACTCTCCTTGAAGTGTAAATGCTGCCCAATAATAGGGTGCTTGCCACTGAGACTCTTGTTGCATTTCTAATTGTGCTGCTCTCAAGGCTGCTGTAGCTGATAAACCTTCCTGTAACATTAAACGGTAGAAGCGACTCATCATCTCGGCTGTTGCTGCATCATTGACATTCCATAGACTTACTAACACTCGTGGCGCTCCTGCATACATAAAGCCTCTTGTCAACCCTACTAAGCCTTCTCCTTTGACTTCCTTACCCAATCCCGTTTCACAAGCACTCAGCACTACCAACTCTGCAGGTAAGTTGAGGTTAAACACATCATGGAGGCGCAGGAAACCATTGGTAGGATTACCTTGCTCATCAATCAGGGATAAGACTACACCGGATAGTTCAGGATTTTCACTGTTGAGTAGTCCGTGGGTGGCAAAATGGACAATACGATATTGACTGAGTTGGGGATTAGTGGCTGCGGTACGGTTGGCATGGAAATCAAACACCTGGGTACGCTGAGATTCTGGTACTAGAGCCATAATCGCTTCGGCTTCTTGACGAGTGCCCGGTAATCTGTTCCAAACTCCGATATCTAATTGTCTGGCGGCACGGTTGAGGTAATTTTGCTCTAGGTTTTCTCCACGGATTGGTTCTACCTGTGGGGGTTGTAAGTTAGGTGCAGTTACTCGCGCATCTTCTCGACTAAAGACAGGATCTGCTAAGATAGCGACTTGCTTGGGTGCTGGTTGTCTGCCTGAGAATTCCTGCCTCAAAATAGCCAGAGTAGAGGATGAAGGCAAGTTGACAATTTCGCGATCGCTAATTAGTGGGGTAGGATTGTCACTATCTGCGGTGGCTGGTGTTGGCAGAGCGGCAAAAGGGACATATTGCAGAGCGCCGTCACCAACAATCAGGAGGCGTTTGTTCCCTAACTGCTGTGCGACTTCCCCTAAGAGCATTTGGCTGAGTTTGGAGGTAACTTCCTGAGCATCGAAATCCCTAACCTGCTCAACTACAATACTCCCTCTTGCCCCTAAGCGATACCTAGGATTGTTGAGCAATTCTACGAATTGTCGTGCGGCGGTTTCAATTTCCTCCCGTGGAGGCAGTTGATAGCTATTGATGCTATTTTTGGTTACAGCCCAGAGGTAGCTTCGTTCTTTACCTAGGGAATATTGCAACAGCAAGGTATCTTTGTCGAGTACCTGCTGCTGAATTTGCTTGAGGGTGAGGGGTTGGGGTTGAGTGAGAGCGGCATATTTGGGACTATTAGCGCGGATTTGGGTTCTGAGGTTCTGGTATTCTCTTAACAGAGCTTGCCGCTGTTGCTCTAAATTGGCTTTCTGTTCTTCGGTATAGTCGCCACTGAGAACTTCTACCCGGCGTTGTTCAATAGCATCTAGTTGTTGTTGTAAGCTACTTTCTTGTTCTACTAGCTGGGAATCTACCCCTTGGTTAATGTCAGCATTCGCTTCAGTCAGGAGTTCGAGGAGACTTCTGGCTTTAGCTCGTTCGCTGACATGGAGAGCTTCTGCATTGTATCCTTGATCTGGATACTGTTGGTCTAGCTCCATCAGCAAGTCGATGTAGAATTCATAGTAGTCTTGCTTGGAGGCGAAGAAGGAAGTACGTAGTTCCTGATTCGCGACATTAGTGCGGAGGGATTCAATAATGTTGATGGCAGCTTCAATATAGGTGCGAGCCTGTCGCAGATTACTCCCCTGGCAATACTGCAAAGATTTGCTCCAATTCTTCTCCCCCAGCTCCCTCAGCTCCCTCAGCTCCCCCAGCTTATCTTTACCGAAACTTCTCTTAACCGAGCAGTATTGACTTCGCTGGCGCTCTACTTGAGCAAGATTATAGAAGGTATCAGCTTCTCCAGATTTATCTTCTATTTTCTGTCGCAGAGATAGCTCTTGCTTGTAGAACTTAATACTTTGCTGGTAATCTCCGGATAATTTATAAACTTTGCCAAAGTTATAGAGGAGATTCGCTTCTAGTAGTTTATCTCCTATAGATTGAACTATGGGCAGTGCTTGTTGCAAGAAATCCAACGCTTTTGGATAATCTTTTAATTTAGAATAGACAGAGCTGATATTAGCCAAGACACTGGTTTCTCCTGTAGGAGAATTGTGGGTACGATATAAATCCAAAGCCTGATTCAAGAAATCGAGAGCTTGTTGCTCATCTTCTAATTGAGCAGAGACTAAGCCGATATTCCGCAGAGCACTAGCTTCCTCTCTTGGTTGGTTGACTTCACGGGTAATTGCCAGCATTTGCTGGTAATATGCGATCGCCTGTTGATAATCTTTCAAGGAGTAGTAAACATCACCAAGATTATCTAAGGTAAGAGCTTTCCAATTGAGGCTAGCAAGAGCATTCTGAATTTCTAAAGCTTGGGAGTAGAAGGCAATACTAGATTGATAATCTCCTAATAAACTATGGAGTGAGGCAATATTAGTGAGGGTATCAGCCTCCCAAACGCGATTTCCTGTGGCACGGAAAATATTGAGAGCTTGGTGGTGAGTATCGAGGCTTTGTTGATAATCACCTTTCTTGGCATAGGTTTCCCCAATCTCATTGAGAACATCAGCCTCCGCATCCGGTTCACCGATAGTACGATAAAGCTTAAGGGCTTGATTATAGTAATCCAAGCTTAACTGATAATTGCCTAAGGTATAGTAGGTACTGCCAATCGATCGCAAAGCACTGGCTTCGGCACCTCGATTGTTGATATTACGATAAATTACTATGGCTTGATTTAAGTAATCCAACTCCTGTTGGTAATCATTAGCAGAGCTATAGATAATACTGATCCCTTGCAGTGCCAGAGCTTCTCCCATATAGTCTTGCTCTGCTCTAGAGATTTCCAGAGCTTGGTTATAGGTTGCTAAAGCCTGTTGATTGTTTCCAGTTGACTGATAAATTTGAGCGATGCCTAGAAGGGTTCTGGATTCTAGTCTTGGCAGTGTTCCTAACTCTTGTAAGATTCTCAAAGATTGATTGAATTGGCTTAGTGCTTGTTGATTATTGCCTAATTGGGAATGCAGGGAACCGAGATCAAATAATGTATTAGCAATATCTTTGGGTTTACCCAATTGTTGCCGTAAATCTAAAGCTTGGTTGTAATAGTCAAGAGCTTGTTGTGTCTTTCCTAACTCAAAATAAACTCCCCCTATATTTGCCAGCAGCTCAGCTTCAGAATCTTGTTCGCCTAATGCCTGAACTAACTCCAGAGCCTGTTGGTAATAATCAAGAGCTTTGGTTCTTTCATCCAAGTCAGAGTAGATACTGGCAATAGAGTCCAGTGTAGAAGCTTCCCTACTGCGGTTGTCTTCCTGACGATATAACAACAAAGCTTGATTGAAATATTCTATACCTTTTTGATATTCTTCTAGGGAACGATAAGTTAATGCGATCGCACCGAGCATATTAGCTTGCCACTTAGCATCCCCCAATTCTCGATAAATTGCCAATGCTTGATTGTAGTAATCAAGAGCTGTTTGACTCTTGCTTACCTTGAAGTAAACTTCACCAATCCGGTAGCGCACGAAAGCTTCCCTATACCGAGCCTGAGAATTATCTGGCAAATTCTCAAAGATTGATAATGCCTGTTGGAAATACTCCAGTGCTTGTTCTCTTTGGCTTAAGTTAGAGTAAATTTTGCCTAACTCTTCTAGTATGTCCCCTTCTCCAAGACTATTATTTACTTCGCGATAGAGGACTAACGCTCGGTTAAAATAATCAAGAGCTGGTTGAGTTTCACCCAAGTCCCCATAAACTGAACCGATTTTTCCCAAGATTTCTGCTTCTTCGGTTCGGTTTTCCAGTTTCTGATACAGTTGTAATGACTGCTGGTAATTTTCTAACGCCTGTTGGTTCTCTCCCAATTGCTCATAAGCTAGACCGATGCTATCAAGTATCCTGGCTTGGGAGTTAAGGTCTTCTAGCTGACGATAAATCTGTAAAGCTTGGAGGAAATTATCCTTTGCTGCTGGGAAATTACCTAGTAGAAAATAAGCATTGCCACTCTGCTCTAGATTATTAGCTTCTAAGACAGAATTGTCTAAGTCACGAGCAATTACTAATGCCTGCTGGTAATATTCCAGTGCTGTTGGATATTCTTCCAGTCGAAAGTAAGTAAAACCAATACTGTAAAGGGTGAAAGCTTCCTGGGAAGGATTTTCCAGGTTACGATAGATGGGCAATGCCCGTTGATAAACCTCCAAAGCTGAGGAAAGTTGGCCCAGATTAGTGTAAGCTTGTCCCATCCACAAAAGTGTCTGAGCTTCCCAAGCCAGATTACCGGATTGTTGAATAATCGCCAGTGCAGGAGTGTAGAATTCTAACGCCTGCTCAGCCTGACCCAAGTTGCTGTAAACTAAGCCAATTATCTGGAGAATTCCTCCTTCCCAGAGGACATGATTTACCTCTCTACTAAGTACTAATCCTTGGTTGAGTAACTCCAACCCTTGTTGAGCATCTCCTGAACTAAAGTAGGCAAATCCCAACCAAGCGAGGGTTTCCGGTTCATGTAACTTATCATTAATTTCTCTACGTATGGAGAGAGCTTGTTGTAATGTTTCTAAGGCTTTGGGGTGTTGGTTAAGGTTAAGGTAAATAGCTCCCAGGTTAGTTAGAGTTTCTCCTTCACCCCTACGGTTAGCTACTTCTTGATGAATTACCAAGGCTTGTTGCAAAGTTGCCAAAGCTTGCTCGTATTCTTCCAACCCCTTATAAGCTTCACCCAGGTTATCCAGTGCTTCCCCTTCTCCCTGGCGATTCCCTAATTTTTGGTAAATGGCGAGAGCTTGCTGCGCAACTGCCAGCGCTTCCTCATTTTGACTCAACTCGTTGTAAACATCCCCAAGATGAATCAGGGTTTGAGCTTCACCAGCAGGATTGCTTTGTTGACGATTAATTTGTAAAACTTGTTGATAAGTTTGGAGAGCCTCCTGTAACTGTGCTTGCTGAAACTGCTCCTTACCGGTTTGCAGAGGATTAGTTTGTCCAAGCATCGGCTCTGACATCCCAGCTAGTAACCTAACTACTAGGATGCTTCCTGCAAACCAGAATATCGAGCGTGCTTTTCCCCTCATCTTTGTGCTCTTTGTGTCTTTGTGGTTTACTTATCTAAATTAACCACAAAGGCACGAAGGACACAAAGTGATGAGTAGGGAGGAAGCTAATCGGTTATCGAATATAATTATTGGTGGGGCGATTGCGGTGCATCGTGAGTTGGGCCCCGGATTATTGGAGTCAGCTTATGAAGCGTGCTTGAAATATGAGCTATCCCAACAGGGACTACAGGTTGAAAGTCAGGTACCACAATCAGTAACTTACAGAGGTATTAGTCTTGATTGTGGTTATCGCTTGGATTTGTTAGTAGAAGATTTAGTTATTGTCGAACTTAAAGCCGTGGAAAGTTTACAACCTATCCATTCCGCTCAATTGCTCACGTACCTCAAACTCAAACAACGCTGGTTAGGTTTACTCATCAACTTCAATGTCCCTATCCTCAGACAAGGTATCAAACGCCTCGTCAACGATTAATCTTTGTGCTCTTTGTGCCTTTGTGGTTCATTATTCTACAGAAGTAAACCACAAAGACACAAAGGACACGAAGGGTAAGTAGGGAGAAATAGCGTAATGCTTTCAGAAACTATGGTCAGTGCGATCGCAAAAAGTTGGGAACTATTACAGAATCTGTGGGAGCATAGCATCTGTGCAAATAGCTTCGATGTTTCCATGCCAAAGAATAACTCTGAAGTACAAAACCAAGCACGAAGAATCTTGGATACAATCGCCTTCACTCCTTTTGAGCAATGCCAACTTTTGAACCGTGATTTTAGCCATATCCCTGCTCGTCCTGGCATCTATGCAATTAGGCATAAAAGTGATGGATTGCTTTACATCGGTAAGACGAAGAGCTTGCGAGGTCGCTTCAATGGTGGACACAAAGCTTTTTTGTGGGCATGGCTCGACAAATATAGTGACGAAGATGTTCGTATTGCTATGGAGACAATTCCCTACTGGCAAAACCCTGCGCTACTATTGGAGCTAGAAGCTATCATTTTGAGGGCTACTGAACCTCCCTATAATGTCCAGATACCAACACAGCAGTAAACTTATGCAGGTAGAACTTTTGGAGCGAATTTCCTCCACTGATGCAGAGGTCATCTTGGAACGCTTGCCGGAACATATTCGGGCTGCTCTTGTTGAGCGTGCTAATGAAATTGAATATCCAATTGAAGCAGTTATTGAGATGGCAATTGCTAGCTTTCTCGATACTGAAGCACTAAGTTTTGCAGACTGTAAACCCGGGCGTGGGCAATAAGTATGATCGCCTCCGGCCTCAGCTAGTGCGATCGCGATCTTGTAGGCTGCGTTGCTGATAAGCAAACGTACCACTCTATGAAGCTAAAGATTTTTGATGGATGTTTGGGACTTGCTTGAGCAAATCATAATTCCTATCTGCTAATTCTTGAATTTCCTGTGGTAACTGACGGTAATATTCCCAAAACTGTGTAGTGGTGAAATGCTTTAAATTTCCTGGCACTTTCCTTTAATCTTTGTGCTCTTTGTGCCTTTGTGGTTCTAATTTTAACACTGAAATGCGATCGCAAACCTAATCACCACCAAACAAATGGATATCTCTGAGCATTACGCCATGTACATTACAGTAGCAAAAGAATTAGAAACAAATTTGTATCGACCAAGAGGAGGAGATTTCACTGAGTATGAAGGTCCAATTTGGAAATTTGTGTCCGAAAAAGTGACTCAGGCATACCAAAAGGTCTTATCAGTTGAACAAGCCTGCAATAGTTGGTACTCTGGCGCTTATTTGTTAGAAACTGTCCCCAGCGTCATTTATATTTTGATGAAGCATGGAGGTAACTTTGAAGAAGCAATTGTGCGTGCTGTCAATGATACAAAAGACAATGATACAATCGCCGCCATTGTTGGAACAGCAGTGGGTGCATTGTACGGTAAAGCACAAATTCCGGTAAGGTGGTTGGATAAGTTATCAGGTCGGACAGGTTTGAATGATGATGGAAAGATGTTAGAACTGCTAGCCGAGTCAGGTAAGCTATGGGGATAAAATATCCTTTCAAGAAACAAGGCTCCGAGGTAGGAGGCAGAAGGCAGGAGGGAAGAGGATTTGGCTTGTTTCTTACCTCACCCGTTGGTTAGTTGCTAATACTGCAACAACTTTACTTCAAGGTAACCAAGGATATTGACGAAAATCAGGTGGGCGCTTTTCTAGAAAAGCTTGTTTTCCTTCTGCTCCTTCTTCCGTCATGTAGTAGAGTAAAGTAGCATTACCAGCAAGTTCTTGGAGACCCGCTTGACCGTCGCAGTCAGCATTAAAAGCGGCTTTCAAGCAACGGATCGCAATCGGGCTCTTTGCCAAAATTTCCTGGGCCCATTGGATACCTTCTGCTTCCAACTTTTCTACAGGTACAACACAGTTAACTAAACCCATATCCAAGGCTTGAGATGCTGTGTACTGTCGGCAAAGGAACCAAATTTCTCGCGCTTTTTTTTGACCAACAATTCTGGCAAGATAACTAGCACCAAACCCACCATCAAAACTGCCAACTTTTGGTCCAGTTTGACCAAAGATAGCATTGTCTGCAGCAATAGTTAAGTCACAAATCAAATGTAAGACATGACCACCACCAATAGCATACCCAGCTACCAGGGCAATCACCACCTTAGGCATGGAGCGAATTAACCGTTGTAAATCCAGAACATTTAAACGAGGAACGCCTTCATTATCCACATATCCAGCCTTACCCCGCACCGATTGATCCCCACCAGCACAAAAAGCGTATTTCCCATCGGTGTGAGGTCCTGCTCCAGTCAACAAGACAACACCAATCCGCGAGTCTTCACGAGCATCACAGAAAGCATCGTAGAGTTCAAATACGGTTTTCGGACGGAAAGCATTGCGTTTGTGAGGACGATTGATCGTGATTTTGGCAATACCGTCAGTTTTGTGATAGAAGATGTCTTCGTAGGTTTTAGTGGTTTGCCAGTCAATTTGCATCGCAGTATCAAGTGTAGTTGCTATCTGAGTTTCCGCTAATTCAGGAACAACTGTACAGGATAATCTCTACCTTGTAAGCAAAATTCTCAATTCTTGTTAACGTTTAATTTCAAATCCTTGCATTCCTTCAGGAGTTTCGTACTTAACCATAACATCATTAACCCCAGCATTTAATGGTCCAGTATGACACCAACGAACCATTGCTTCAACCGCAACCTGAGTCCCTTCAAAAACTGCTTCGACTCGTTTATCCAAAAGATTTCGCACCCAGCCACTTATCCCTAAATGCTTTGCCTGCAACATTGTAGAATACCGATAGCCAACTCCTTGAACCCTTCCAGAAACGAAAACATGGGCACGGATTGACTCCAGTGGCATTGATGAGTTTGGCATTGACAAATCAATTATTGACGACACTAAATCAAATTCTACTCAATTAGGACAGTAGAATTGCAAATAGTCACCCTTGTATCCCCTTACTTAATATTATGATCGCTCAACTTTTCAATATTGCCAATATCTTTGTTCTACCTTTCTGGTTGCTGATGATTGTACTACCTAACTGGGGAGTGACTCGCAAAGTTATGACTTCTTATCTTGCCTTTATTCCTTTGGTGGGTTTATATTTGTATTTGTTCATTAGCAGCATTACCCCAGAATCTGCCGCAGCTTTGTCTAATCCGCAAGTGGCTGATATTGCTCGATTTTTTGCGGACGAAACGGCAGCAGCTACTGGATGGGTACATTTTCTGGTGATGGATTTGTTTGTAGGACGCTACATTTACTTAGAAGGTCAACGTACTGACACCTGGACAGTTCACTCCCTTCTCCTCTGCTTATTTGCCGGACCTATGGGATTGTTATCCCACATTGTTACCGTTTGGATTACCCAAAGATTTGCTTCCCCTGCTGAGTCAGATGCGGCAACTCTCCAAACCTGAAGAATGTAACAAAAGTCTGCGGTCATCTCTATCCTTCTTAGGATAGGGATCAGTTAATGACGAATACGAGCCTTGGCAGAAACTAACAACAACTTTATTGATTCAACAATTGAATCAATAAATACTAAAATTTTATTTCTAGATGAATTATGTAAATAAGGGAATGGTTTCTTGGGAATTGACTTACCCAAGAATGGGCAAAGTAATTCCCAGCCTTGACCAGCTATAATATCAATTTTCAAAAAGTCTTGAGGGCGATCGCGGAAGTACTCTTCAACTTGGGCAAGGTGGTACTGGTATGCCTGTAGGTATAACTTTTGATCAAAATCTGTACAGCCGAAACATTGTTGCCTGATTTCTAGCATTCTAGCATCTGGGTTTGAGCGAGCTAGGTGTTTTTCGCAGGAAGTCAACCAACTATTGATATCCCGTTCTGTCCAAATAAACTTTGAGCCTGGGTATTTTTGATCCAAAGTTTCTAGCCACAGCAAAATTGTAATATCAGTGGCAGCTCTGAATCCTTTGATCTCCTCGAAATATAGAGGATAGTGAATGGTCTTATAGCCCAAAATACCTAAGGCTTGAGCTAGGGAAGTTGTTCCTGTTCGACTCAATCCTATTCCCCAGACATACTTCGCAGCTTTCATGGTTATCGAGGCAATGCCAAAAGTCTAATGTTCAAAAATTGACAATGGACAATTACTTCTTCAATCAAGCAATAAGATTGATAAAAGAGAGGTCTTAAACCAAATTAATCAATTGTCAATTATCAATTATCAATTCCCTAAGCTGATTCCCTTTGGGCTACTTCTTCACGCAGAGTCAAAATTTCCACACCATCGGGAGTAACTGCAATTGTATGCTCAAATTGAGCTGAAAGTTTGCGATCGAGAGTGAGTGCTGTCCACTTATCAGCCATAACCTCCACTTCCCAGGTACCTTCATTAATCATCGGCTCAATGGTGAATACCATACCAGTACGGAGTTTCTTACCCTTGCCTCGCTTGCCATAATGGGGAATCTGGGGAGCTGTATGGAAAATTCTACCAACTCCATGTCCGACAAAATCTCGTACTACCGAAAACCCTTCAGCTTCGGCATATTCTTGAATTGCTGCACCAATATCTCCAATCCTTGCCCCTGGTTTAACTACAGCAATTCCCCGCATCATACATTCGAGGGTAACCTCTACCAACTTTTTGGCTAAGGGCGAGGGCGTACCTACAAAGAAAGTTTTGGAAGTATCCCCATGGAAACCATCAACAATTGGGGTGACATCAATATTGATAATGTCTCCATCCTGGAGAATTTGCTTCTTGTTGGGGATGCCATGACAAACAACTTCGTTGACACTAGTGCAAATAGATTTGGGAAAGCCGTTGTAACCAAGGGGAGCACTTTTAGCTCCATGAGCTTTAGTCCATTGCTCTGCTTCATCATTGAGTTCCTGAGTGCTAACTCCCGGCTTCACCATTGGTTCCAAATAGTCTAAAAGTTGAGCTGCCAAACTTCCAGCCCGACGCATTTTCTCAATTTCTCTACTTGATAAAATAGTAATTCGTTCAGATGCCATTAGTTTTTCTGTTTTTGCTTGCTCCCTACCTGGGGAAATTTATCCATAAGTTAACTTTACCTTGATTGCTCTTGAGAAAAAAGGCAGAAGGCAGAGGGCAGAAGGCAGAAGGCTCCAAGGGAAACTGACTTGTTTTTCTCCTTCTTTTTGGGGCGGAAGTCCCTAAACATGCTCATTACTCATTACTCATTACTCATTACTCATTACTTCAAAACCAGAATCTATGGACTCGATGAGGCAAACCCTAACTAATGATCACTATCTGATGTCTGACCTAGGGTAGCACCTGTATGGCCAGTTGCTAACCAGAGGATAGCTCTTAAGCCATCTCGAAAGGACTTATCAATAGGTTCAGGGGAACGTCCTGAAGTAACCGGTAAAGGCTCTAAGATAATTCCCCGACTACCAAAGACAATTTCACCAATCACGCGAGCACGGCGCATATGATCGTCTGAGGTAACTAAATAAACGCTATCAATCCCCTCAGCTTGCAACTCATCCACCAAAGTTGTGAAATTTGTCACTGTGTCTACAGCTCGACGGTCTATATGTAAGCGCTCTTGGATAATTCCAGCTTTAGCAAATATCTTTTGAGTGTACCATTCTGGACTACCGGAAGATACCCAAATATCTAGCTCTGGATGGAGCTTAGCAAATTTAGCAGCAAATGACTCTCGCTCCTCTGCTCCTCCCAAGACAAAGATGGCTTCCGGTTGCACAACATAGCTCTTGATTTCCCTGTAGCCACAGAAGAGCACAACCGCTAGTACTGGTATCAACCAGGGAAGTAACTTCAATGGAGAGTGTCGAGGTTTAGTAAACAAGTATCGTTGCTTACGGGGATAAATCCTCAAAAGCATGAATGAACTGATGAGTTAGGGTTTATCGAAGGTGTAGACTCTGGCTAGTTTGACGAGTAAATGGTCTTTACCAGCACAGTACTATTAAGGTTAGCGCTAACCAGAGCGAAAATCTTACTTAGGTATTATGATGTGAAGTTTAATTGCCTATAATCTCATCCTCATTTTTCCTAAGACTGCTTCATAGATCAGGGAAAAAAAGCAATTAACCATTGACCATTAGTGCATCTCCCCATAATTATGACCCATTCTTTCCATACTCATCGGTTGCTGAGAAATGGCTTAACCATGACTCTCTACACCGCTTTAAAAGCCAGCCGTAAATGGGAGATGACCATTTCTGAACCAGAACCATTCTACCAAGAGAGAATCTTTACTGGTGCTTCTGGTGTACCTATTTTTGGTATTGTTGCTACTCCTGAGCATCCTAAAGGCACGATTGTTGGCACCTATGGGATTACAGGTAATCTTGACAACCAATGGTTTCTGAGACTTTTAGGGCGCAAAGCCTTTGCTCAAGGCTATGCAGTAGTGCTCTTTGACTGGCGTGCTCACGGGAAAACGGCTGAGTTGTCTCCCACATTGACTTCTGATGGTTTATATGAAGGAGAGGATTTTGTCCGTATTGCTGCTGAGGCGAAAAAAATGGGTTGCCCAGCCCCCTTCTGGTTCACAGGTTTCTCCCTAGGAGGGCAACTAGCGCTATGGGCGGTTAAAGCCGGACAAACAATCGCTAGCTGGGGGCAGGATTTAGGATTACAAGAATCAGAAATTGGGGGCGGGGCCGTAATTTGTCCCAATCTGGATGCTAACCGTTCCCTTTCCTATCTAATCAAACAACCACTAGGTAAACATTTAGAAAAAGCGATCGCGCGGGAACTCAAAAAGCTAGCTCGGCGAATTCATCAAGCTCACCCCGAGGCAATAGATCCTGCTGCAATTAAAAGAGCTAACAGTATTTGGGGCTTTGATCACGAACTTGTGATTGAACGACTAGGTTTCTCCTCGGTGGAAGAGTATTACGAGGCTAGTAATGCTCTTTATCTGTTACCTCAACTCAAAAAACCAACTCTAATCCTTTACGCTGCCGATGATCCCATGTTTGACCCGACAATTATACCGGATTTGCAAGCTGCCTGTGCTGAGAATTCAGCGATTGATTTACTATTAACTGCCCATGGTGGTCATCTAGGTTATGTAAGCAGTAAAGCTTGCCAACGTCAAGGGCAAGATCCTGATCAATGGTGGGCATGGAATCGAGTTTTACAATGGTGCGATAGTGAATTAAGAACTAAGAATTAAGAAAGAGTTTAGGACTTACCGTAAAAAGTTTGAATCAGTATCAGAGGTGTTTACTACTATGCTCAATCAACCCTATCTTAATCCAGCCTACTTAATTGAAACTCTAGAGCCAGATACCGTATTTTTTGTCTCTGAAAGAGAATCGGTGTGTATTCAAGATGCTCTTTACTGCCGCTTAGTCAAATTAATTGATGGTCAACGTCAGGTTGATGAAATTATTGATCTGCTTCAACTAGAACTTCTAGAAGACCAGACATTAACTCAAGAGCCTTCTAACTTTTTTCAATCAATACTTAATTTTAGCATACAAATTCAACAAGCTCTATTTCAATTGCACAAACAGGGATATGTTTTAGAAAGCAATGAATTCCCACCTCCTGATTTAGCTATTTTTTGCCATCATCTTAATATCTCTGCCACTGAAGCCTGCCAGCAATTACAATCAACTAAGGTTGCCGTAAAATCCTTGAGTTCAGTTCCTGAGAAAGATTTTATTAATATTTTAAAATCTCTCCAAATTCAAGTAGCTGACGAAGGTGATTTAACTATTATTTTAACTGATGATTATCTCCATCCCTACTTAGAGGAGTTTAATCAGCAAGCATTAACATCTCAAACCCCTTGGATGTTGCTCAAACCATTAGGAACAATTAGTTGGATTGGTCCTCTATTTCACCCTCAGCAAACAGGATGTTGGCATTGTTTTGCCCAGCGTTGGCGAGATAATCGACCCCTTGAAGAGTTTATTGGTAGACACAAACAGATTACAACCCCTTTAACACCGCCCCTTGGTTTTTCCCCTGCTACGATCCAAAATGCCTTAACCATGGCTGCGACAGAGGTTTTTAAATGGATTGTCCAAAAAAACAATCCCAGATTAGCAGGGAATTTGATGACTTATGATACCCTCACCCTGCAAATTCAAAACCACATTCTGGTTAAACGCCCTCAATGTCCTAGTTGTGGACAAATGTTAAATCAACAACCCTCACCTGTGGTTTTAGGACATCGTCAAAAAAGCTTTACTACTGACGGGGGACACCGGTTTTGTTCCCCAGAAGCAACTTTGCAAAAATATCAACATCATATTAGCCCGATTACCGGTATTGTTCGAGAACTAACCAAAATTAATAGTCCGGGATTAATTAATACTTATGTTGCTAAACATCATTTTCGCAATGTTTTCGATGATTTAGCTAATTTACGGCAAAATATTGGCGGGAGAAGTTCCGGCAAAGGCAGAACCGATAGTCAAGCCAGGGCAAGTGGTTTTGGTGAAGCGATTGAACGCTACTCGGGAGTATTTCAAGGAAATGAAGTTAGGGAAAGGGCTAGTTATCAACAATTAGGAGATAAAGCTATTCATCCTCATCAGTGCCTAAATTTTAGTGAGCAGCAATACCAAGAGCGAGAACAATGGAATGCTGGCTGTCAAAGCTGGTTTCAAAAAGTACCAGCACCCTTTGATGAAGTCAGAGAAATTGATTGGACTCCTGTTTGGTCTTTAACCGAGCAAGAGTTTAAATATTTACCTACTGTTTACTGTTACTACGGTTATCCTCAACCTTCTCCTCTAGACTGTTGGGCTGACTCCAATGGTTGTGCGGCGGGAAATACTTTAGAAGAAGCTATTTTACAGGGATTTATGGAAATAGTAGAACGGGATTGTGTTGCCTTATGGTGGTATAACCGTCTTTCTAAGCAAAGCGTAGATTTGGCTAGTTTTGATGAACCCTATTTTCAGAGTTTAGAACAATATTACCAAAGCCTAGATCGGGATTTGTGGGTGTTAGATATTACCAGTGATTTGAATATTCCTTGTTTTGCTGCCATTAGTTCCAGGAAAGATCGGGAAGTGGAGGATATCCTTTTAGGATATGGAGCCCATTTTGAACCCAAAATTGCTATTAGTCGAGCTTTAACTGAGGTTAATCAGATTTTACCTAATGTGCTATCTTTTAAGGATGATGGGAGCACGAACTATCCCCCTTCTGCTGATCCCCTGGCAATTCAATGGTGGGAAACGGCTACTTTAACGAATCAATCTTATCTGGTTAGTGATCGTCAAAGTATGCCGAAAAAGAGTAGTGATTATTTGCCCTTAGCTAGTAATGATTTATTAGAGGATGTTAAACTGTGTCAACAAATTGTTGAGCAAAATGGCTTAGAACTGTTAGTTTTAGATCAGACCCGTCCTGATATTGGCTTGAGAGTGGCTAAGGTAATTATTCCAGGAATGCGCCATATGTGGAAGCGCTTGGGGGCAGGAAGATTGTATGATGTGCCGGTGAAAATGGGTTGGTTACCAGAGTCTTTAACAGAAGAACAATTAAATCCTTTTCCCATGTGGATGTGAATTTTGGGGATTGATTTTCGCAATTCCCTTGCCAAAATACAATTATCCTACCTCAAAGTAGGTTGGGTGGAACGTAGTGAAACCCAACTATTGAGTATCGGTTCATTACACATAGTGTTAGCTTCGAGCTTTGTTTTACCCAACCTACCTGATTTGCGATCGCGCTTCGTAATTTACGAGATTGCTACTCATACTACATTACAATTAAAGTCTGCGATCGCACTTCGCTGGTGCCGGAGG
This sequence comes from Symploca sp. SIO2C1, assembly GCA_010692635.1. Taxonomy (GTDB): domain Bacteria; phylum Cyanobacteriota; class Cyanobacteriia; order Cyanobacteriales; family Coleofasciculaceae; genus Caldora. The sequence continues at coordinate 18,292 of JAAHGL010000055.1, read as the reverse complement.
CAATCGCACGCTATCTAAAACTTGGTTATGGTGGAATCACTTGTCATTTATACCGACATTTGTTGTTTAACCGCCCCCTTGACAACCTCCAACAATCCAGGATTCGCCTAGAGGCGGAAGCCATGATTTCTATTCTGCAAAAGTGTCAGGAGGGGGAATGGGTTTTGCTCAACAGCGATGCAATCGAATTTGAAATCAGTAGAAATCCAGTAATTTGGTTGATGGCAAATTTACAGGAGGATAGCAATGAAATTAGCTGAACTGAGGAAAAAAGGGTATCAAGCCTTAGTTGACTCTTTAGGTGTTGTAGGAATGCTCCGCTTCCTCCAACAACTGGAAGTTGGTTATGGTGATTACACGACTGAACGACAGCAGTGGTTAGATGAAGTAACCCTAACCGATTTTCAAAGTTATGTTAAACAAAAGCCTCAATAATTTTAGGGTTTACTCTTTATATTTGAGGATAGGGAAAGAACCTCAGGTGCGATCGCGCTTCGTAATCTATGAGATTGGCGCTCATACTACTAGCTTTTTGGGATTTGGTCGAAGAGCTTCCATTTGCCTACCCTACGAGAAATGCGATCGCACTACGAGCTTTTGGGGATTTGGTTGCATTTGAAGTTATTTTTGGCTAGTATTACTTCATAATGGGATAGACGTGCGCCTATAGATAGAGTAAGGAAACAAACCACAGAGGCACAGAGGAACACAGAGAGAATCTGTGGCTTCGGGTATGTAAAAGCTTTAGGTTGAATAGGGGAGTCATACCCCCCATTCGCCAGCGGTATCCTTTAAGAAGTCGGGGTTTTTATGGATGTACGGAACACCTGTGAGACTGTGATACCATTCGGTTAGATTCCTCCTCCACCTCCGACGTCGGAGACACCAACTCGTCGAAATCCGGATCAAATGGCTCATCCGGTGAAGCAGGTAAACCAGCGCGCCCAATCTCGAAAAATTCTACTTTTGCCAGTGCCCCATTTCCCTGACAACCCTCATCAAGTTCTGTATTGACTGGTTCATTTGGTAAGGCAATTAAACCGCGACTGGGATCAATTCCCAAAGTATTCAGTTCAAAGATGCCATCAATTCCGCCACCAGTAGAAGTTACAGTAATGTCACTGAGATGAGTTCGGTTGGGGCGGAACTTGAGTCCAAAAATGGCTTGGGAGAAAATGGTGATCGTCCCCCCATTGCCGGTGAAAGCATTGGCGGTAATATCGCTATTTTCATGAGGAACGGCAACAATGAAGGGAGCATTAATGGTAATATTGCCACCATTTCCCCCACCAGGGGCAGTTCCAGCAGTAGCAGAGATCTCACTTTCATGACGCATCAGAATTAAATCCCAGACATCAATGTTGATATCCCCACCTTTCCCAGAAGAGGTAACGGCGGTAATTTCTCCTTGGTTGTTTAAAAAAATGTAGTTAGCGTCAATAGTGATATCACCGGCATCACTAGGAGCTGAACCCTTTAATACGACGAAATCTGGGGGAATAGTGTCTTGGTTCGGAATCCTCTTAAAAGCCTCAATCAAGGCATTGGCTTTATTAATCACGTTACGAGAATCCTCTGATGTGGGTTCACTACTTACTGTAATTTTCGCCCCATTTTCGACAAGCAAATCGCCAGTGAAAATCTCCAAGCTGCCTGCTTTTCCTAAATCAAAAGATTGAGCATAGATGCCGCTGTTGAGCTGATTGTCTAATGAAGCTCCTGAGACAAAGATTTCCCCAGCGTTAATTTTAATAGTTCCTCCCTCTCCACTATCGAAGGTAGAAGCAGATACAACTCCTCCATCCTGAATCAATAGCTGGTTAGTATCAATCCTCAATTCTCCAGCTTTGCCACTACCCAAGGTATCGACTGAGATACCACTGCCAAATAGCTGATTCTCTGAAGTGCCAGTGACTACCACAGAGTCAGCCTTGATAACCACATTTCCTCCTTGTGCTTCATTAAAAGTAGAAGCGGCGACTGAACCACCATCCCGGAGAGTTAGTTGATTCGTATTAATTCTGACATCTCCCGCATTGCCTCCCCTGATGCTGATACTAGCTACAGTACTAGGAGTTAAACCATCAGCTGAAGTACCACTGATGTTCACCAAATCAGCATTGACAGTTAAAATCCCGCCACTGCCAGTGGAAAATGCGCTTTCTGCGGAAGTCGATAGGTTTGAGCCATCCCGAACCCTTAACGCTTGAGTATCAATAGTTAGGTTTCCATTAGGTTGAGTCCCTCGAATCTTAGTTAACAAGCTGCTACCTTGATTTAAGTCAACAAACTCTGTTGCGGTTATGTTGATATTCCCAGCCTCAGCATCGTTGCGAGTTAAGAGGATTACATTACTATTACTTAAGGAAAATGACCTAGCATGGAAATTAAAATCCCCTCCTGTACCTGAATTGGTTTGACTGCGGATTAAGCTATTTTCTAGAGCTATGGCTCCATCACTACTAGTCAAGTTGATCGAACCTCCAGTACCTTTACCAGAAGAATTAAGATTACCTCCAGTAAGATTAATATCATCAGTACTTTGTAGGGTGATATCTCCTCCTGTTAAATTACCATCTGAATTAATAATGCCTGCGATGGTGATTTTACGGTTAGCAGTGAAGGTAATATTGCCGCCATGTTGCAAGAAAGAGCCAGAGTTGACAATCCCTCCTGTAGTTTCAATTGCACCATTGTGACTCTTTAGTGTAATCTCACCGCCATTACCGCCAAAACTGACAGATTGAATATCTTCTATGGTGATGTTGCTATCGGCAGTAAGAGCAATTTCTCCGGCATTACCGGCGTTAGAAATAGAGAATAACGTACCTGCGGTGGTATCAATGGCACCACGGTGACTGTTGAATTGAATTTTGCCACCATTACCTTGATTACTAGCAGAAAATATATCTCTCGTGACAATGTTGCCGTTAGCAGTAAGAGTTATCGGGCTTCCATCCCTAGCGGAAGAACCAGAGTTGAGAGAACCTTCTGTTGTATTAATGCTACCACTATTACTCTCTAGTGAAATTTCACCACTATTGCCATCTCGACTGCCAGAGTAAATACTAGCTGTGTTAATGTCATTCTCAGCAGAAACAGTTATCTTTGCTCCATTGCCAAGTATCGAGCCAGAGTTGAGAAGACCTGCTGTAGTATCAATGCTACCACTATCACTCTCTAACGAAATTTCACCGCTCTTGCCATTTCCACCAGAGGAAATCCTAGCTGTGGTAATGTCATTCTCCGCAGAAACAGTTATTGCTGCTCCATTGCCAGTGATAGAGCCAGAGAAGAGAGTACCTTCAGTGGTATCAATACTACCGTTATTACTCTCTAGCAAAATTTCACCGCCATCCCCCTCTCGACTCCAAGAGAAAATATTAGCTGTGGTAATGTCTCCTTCAGCAGAAATAGTTGTCGTTGCTCCCTTGCCAACTCTTGAGCCAGAGCTGAGAGTACCTTCTGTGGTGTCAATGCTACCACTATTACTGTCGAGTAAAATTGCACCGCTATTACCTTCTTGACTAGAAGAGGAAATCCTAGCTGTGGTAATGTCATTCTCGGCAGAAATAGTTATTGCTGCTCCATTGCCAGTGACAGAGCCAGAGTTAAGATTACCTTCTGTTGTATCAATGCCACCACTATTACTAGTGATGGAAATTTCTCCGCTATTGCCGTCTCGACTAGCAGAGGCAATATGCCTTGTAGTAATATTCCTCTCAGCAGAAAGATTTATCTCTCCTCCATTGCCACTGAGAGAGTTTGAGTTGAGAATACCTGCGGTAATACTACCACTATTACTGTTAATTAAAATCTCACCGCTATTCCCCTCTTGAGTGAGAGAGAAAATATCACCTGTGTTAATATCCGTTTCAGCTAAAAGAGTTGTTCTTGCTCCATTACCAGTGATAGAGCCAGACAAGAAAACACCTTCGGTAGAATCAATTCCACCCTTCCTACTATGAAGGAAAATTTCACCGCTATTCCCCTCTCGGCTGGAAGAGGAAATATCAGTTGTGGTAATATTCCTGTCCGCAGAAAGAGTTATTGAGCCTCCAGAGCCAGCGGTAGAGGAGGATCTGAGAATACTTCCTGTAGTGTCAATTGAACCATTATTACTAGTAAATTTAATTGCACCACCATCGCCGTCATTACTAGCAGAGCTGATTTCTCCTACTGTGGTGATATTGCCGTTAGTATCGAAAGTAACATTGCCGCCATCACCGTTATTAACACTGAAAGATTGAATATTCTCTAGTGTCGTGATGTTGCCCTCAGCCTTCAGGCTAATATCACCGCCATCGCCAAAGAAACTGTCAGATTCAATGGAGTCACTTACATAGATGTCGCCGTTAGCTTCTAGGTTAATCCAACCACTATTGCCCAGAAAACTATCTGATTTAATTTTATCACTTACGTTAATGTCGCCCTCAGCATCTAAGCTAATCTTACCACCATTGCCCGCCAACCCATTACTACTAGAATCCAACTGATTTGTATTGATATTGCCTTCGGCAACAAGGGTAATAATACCACCTCCGAATATGCCAGCTGATTCAACATCAGCTGTGGTGATATCACCACCAATGCTAGTGAGGCTAATATTTCCACCATCAGTGCTGATACTTCCAGCTGTTATACTCGCTGCCGAAATCTCTATAGCTCGTCCATCAGTTCTGATAGTATCTCCCAAATCCATCACAAAATTGCCAACACCATTCATATCAGCATCGGCAGTAAAAGCGATCGCACCGTTACCGTCAGCAAAATCTAAAGATACACCAGGAGTGATGACAATATCATTACTTGCCTCTAGCATAACCTGACCAGTTATAGCTTCCAGCGTTCCACTAGAAATCGTGAATGTGTCACCAGGATCAGCAAAGCCAATTACACCATCGTTAAGCTCACCATCGTCAGGCTGACTACCAGCAGGACCACCTACAATGGTGATATTTTGTGGATCAAGTAGCAATGTGCCAAAATTACCCTGAAGAGCACTAGTATCAACCTCACCTCGGAAAATCAAATTCTCCTTACCAGAAACCTCAACAAACCCACCATTGCCGCTATTGCTGCCACCACGGGCGCTAATCTTACCATAAAACCCAGTGGTTCCATCTGCCCAAGCGATCGCTTGACCCCCATCTCCATCTACTAGCGCATCAACATTAATTACCGAATCACTACTAATATAAGTACGCTCAGCATTGAGTATAGAACTAACTCCCTGATAATCCCCACCAATCAACACCGTACCACCACCATTGGAACCAGAAGCATTAATCTGGGTATCAATTAGTCCAACTTTATCTCCCAAAACCTGCACCTTACCCGCCGTATCTCCGGAAACATCGATATTACCGGATGCGATCGCAATTCCTGCATCCGTTGGTATCCTAGTATCAGTTGCCGTTAGCTGCACTTCTCCCTCATCAGTAACCGTCAGCTCCGCAAGATTACCTGCACCGGTTAGTAGCTCTGACAAAGTTTGAGGCTCAGACACCGAGGATTGGGAATTAACAATTGAGGATAAACCCAACAGCTGTCCCCCCTCAGTTAACTCCACTACCGGCTTACCAACATCCCCCATTACCTCCGGTACTGCCAACAGTGCTACCTCACCTCCAGGAGCAGATAATTCTCCCGTACTAACTACCGTTCCTCCCACCAGAGTCAAATTTTCCCCTGACTCTACAGCTAAATCACCAGTATTAACCACTGCTCCCGGTTCCCCCACAAATTGCAAACCAACCGGCACCGAAACATCAACGGTTAACAGTGGCGGTGCATTAGGACTAGTGGCACTAAACTGGCTACCATCAGAAAAGACAAAGCTGTTAGCCGTACTTGCGACAAACGAACCCCGCATATCCAATTGGGCATTAGGACCAAACAGAATACCATGAGGATTAATCAAAAATAGATTCGCTTCACCCAAAACACCCAAGGTGCCAAATATATGAGAGGGATTACTTCCCGTCACCCGACTGAAAATAGCTCCAATACCCGTAGGATTAGCAAAATCAACTCTTCTTCCCTCACCAATATTAAATTCCCGAAAACTGTGGAAAAGATTAGCACCTCGAATCGCTCCCCCATCAATCCGCTCCAGTTGTGCATTAATGGGTGTCACTACAGAACTTTCCCCACCAAGACTGGGATCTGAGACAACTTGAGCAATAACTCCCTCAACAGAACCAATAGTTACTCTACTTACTGTTAAGGGAATTACCAAAGATAACTTTCCTAGCAAACTTAGCCAGTTTCCTGCCATATTCAAGGAACCTCCGAAAGATAGTAGATCTCGGATCAGCCACTCAGGCTGATGGAAAAGGGAAAAACCCTTCCAGTCTAATCTTTGGGAAAAGGAACTTAAAATTATGCAATTGGTTTGATTATCAAATCTGAGGAGAAACCATGAAGCTCAACACATTGTTCAAGATCTTTTGCGTCACTCTGATCTTGATAGGTACAAATCTGACAAGTCCCCTTCCCAATGTCGCCAACTCTGCTCCCCAAGATACCAGCTTTGGTGTCTGTGCCACTCCCCAAAACCTGCCAGCCGCTAGAGAGAAGGCACGTCAACTCATAGATCATATCCGAGCTGATCTTGCAACAGTGGAGGATCAGATCCGCAACGTTCCATTTCTTGCCAGAGTCGAAGCCGGTACCGTTTCCCTAGAGCAGATCGCATCTGTAGCCGCTGAACAGTACAACATCATTCGTAGCGACTGGAGCAGCTTCGCACAAATGACTGCTCGCTTCAACGACTCGCAAAGTCGGCAACTCTTTGGTGGCATCGCCTCCGGTGAAGCGATCGCTCTGCCACTGCTGATCGACTTTGCCAGCAGTGTTGGACTCGACGAGGAAGATCTAGCAGCCTACGAACCACGCCCCAAAGGTCAGACCTATCCCTCACGAGTCGCTTGGATTGCCGCTAATGCTAATCGTACTATAGCCGGGGCCTCGTTCCTGGTCAACTTTCCTGTCTTTGGTGAAAATATGGGTCGTCTGCGGGATGCGCTAGTCAACGTCTACGGTTTTTCCCCTGAAGAGGTGGCATTCTTTAGCTTCTTTGCCGAGCCGATCCCCGGTTTCGAGGAGAACAGTATTGAAGTTATTGCAGCTGGGTTGCAGCGTGGAGCCTGTCTAACAGAAGCACAGAGATCGGCACGGCTACTCCAATCTTACGAGTTGGATTTTTGGCAAGCGGTGGGTGAGCCACCCGGTTCCTCACTACCTGTGCTTCGACAAGTGACACCCTGATCTTATCAATTAGCAATTAGCCATTAGCAATTAGCAATTAACAATTAGCAATTAGCCATTAGCCATTAGCAATTAGCTTTTCAATGTTTCCCAAGAGTCACTAATTGCCTCAATTAATTGATCAATTTCGCTGGGTGTGGTGAAATAGTGAACACAGGCGCGGATACAATCTGGTTTGTGGAGAGTTCGGAGTAAAAAACCTTGCTTTTCCAAAGAGCGTACTAACTCCTCATGAGATTGTCCATTAGTCAAGACAAAAGAGACAAGACCAGCTTTTGGGGGTGAGGTTGCTAAACAGCGGACAAGATCTAGTTGGGATAAACGCTGCCAGAGGTACTCACTTAACTGACAAATTTGCTCGTAACGTACTTGAGATGTCCCCCATTGCTGATGAATCGCGATTGCACTGCGCAAGGCAATACCAAGAGGATAAGCTGAGGTTGCTACTTCAAATCTTCTACCATCAGGCTTCCATCCTATAGGTTTACCCGTTTCCTCAATCAGGATACCGCGCCAACCAACGAAAGTAGGCTGGGTACTCTCCAGTACTTCTGCTCGAACGTACAAACCACCCAAGCCAGCTGCTCCACACCACCATTTGTGACCTGTGAAGGCATAGAAGTCTACTCCCAGTTCAGTTAAATTTAAAGGTAGGGAACCCACCGACTGTGCTGCATCTACTAAAACTCTGACTGGCTGAGTACTGGCAGTATAGTTGTGGCAAACTTCAACAATTTCCTTGAGAGGTAAAACTTGACCGGTATTCCACAACAGATGACTCAGCACCACCAGTCTTGTGCGGGGTTGTAGGTGTTGAGCAATAACGGCTGTGGGGTCTCCCTGATTGAGAGTTGCCATAATTGGACAAGAGTCCACTTCCACCTTAAAGCGACGGGCAATTTCCTCTACTGCAGCGATAACTCCTGGATGTTCACAATCGCTCAGAAGTATGCGATCGCCAGCTTGCCAATCAATCCCCCACAAAGCAATATTACAGCCAACAGTGACATTTTCCGTTAGAGTAATGGTCTCTACCGAAGCACCCAATTCCGACGCGATCGCAACTCTTGTTTGGTGCAATTGGGATCTAAGCCAGACATTCACTGAACTAGAGAACGGCCCATACAACTGAATGTACTCATAGGCTTTTTGCATCGCTTCCAAGGATGCTTGAGGTAGAGGACCTTGGCCACCAAAGTTGAAATAGGCTTTGTTAGCTAATGCTGGAAATTGCTTTCGGTGGAGTTCCAGGTGCATTGCAGGGAGAGATGTTAGGTTACTTTCAAGAAAGTATTTTATTCTAGAGCGTATCCCTCTCACAACTCTTGCGGTGATTTTCTGCAAAAAAAATACCTACAAATTCCTCAAGTTGACAGGATATGGCATATAGTGATTTCACCTTTGAAAAAGTTGAAAGCGAGCTTCAACTCACCATTGCTGAGGCTGATTTGTATTCCTCAGTCAAATCCCTTGAGGGGAATTAGGTAATCGCTCTTCCCAAATCTTTAGCAGGGGAGATTTATCATAGTAGAATGCAAAACAAAACTCTCTACCTAGATTTCATCGAAAAAGCTCTTCAACTTCCCAAAACTGATGTAGATGCACCTTTGATCATAGATATGTTTGCTGGTTGTGGGGGACTAGCACTGGGTTTTGAAGCCGCAGGTTTTAGAACCGTTGGTTATGAAAAACTCGAAGATGCTTGCACTACTTATCGTCACAACCTGCACAATTCCTGTCATCAGATAACACTTCCACGTAAACCTGATTTAGTCAACGGAGCCACCGCAATTATTGGAGGTCCCCCTTGTCAACCTTTTAGCGTTGGTGGACATCAACTCGGACTCAAAGACAGCCGTGATGGCTTTCCCATTTTTATTGATGCTGTTGAGCACTATCGTCCTCAGCTAGCTATATTTGAGAATGTGCGGGGAATGCTATTTCGCAACAAAGCTTATTTTGAAGAGATTGTAACGGCTCTTAGAGAGTTAGGCTATATCGTTGAATGGAATATCCTCAATGCTGCGCATTATGGAGTACCTCAACGGAGAGAACGTCTTTTTTGTGTTGCTCACAAAGGTAGATGGAAATGGCCACAAAAAACACATGTGAACTCCCCATATACAGCTGGTGAAGCTTTAGGAGAGCTGGCATTTTTAGCACCATCTGACTCCAAATTTCTTACTCCTAGTATGGATGAGTATATCAAAAAATATGAGATAGCTTCTAAATGTGTCAAACCTAGGGATTTACATCTTGATGCACCTTCTAGAACCGTCACTTGCCGCAACCTTAGTGCTCCTACAGGAGATATGTTACGTATTAGATTGCCTGATGGGCGCAGAAGACGGTTAACTGTCCGAGAAGGTGCTCGTCTCCAAAGCTTTCCCGATTGGTTTGAATTTCAGGGGAGGGAAGAGAGTCAATGCAATCAGATTGGTAATGCAGTTCCTCCTGTCCTAGCCAAGGTTTTGGCTTATTCCGTCAAAGCTTATTTAGATGATCTTGAAAAAGAAGTGATAGAAAAATCTCATTTACTCAGTCAACCTATACAGCTATCTCTGTAGGCGATACTGGTAATAAGTGGAGCTACATCGACAAGCAATTACTAGAAGCATTGGGGGTTAACCTTAATACTCATGGTAAAATTCCTGACGTTGTAGTACACCACGTCAATCAAAATTGGCTGGTACTAATTGAGGCTGTTACCAGCCATGGTTCGGTAGATGCAAAGCGTCGGAATGAGCTTCAAGCAATTTTCAAGGATTCAACAGCAGGCCTAGTATTTGTCAGTGCTTTTCTGACTCGTAAGGACATGGCACAGTATCTCAATGAAATTTCTTGGGAAACTGAAGTCTGGATTGCAGAATCTCCAACTCATATGATTCATTTTGATGGTGAGCGGTTTTTGGGACCATACTAAGCAAGAAAGCGATCGCTACTCTCCCTAGTTCTAACATATCCCCTCTACCCATCGAGAAATGTAATATAGTTCAGTAAATTTTTGCGTAACTTCTGTGCTATTGAGAGATATATAAAATAAGAATGTTTAAGCTGATTCCTATAGCTGTCTTGAAACTTTAACCCTTAACCTTTTCCCTTATTAAAATGCGTTGCTATTTCAAATACTTACTCCTTACTGCTGCTACACCTCTATTGGTAGTCACCTCTGTTGTGTTTCCTGTTGCTGCTCAAGATTCACCTGCTGTAGTCCAAGCGCAGGCAGCACAAAATCAAAAACCAGAAGCGGATCGCTTGCTGGCAGAAGGGATAGAATTGTATGACCAAATTAAGTTTGGCAATGCCTTAGCTAAATTCGAGGAAGCCTTATTAATTTATCAAGAGATAGGGGATAAGGTAGGTGTTGGGACAACTCTCCAGCAAATTGGGAGAGTTTACTACAGTAGGAATGAATATCAACAAGCATTGGATTACTACCAGCGAGCTTTAGTAGTTCAACGGGAAGTAAATGATGATGCAGGTGCTAGAGTAACTCTCAACAGAATTGGGAACATTTACAACAGGCTAGGAGACTATCAGCAAGCACTAGATTATTACCAGCAAGCTGTAGCGATTCGGGAAGAAGATGGTGCTACTTGTAATGATCGCGCTTGGCAAAGGATAACCTTAACAGGAATAGGCAGAATTTATCAACGCTGGGAAGATTATTCGCAGGCGTTTGCTAACTACCAGCAAGCTGCGGCAATTGAAGAGGAATTGAGTAATTGCCCGGAGGAAGATATACCTCCTTCCTACGCTAGAGGTGCGAAACTTTTCTACAATACAGGCTTAGTTGCCCAAGAGCTAGGCAAGTATCAGGAAGCCTTAGATTACTACCAGCAAGCTTTGGCAATTTATCAACGAGTTGACGATAAGGATGAGGAATGGATAATCCTTAACCAAATGGGGATAGTTTCCCGCCAAATGGGAGAGTATCAACAGGCGCTGGCTTACTTCCAACAAGCACAGAAAATGGGTATCTTATTTACTCATTTTGGTCAGGGAGGTTCCCTCAATAATATAGGATTAGTTTACTACGAGTTAGGAGAGTATCGGCAAGCACTCTTATCCTACCAACAAGCTTTAGCCTTTGCTCAAGAAATTGATGACAGGGGAGGACAAGGAGTAACTCTCAACAATATTGGCGGCATTTACGAACAGCAAGAAGAGTATGAAAAAGCACTCGATTACTACCAGCAAGCTTTGGTAATTGTGCAGGAAGTCGGTGATCAAAAAGGAGAAGCAGTAGCCCTGAATAATCTTGGGGCAGTTTACGATAAGTTAGGCAAGTATCAACAGGCACTCGACTCTTACCAAGAAGCTTTGGCAATTCTGCAAGAAATTGGTAAGAGACCATTCAAAGCAGTCACTCTCAACAATATTGGGGTAACTTACGAGCATTTAGGAGAATCTGAGCAGGCAGCCAATTACTATGAGCAAGCTGTGGCCATTTGGTCAGAAGTTGACCAAAAGTCAGGTGTAAAACCACCCAGTTTAGCTATTACTTTAAATCTTGAACCTCTGATTCTGCCAAAGTCTCCTAATGCAGAAAAAAGAGAACAGGTAGTTCAACTCTATCAAGAAGGAATACTACTCTCCAAGCGGGGTCAAGCGCAAAAAGCACTAGACAAATTCCAGCAAGCCTTAGGCATTGCTAGGGAACTTGGAGATCAACATCAGGAATGGAAGAGTCTTAACCAAATGGGACTAGTGTATCAAAGCCTGGGAGAGTATAAATTAGCCTTGGATTTCTTAGAGCAAGCCTTAGAGATTCGCCAAGAAGTCTCCCAGCATACAGGGGCAATTCACTTCAATCTTGGACGAGTTTACAGCAGTTTAGGAGACTACAGTAAAGCTTTAGAATTTTATCAACAAGCCTCAGCACTCTCTCGTGGTAATAAGTTAGGTAAAATCCGAATCTTCATTGCTACTGGCAGTGTTCACACTCATCTAGAAGAGTACGAATTAGCTTTGGATTCCTACCAGCAAGCCTTAGCCTTACTAAAAACCATTGATGTTGAAAAAAAATTACTCGAAGGAGTAACCCTCAACAACATTGCACAAGTTTACCGCAACCAGGGCAAATACGAATTAGCACTCTCATTCTATCAGCAAGCTTTAACTATTCAAAAACTCCTTGGCAGCAAGCAGGGAGAAGGAGCAATTCTCGACAATATTGGGGAAGCTTACTACCATTTGGCACAGTATGACACAGCCTTGGAGTATTACCAACAAGCTTTAGTCATCAGCCAAGAAGTAGGAGATAGAGCCACAGAAGGAGAAAATCTGAGTAATATTGGTTATCTGTTAGAAAAACAGAGCCAACCCGAGTTAGCCATTGTTTTCTTCAAACGCTCGGTTAACGTCAGAGAAGGGATTCGGGAAAGTATCAAGGAACTCCCCCCAGAACAACAACAATCCTACACTGAAACCATTGCTGAGGATTATCGCTATCTAGCCGACTTATTACTACAACAAAACCGCATCCTGGAAGCACAACAAGTTCTCGATTTACTCAAAGTCCAAGAACTTGAAGATTATTTGCGTAATGTCCGAGGCAATGAAACAACTGCTCAAGGTGTGCCCAATTTACCACCAGAACAGCAGATTGAGGATGGTTTACAAGAGATTTTAGGGCAAGCGATCGCTATTGGTAAAGAGCTCAAGCAACTGCGAGCAAAAGCTAACCGCACTGCTAAAGAGGAACAGCGTCTCACCCAACTGGTGAAAGCTCAAGAACAAATTATCGCCGATTTCAATAACTTTATCGATAGTGAGGAAGTAGAAGCACTGATTACCAAGCTTACTCCCAAAACCCGCAAACCAGATTTAGTAGACGACTTGGAAGACTTATTAAGTATCCAAGACAATCTGAGAAATTTGCAACAAAATGCCGTCCTCCTCTATCCTCTTATTCTAGAAGACCGCCTGGAACTTGTCCTCACTACCCCTGATTCTCCCCCAATTCGTCGCACTGTCTCAGTTACAAAAAAGCAACTCAATCAAGCAATTGTCAGCTTCCGCCAAGCCTTGCGCAATCCCACAGCTGATGCAAAAAAACCGGCACAGGAACTCTACAACTGGCTGATTAAACCTCTAGAAAATGACCTCAAAATAGCACAAGCCGAAACCCTAATTTATGCACCCGATGGACAACTGCGTTACATTCCCCTAGCAGCTTTATATGATGGCCAACAATGGTTAGTCCAACGCTATCGTATTAATAATATTACCGCTGCCTCTCTCACCGACCTAGATACTCAAACTTCATCCCAACTCAAGATTCTAGCTGGAGCCTTTACTACTGGAAGCCATAGTTTCACGCTCGCTAAAAAACGCTTTAACTTTGGTGGTTTACCTTATGCAGGAGTGGAAGTTGAAACCTTAGCTGAAACAGTTCCCGATACCACCCAACTATTCAATAATGCTTTCAATCCCCAAGATACGAAACCGAAAATGGGTGACCATACCATCTTACATTTTGCCACCCACGGAGCGATCGTAGTAGGAACACCAGAAGAATCCTTCATTCTCTTTGGTGATGGCACTCCGGTAACTATTGCCGATGTCCGCAACTGGAACCTTAATAACATTGATTTAGTGGTGCTTTCCGCCTGCGAAACTGGACTTGGTGGCAATTTAGGTACAGGAGCAGAAATTCTAGGTTTAGGTTACCAGATGCAGAGAGCAGGAGCCAGAGCCGCGATCGCATCTTTATGGAGTGTGGATGATGGAGGTACTCAAGTATTGATGAATGCCTTTTATGGAGCATTGCAAAATAACAAGACAAAAGCTGAAGCTCTACGACAAGCACAAGTAGCTCTAATTACCGGTGATTATACTGCGGTGGGAGAGCAACGGGGTTCCATTGTCGCAGTACAGGTTCGCGATGGGCTAAAGCGGGAAGTCGTGAATCGTCTCAATCATCCTTATTATTGGGCACCGTTTATTCTAATTGGTAATGGATTGTGAAGAGAATTTAGAATTTAGAATTTAGAATGTAGAATTGGGAATTTAGAATGCTTATAGAGTAAGGATTCTATCGCTCTCTTTCCTGGTGGGTTATTTCCATGCCTGCTGCACTAGGATGATCTTATAGCAATTCTCCCATCCATGAGATACATCTCCTATTCCCTATTCCCCATTCCCAAAAACCAATAACTAATGTACCTCACAAGTATGAGAAACGCTCTAAAATAAATTAAGTAGACACTCCCATCAATATCGTTATGCCCCCAACACACATCAGATTTGATTGGGCGATTAAAAAATTACTCAGAAACAAAGCTAATCATGTCGTTTTGGCAGGTTTCCTCAGTGAGTTATTGGGCAAACAAATCAAGATACAATCGATACTCGAAAGTGAGAGCAATCCACAAGCAGAGGATGACAAGCTCAATCGAGTCGATATTCTGGCAGAAAATGACCAAGGTGAATTAATTCTCATTGAAGTGCAAAACAATACAGAGCAAGATTATTTTCATCGCATGCTCTACGGTACAGCGAAATTAATTACCGACTTTCTGGAAAAGGGAGAGCCTTACGGTAAAGTAAAAAAAGTTTATTCAGTGAATGTGGTCTACTTTTCTTTGGGACAGGGGGATGATTATATTTACCAAGGGAAGTTAGATTTTCGTGGACTTCACTTAGAAGACTCTTTAGTACCATCAATAAAACAGAAGAAGTTGTTTAATATCCAAGAAGTATCTGAGATTTTCCCAGAGTATTATGTGATTAAAGTGAACAACTTTAACGACGTAGCAAAGAATACCTTGGATGAATGGATATATTTTCTGAAAAGGAGCCAAATCAAAGAGGAATTTACAGCCCAGGGTTTAGCGGAAGCGAAGGAAAATTTACTAGTAGATAGCTTGAGTGAAGAAGAAAGGGCAAACTACTTGAGATATATGGAGAATAGGCGCTATGAAGTTAGTATTATAGAAAGTTCCCGCTCAGAAGGAAGATTGGAGGGTTTAGAAGAAGGCATCAAAGAAGGCATAGAACAAGGCAAGCAACAGGAAAAGATTAACATGGCCAGAACATTAAAATACAAAGGAATAGATATTGAGACTATCACAGAAGTAACAGGACTGACTAAAATAGAGATTGAGCAACTGTAAGAGTAATTTGTTAGCCAGCAGCAGCCATACCAAAAGCGATCGCATAATTACAGTCAACGTTACTTGTTACTCTTAAGAAACACGCTCAAAGCTAATGGCTAATGGCTAATGGCTAATCGCTAATGGCTAATGGCTAATCGCTAATCGCCCCTACTGCTCGCCAAAGAGTTGTGCAGCAAGCGATAGTACACTCTTTACTTATTACTTATTACTTATTACTTATTACTTCAAAACCAGAAAATTACGACTTTTTCAGCAAACCCTACTTATGCAGCAAGCCCTACTTATTTCCCAATACAGAAGCGACTAAAAATGCGATCAAGTATCGATTCAGTGACTTCCTCACCAGTGATTTCTCCTAGAGCTTGAATTGCCCCTCGCAGGTCAATTGTCCAGAAATCGAGCGGTAACTGTTGGGTAATTGTCTGCTGCACTTGCTCCAGAGAAATTTTAGCTCTAGTTAAGGCAGCTGCTTGGCGTTGGTTAATCGCTAGCTCCAAGTCAGCAGCTTGGAGATTATCAGTATGTACTGCTTCTAAAATCGCTGTTTCCAAGTCATTAATACCTTGGTTGTGAGCAGCAGCAGTAGGAACTATCTGGTTAATCGTATCAGGAAAAGAGACAGTATCTGCTGGGGTGAGGTCAGTTTTGTTAATCACCAGAATCAGAGGGCGATGTTGCACCTGCTCGTAAATTTCCTGCTCGGCAGCTGTCCAGCCAGTTATAGCCTCGATCACTAGTAAAACTAAGTCAGCAGTTTGAGCAGCACTACGCGATCGCTCCACTCCCATCTTCTCTACTTTATCAGCAGTTTCCCTAATTCCAGCAGTATCCAGCACTTGTACTGGTATGCCGCCAACTACTAACTGAGATTCCACCACATCACGGGTAGTACCAGGAAGCTCTGTAACGATCGCGCGATCGCTCTGACTCCAGGCATTGAGTAAACTGGATTTACCTACATTAGGACGCCCGACTATGGCTACTTTTAAGCCTGTGCGCAGCAGTTGACCCCGGTCTGCTGTTGCCAGGATACTGGTAACTTGCTCCACTACCTGTTCCATTTGAGCTACTACCTCCCCTTCATCCAAGGGGGGCAAATCTTCTTCAAAATCAATCCTGGCTTCTATTTCAGCTAAAATATCCAAACAAATAGCTCGCAGTTGGTGGATGGGTGCAGCAAGTTTACCTTGCAAACTAGCAAGAGCAGCTTGAGCGGCAGCAGGGGAGCGAGAGCCCACTAATTCAGCAATACTTTCGGCTTGAGTTAGATCCAACCGTCCATTCAAAAATGCCCGCAGGGTAAATTCTCCTGGCTGAGCCAACCTTGCTCCTTGTTCTAAGCACAACTGCAACACCTGCTGGACTGGTATAATTCCACCGTGGCAATGGAACTCTACTATATCTTCACGAGTATAGGAGCGGGGAGCTTGCATAATTAGCAGTAGTGCTTCGTCTACCAGTTGTTGGGTTTGAGGATGGCGCAGGTAGCCGTAGAGAATCCGGTGACTTTCCCAAACTTGATCTCCTGGTGCTTGGAATAAGGTACGAGCAATCGCCAGTGCCTCTGAACCCGACAGCCGCACAATACCAACGCTTCCTTGTTGAGGAACAACTGCTGTTGCGATCGCAGCAATAGTTTCGCTGGACACAAATTCCTTAACCATAAAGCAGTCTTTACCAATGAATAATTGATAATTGATAATTAATAATTGATAATTAATAATTGTTTAATTTGGTTTAAAGCCTCTTCGTTTACGAAGAAATAATTAAATAATTATTCCTTACTTGCAATCCTCTTCTTTTAAGGAGAGGTAATTATTTATTATTCATTAGTCATTATTAATTGTTGAAAGTATGGTGATATTCCCATACCTCCCTATTGGGTAAGTATAGGCTTATCAGCGACTCCGGGCAACGAGTTGGAAAGAAAAGATAATAAAGGATCTCCAGACAGCCCAGATGCTTCACTATGGGTGAGGTGAAATTTACAGTGGGTTTCAAGAAAAAAGGCAGAAGGCTCCAGGGCAGAGGATTTGACAAAAGTTTCTTCACTCATTACTCATTACTCTCGAGAAAAAAGGCAGAAGGCTCCAGGGCAGAAGGCAGAAGGTTCTAAGGGAGGCTGACTAGTTTCTGTCTTCTTTTTGGGGCGCAAGTCCCTCTAACGCTCATTACTCAAAAAAACCCTCCCAAGTTAGATGTCATCTAAGGCTGAGGACAAATTTCCTACATTGACGGTACTATTCGTGCCAACGGGGCAACGAATTTATTTCTGATTAATCCTAGTGGTGTTGTTTTTGGTGCTAACGCTCAACTGGATATTGGGGGCTCTTTTTGTGCTAGTACTGCTGACACCCTACTGTTTGAGGATGGGAGTCTCTTCAGTGCTACTGAACCCAATCCACCCCCTTTGCTAACTGTCAATATTCCTATTGGATTGCAATATGGTTCCAATCCGGGAGAGATTAGAGTGGAAGGCATGGGACACCTTAGCTGTGCTAGAAGGGAGCCAGATTAACGCTAATGCTTTCCAAGGTGTAGGAGGCAACATCAACATTATTGCCAAAAGCGTTTTTGTTTCTCTAAACAGTGCTATTACCGCCAGTTCAGAATTTGGGGTTTCCGGCACTGTTAACATCACCAATCCCGAAGTAGACCCTAGTTCAGGATTAGTAGAATTGCCAGAAGATGTAATTGCTCTTAATGAACAAGTGATTGCTAGCTGTACTGCTGCTGAGGGTAACTCTTTTACTATTACCGGAAGTGGTGGCTTACAAGGCTCGAAGTTGAAAGCCCCCGTCTTTTAAGCGGGGGATGAAAACGAGAAAACGTCTAGTTAGCAGGATTTATCCTGCCAGTCTTTTTTGTCGGGAAATGTCTTATGAAATCATGTATGA
>JAAHGL010000054.1 GCA_010692635.1 Symploca sp. SIO2C1 | reverse complement strand
TCTCTTCTAAGGGAGTGGTGATGCTTTCTCCACAAGCTGCTGTTAAGATAGCAGGAAACAAAATAGTAATTGCTAAAGCGATCGCTTGGTGTTGCCTCTGAGGAATAATCCCTTTGGCTGGATACTTCCTAAAAGCTAAACGAGGTTTGAGGCTACTAGCTGAAGTAAGTTTACTCATGGTCACTAAGAGCCGCAACAAGATAACTTTACTGAGTATCTCACACCGACTTATTGAGCTGAAAGAACGGAGAGGGAGGGATTCGAACCCTCGGATAGGACTTACGTACCTATCAACAGATTAGCAATCTGCCGCTTTCAACCACTCAGCCACCTCTCCTGAGTGACGATTACCCATCATAGCAGATATTGAGTGTTTTTAGCTGGTTAGCTAATGCAGATTTTTTAATTCCTTAAACTTTTATCCTATCGCATGAGTAACTTACTGCTATTCAATACTATGCTTTTCTGCCACTGTAAATAGTCTGAAATTTAGAAAATTTTCCTTCTGAAAAGTCTACTTACTTAGATAGAGGGATATCTCATCTTCCTCAGTTATCTTGGACTCTTTGCTAGAAGATGGAAACACCACTACCAAAACTCTAGGGCACTCAGGTAAAAGGGAAGAAAACTTGCCCAGTAAGTTTTTTAACCTTTTTTAACTGTGTGGGTTATTTGGGTCGCGCTGCACTAGGGCTATTGTTTCTACCTTAATCATCTGAGTAGGTGGACGTCAATTGAAAGACATTGACCTTTACTTCAAATCCAATCAAGCTCAGGGTGCTCCAATTATAGAAGTTGTCCTTGATAGCATCTACAATCTTCACCGAAAGCGGCGGGAAGCCCATTTCTTTAAGGATGGGAGGGATAGCCGCCCGCCGCTTGCTAACACGAAATCTTCCGTGCTGTCTTGCGGAGATGAGTTAAATTTTGAAGTTCGTTCCAGGGTAAATCATCTACTGTTACCAGCTGATTGAGTCAGCTAGCCTAAGTCTTTCTTTGACAATGGCGAAAAAAATTAGCTTTGAGGGATTAGCGGGGTAAGTACTAAAGACTACCCATCAGCCCTCTATTGCGTCAGCATCCAGATATATTCGATTATTTATGAACAACACAAGCGGAAAGCATATTGCCCTCATCTCAGTTCATGGTGACCCGGCAATGGAAATTGGTAAAGAGGAAGCTGGAGGACAAAACGTTTATGTTCGCCAAGTAGGTGAAGCTTTAGCAGAGCAGGGATGGTATGTTGATATGTTCACTCGTAAGACGAGTGTTGAGCACCCCAAAGTAGTTGAACATAGTTCTCGTTGTCGAACTATTCGTTTAACTGCCGGTCCCGAGAGCTTTATACCAAGGCAAGAGATTTTCGGATATTGTAGCGAATTTTTGGAAAAACTGCTTAAATTTCAAGAACAAGAAAATATTAAATACTCCTTAGTACATACTAATTATTGGCTTTCTGCTTGGGTAGGTATGGCGTGGAAAAAACGTCAGTCCATCAAGCAAGTTCATACCTACCACTCCCTAGGATCCGTAAAATACAAGTCAGTAGCAACAATTCCGATGATTGCAGGTACTCGCTTGGGAGTAGAAAAAGCTGTACTGGAGACAGCGGAGCGAGTTGTAGCAACTAGTCCCCAGGAAAAAGAGAATATGCGATCGCTTGTTTCTCGTAAAGGCAAGATTGAGATCATTCCCTGTGGTACTGACATGCGTCGCTTTAGTTCCTTTAATCGCTACGCAGCTAGACAGCAATTGGGGTTCAATATCGAAGACAAAGTTATTCTATATGTAGGACGTTTTGATCAGCGCAAAGGTATTGAAACCTTAGTTAGAGCTGTTAGTCGCTCTCAACTACGGGGTAAAACCAATCTGAAGTTGATTATTGCTGGTGGTTCTCGTTGTGGTAAGACTGATGGTAGGGAACGCGATCGCATTGAGCGGTTGGTGGTAGAACTTGGCATCAAAGAGTTCACTAGTTTCCCCGGAAGCCTCAGTGGTGATCTCTTACCAGCTCATTATGCCGCTGCTGACGTCTGTGTTGTTCCTAGCTACTATGAGCCTTTTGGTTTAGTGGCCATTGAAGCGATGGCTAGTGGGACACCAGTAGTTGCTAGTAAAGTTGGTGGTCTCCAGTATACGGTTCTACCAGAAGAAACGGGCTTACTCGTACCGCCCAAGAATGATCTAACCTTGGCGGCTGCTATTAATAGCATTCTCACTAACCCAGAGTGGAAACATCAACTTGGATTTAGAGCTAGAGCAAGGGTAGAGAATAAGTTTACTTGGGAACGTGTAGCTTATCGGCTCAATAATCTCTATACTGACTTGCTTCGGGATTCGGTTAAAACTTTGGAGCCTGCTAGCGCTTAAGGGATTTCCCAATAGTCGGTTGAGGGCGCACGTCTGGTTGTCGATTGATTCGGGTTTTGAAGTAATGAGTAATGAGTAATGAGTAATGAGTCAAGAATTCATTAAGGATTTCCCATGAAGATGCAAGTGCTCAAAACTGTGATAGATTCTTCATTCCTTGTTACTTGTTACTTGTTACTTATTCAGCAAGCCCTATTTATGTCGATCTAGTTAATAGAGCTCATATTTGAGTAATGTACAAGGGATTGAACCGTTATAAACTGGAATGCGGCGAGAGGCTTTTAGTCCTATCTGCTTTGCCAATTCCTTATTCCCGCATAAAACAAAAGCAGTCCACCCTTTAAAGCGTTGTTTGAAGACATCACCGAGCAGTTTATAGAAATCTCGCAGTTTGTTCGCATTTCCCACTCGTTCTCCATAGGGGGGATTGCAAATAATAATCCCGGTGTCTGTTGGTGCTTCCACCTGAGATAGTTCAGTTTGGAAAAAGTTTACCTGTTCAGCAACGCCACATTTTTCTGCATTAATACGAGCTTGTTTAAGGATATCAGGGTTGCGATCGCTTCCCAGAATCGGTGCTTGGAGTTCAGCTATTTGGCTGTTTTTCGCTTCTTTGAGCAACTGCTCCCAGCACTTAGCATCAAAATCTAGCCAGCGCTCAAAGCCAAAACCTTTGCGAAACAATCCTGGAGCAATATTTAAGGCTTTTAAGCTTGCTTCTAGGGGTAAGGTTCCAGAACCACACAAGGGGTCAAAAAACGGCATAGTTGGTTGCCAATCAACCATTTCTAACAGAGCTGCTGCTAGAGTTTCTTTAAGGGGAGCGAGTCCCATTGCTGGACGATATCCCCGTCGATGAAGACTGGTACCGGAACTATCCAGACTTAAAATACAGCTTTTTTGATGGATGTGCGCATTGAGCAGCACATCAGGATTTTTTGTATCAATGCTAGAGCGCTCACCAAATTGGTGGCGCTGTTGATCTACGATCGCATTTTTGACTTGTAGAGCACTAAAATGGGTATGGTTGAGTTGGGGATTGCCCCCTGTAGCCCTAACGGCTAGGGTATGGTTGGGTTGTAGGTACTGGTCCCACCGAATATTTTGCACCTCTTCGTAAAGCGCCTTGGCATCTCGACAGGGGAACTCAGCCACAGTTACCAACACCCGAAAAACAGTTCTTGCCCAGAGATTAACTCGGTACATCAAAGAATAATCACCAACAAAATGCACCCCAGTAAAGTCAGGACGAACTAACTGGGCTCCCAAGCTTTCCAATTCTTGGGTGGCAATTGGTTCTAAACCACGGGCAACTGTCGCAAAATAATGATTCATCCTATCAACAAAATAGTTCCACTGAGCTTGTTTTAGAGGAATTTCTTTCCTCGTAGGCAATTGTTGAAAATGATTTTACCCACAACGTGGTGCGTTACGCTGCGCTAACACACCCTACTGGCGTGACCCAGCTAAAATGGTTCATTAGAAACCGGTTGTGAAGTAAAAAGTAAAAAGTAACAAGTAACAAGTAAGAAGGAGCTAGAAACCAAAATCTATTGCACAGTTTTAGGTGGGTCACGCTACCACGATAGGCTACGATAGGCACATTCTTTCGGAGTAAATCACCTTAGGAGTCAGAGAACATTAACTCAGTTATCAATAATCGGTGATGGTATAGAAATAGTCGAAGTGATGCGCTCAGCTAATCGTGAGAAAGGTAGACTTTGCAAATATAATCTACCTGGTCCAGTCATCTTTGCCAAAAACAACCCTTCGCCACCAAATAAAGCATTCTTGAACCCGCCAATAAACTGAATGTTGTAGTCTATCGATGGAGCAAAAGCCACCAAACAGCCAGTATCTACCCGTAACTCTTCTCCTGGTGCGAGATTTTTTTCAATAATGGTTCCCCCAGCGTGCACGAAAGCTAATCCATCTCCTTTTAACCTTTGTAGGATAAAACCCTCACCACCGAAGAAACCAGCTCCCAGGCGTTTGGTGAAAGCGATATCAATTTCGATACCTTTGGCAGCGCAAATGAAAGAATCTTTCTGGCATAAAAACTCACCACCAAATTCAGCCAAGTCCAAAGGTATCACTTCACCAGGGTAAGGAGCAGCAAAACCCACGCGGGACTTGCCACGTCCATTGTTCAAAAAGGTGGTAATGAAGAAACCGTCTCCAGTCAACATCCGTTTGAAACCTGCGAATAAGCCACCGCCAGTATTGGTTTGCATGGCGATACCCTGTTCCATATAAGTCATAGTACCTACTTCTGCTCGTACTCCTTCTCCAGGATCAAGCTCAATCTCTACTAGTTGCAGGGATTCTCCATAAATCTTGTAATCAATTACATCAGCCATAATTTGTTATTTGTTGTTTGTTGTTTGTGAAGAAATACAAAGTTGGTGTTATATGTCAATATACCCAAGAGAGATTCTTAGCTCTGTTTAGTTTAATTTCAGCTAATTCCGCCAGGAGCCTCACACTGAACCCGGAGGGTCAGTGTTGAGAGGAATGGCGGGTCTGTCGATGGGTTTCAATACCCCATCGACAGACAAACCCCTAATATATTGTCGAAGTACATCGCTAATTGTTCTTTCGGTAAGCTCACAGTATCGCACTAACTGGGCTTTTTCTCTGTCTGCAATTCTAAAGTTAATTTGTTGCATATAGCATTTATCTAGTTATTTGCTATAATTATGTCATGAAACTAGCTTACCAATTTAAACTGCTACCAACGTTTGACCAAAGATGCCGTATGAGCAAATGGCTTGATATGCTACGGCATCAATACAACTTTTTATTGGCAGATAGGTTTGATTGGTATGAAATGAACATGTGTCCAGTTAATGCTTGTCCATTGGTGTGCAGTATCGCAAAACCTAGAGAACAGCCTGAATATTATGGGCAAAAGCGCTCTTTGGTTTCTCTCAAGGTAGAACGGGAATGGTACAAAGATATTCATGCTGATGTCTTGCAAGACATGGTCAAGCGCGTAGACCTAGCCTTTACACGTTTTGTCAAGGGGGACGGCAACGGTAAGCGTAGCGGCAAGCCTCGGTTTAAAGGTAAAAATCGGTATCGAACTTTTGCCTATCAACGAGTGAAGCCGGACTGTATCCAAGAGAATCGGATTGAACTTCCCAAGTTAGGAAAAATCAAATTCATCCAACATCGCTCTGTTTCTAATGGGTTTACCATCAAACGTGCATTAGTTACTCTCAAGGCTGATGGCTGGTATGTGACGCTAACTCTAGAAGATGTGTCCGTCCCCGATAATCCCACCATCGACATTGAATCAACTGAAGCAAATAGTATCGGTGTTGATGCAGGATTGGAATACTTTGCAGCTTGCTCAGACGGCACAATGGTAGAACCTCCTAAGTTTTACCGACAAGCTGAACAGAAGCTAGCCAAACTACAAGCCAAAACAGAGCTGAGAAAGAAGGGTTCTACTGCACGTCGTAAACTTAACCAGCGCATTGCTAAACTGCACCAAAAAATAGCCAGACAGCGCAAGCAATGGCACTTCGAGTTAGCAGGTGAATTGGTTAATAAAGCTGAGGTTATTTTCGTAGAAGACCTCAAAGTTTCCAATATGGCAAAACGTAATAAGCCTAAGCAGGATGAAAAGGGTGCGTTTTTGCCTAATGGTCAATCCGCAAAATCGGGATTGAATAAAAGTTTTGCTGATGCTGGGATAGCTGGTTTCTTGAACGAAATCCTTCCGTACAAGGCTGCAAGAGCTGGGCGGTTGGTTGTAAAGGTCAATCCTGCTGGAACATCTCAACATTGTGCAATGTGCCTCAACAGAGTTCCAAAAGAGTTGAGTGACCGGTGGCATGATTGCTCTTGTGGCGCATCTATGCCTCGTGACCTGAACTCTGGAATTCTCATCAAAAAAGTGGGGTTGGGCGTTCGCCTCACTATAAAACGTGAATCCGGGAAGTCTCGGAGGAGAAGCCTACACTTACCCGATAGGGAAGTGTAGGAGTACGTCACTGTGTCTTAATCTTAGACAGGCTTAGTTAGCAGTTGTACCTCTAAATTACCTATTCTCCAGATGGGGAAAACTCTATCAAATCTCTTGTGTGATACTCAAAGATGTCATTTAAGTGTTTAAGAGTTTACTATTGGGGAAGTCTGTCAGGCTACATTACAACAACTTCATACTGCCGACTTTTCTTTACATTTTGTAAAAAATATCTAAGTTAGACTATTCAGCGCCGCTGATATTTGAGTAAACTCCTATGACAACCCTCGTCATTGTTGAATCCCCAACTAAAGCACGTACCATTCGTAACTATCTGCCCTCTGGCTACCGTGTCGAGGCATCTATGGGTCATGTGCGTGATCTTCCCTCTTCTGCAGAAGAAATTCCCGAAGCGGTCAAAGGTGAAAAATGGGCGCAGTTGGGGGTAAATGTGAATGCTAAGTTTGAACCTTTGTACGTTGTTCCCAAGACCAAAAAGAAAGTAGTAAATGAGTTAAAAGAGGCTCTCAAGGGAGCTGATGAGCTAGTTCTTGCCACAGATGAGGATAGGGAAGGAGAAAGCATTAGTTGGCATCTACAGCAACTGCTGAAGCCAAAAGTTCCCACTAAGCGGATGGTATTTCATGAAATCACCCAAGAAGCTATTCGTGAGGCATTGAAAAATTGCCGTAATACTGACGAGCGGTTGGTACATGCTCAAGAGACAAGGCGAATTTTAGATAGGCTTGTGGGTTATACCCTTTCTCCTCTGCTCTGGAAAAAAATCGCCTGGGGTTTGTCTGCTGGGCGGGTGCAATCTGTTGCTGTGCGCTTGTTAGTGAAGAAAGAGCGTCAACGTCGAGCTTTCCGCCAAGGGAGTTATTGGGATTTGAAAGCAACTCTTGAGCAAGAGAAAGCCCCTTTTGAGTCACGGTTGTTTACCCTCGCAGGTACTAAAATTGCTACTGGCAGCGATTTTGACCCCAATACAGGTCAAATTATTGAGGGGCGGAAGGTCAAGTTACTTAATGAAGCTGAAGCTCGAGAACTTCAAGAACGTCTGACAGATAAAACCTGGACAGTGACTGATTTAGATGAGAAACCAGTTACTCGTAAACCAGCTCCACCTTTTACCACTTCAACCCTACAACAAGAAGCAAACCGAAAACTACGCTTGTCTGCCCGTGAGGCAATGCGGATAGCTCAAAATCTGTATGAACAGGGTTATATTACCTATATGCGGACAGATTCGGTGCATTTGTCGGAACAAGCGATCGCGGCGGCACGTAGCTGTGTTGAGCAAAAGTACGGTCAAAAGTACCTCTCTCCCAAACCCCGTCAATACACCACTAAAAGCAAAGGAGCTCAAGAGGCTCACGAAGCAATTCGCCCAGCAGGTAAAACCTTTCGCACACCGAAAGAAACTGGCTTGGGTGGCAAAGAACTGGCTCTCTACGACTTGATTTGGAAACGCACCGTTGCCTGCCAAATGGCAAACGCACAGATTACGCAAATCACGGTGCAGCTACAAGTAGAGGATGCAGGATTTCGCTCAACGGGTAAGCGCATTGATTTCCCTGGCTTTCTTCGAGCTTATGTGGAAGGCTCTGATGATCCTGATGCTGCTCTTGAAGACCAAGAAGTGATTCTGCCTCCCTTAAAGGTGGGAGATCATCCCGACTGCAAGGAACTAGAAGCCGTTGGGCACGAAACCCAGCCCCCAGCCCGTTATACTGAAGCATCTCTGGTCAAAACTCTGGAACACGAAGGTATTGGTCGTCCTAGTACCTACGCCAGTATCATTGGTACAATCATTGATCGAGGCTATGCTCAGATGACTAAAAATGCCTTGATCCCGACCTTCACTGCCTTTGCAGTTACTAGTCTCCTAGAAAAGCATTTTCCCGACTTGGTAGACACTGGTTTTACCGCCAAAATGGAGCGAACCCTGGATGAAATTTCTACTGGTGAAGCAGAATGGCTCCCGTATCTACAGCAATTTTATAAAGGAGAAAAAGGTCTAGAAAACCAAGTCAAAGTTAGGGAGACCGAAATTGATCCTAATGTTGCCCGTACCGTTGAACTCGAAGACCTAGAGGTTAAAGTCCGCATCGGTAAATTTGGTCCCTATATTGAGGTGGAGAATGGTCAGGGTCCAGTGACGGCTTCGATTCCCAAAGACCTTACCCCAGCTGATCTAGATCCAGATCAGGTTGAAGTGTTGCTCAAGCAAAAAACTGAAGGACCAGAGAAGCTGGGACTCCACCCCGAGACTGGTGAGCCGATTTTTATACTAATAGGTAGTTATGGACCTTACGTCCAGCTAGGGGAGGTAACGGAGGAAAATAAGAAACCCAAACGGGCATCTTTGCCTAAAGGGGTCAATAAGGAAGATGTCACCTTGGAGATGGCTGTTGGATTACTGTCCCTCCCACGTTTGTTGGGTGAACACCCCGCAACCGGCTGCAAAATTAAGGCAGGGTTAGGACGCTTTGGTCCTTATGTAGTGCACGATCAGGGTAAGGATGGGAAAGACTACCGTTCTCTCAAAGCTGGTGATGATATATTGACAATTGGCTTAGAACGTGCATTAGAACTGTTGGCTCAACCGAAGAAATCACGAGGGGGGAATCGGAGTAAAACCAAAACAGCTTTAAAGGAATTGGGCAATCATCCAAAGGATAATGAACCAATAAATATTTACGATGGTCCCTATGGACCTTACGTAAACCACAAGAAAACTAATGCTTCCCTCCCAGAAGGTAAATCTTTAGAAGACGTAACTCTAGAAATGGCACTAGAACTTTTGGCAGCTAAGTCATCTACTAAAAAATCTACCAGTAGGTCTAGTAAATCCACTGGGACGACCAAGAAGACAGCAGCGAAAAAGACTAGGAAAACCTCTACTAACAGCAAAAAAAGCTGAAGCAATTCTAGAGCTAGAGAAATTTTATTTTATTTTTAGACAAGGAGGTGGATATTAATCAGTTTTAGTACCTAGCTTTGCTCCTAACTCTCCTTTAATGCGATTGAGAATTGAGGTTTCATCGAGGGAAGAGAGAATGCGACTGACAACTGCTTTAGGCCCGTCAGGCCCCCAAGATGCTCCATTGACTAAATAAGTTTTGGTAACTTGTCCAATACCATAGGAAGAGACACCAGCAACTCCTGCTTGGGTAATTGCGACTGAAAGATAAGGAGCTAAGGAAACTCCCCCTGTTGCTGGTGCGGAAAGACCTAACAAACCTTTGAGAGAACTGAGTCCCAGAGTTGCCAGGAGTTCACTAGCGCTGATACCTCCCATGCTGATGGCGATTTTTTGCAGTAATCCTACGGCTCCTGCTTGAGTCATGGGAATACCATAGAGCTTTGATAAACTGAGAATCATCACTATATCAATGACAGTAGCAGTGAGGATATCAATAACAGTAACTGGATTAAGCGCGATCGCAAAGGCCTTAGTCATCACCGCTCTCCAGATCATCTGATTGGCGCTCTCCTCTCGAATGCTCATTTTCCTGCTTACCAACTGCTCATTCACATTGTCGGCATAAAGCATTGTATTGAGAGCAACTAGAGATTTACCATCCCGGTGCAAAATCTCTAGGATTTTGAGTTTCAAATCTTCGATTTGGGGTTTTCCAGCACACCGCTTTACTCCCATGGTGCCATCAACCCTCCGCACCGCCTTAGCTACTAACGGTGAAGCCGCAACCATAACAATTTCTGCTGGTGAAAGTAGCTGCTTGACTCGCTCATCCCGAATTTTACGATAAATTGCCCTGCGGTCTGCTTGAGGATATTGGTCAATTTTATTGAATACCAGTAACATTGGTTTGCCACTCTCTCGCAGTTGAGATAGGGCTTCATACTCTACCTTAGTCATATCACCAGCAATAACAAACAGTAGCAAATCTGACTGTTTAGCTACTGTCAGCGCCATCACTTCCTGAGTTTCTCCATCGATTTCGTCAATACCAGGAGTATCAATTAGTTGAATTTGGGAGTTACCAATACTGGGTAGGGCAACTGTTAAGATATCTTGGTCAGTGTCCCCCACTGTTTCACTGCTCAACTGCCAATTAGCTTGCTCAAACTTGCGTGTAACTCCATGCAGCGGTCCAGTTTCAAATACAGGCTGTCCTAATAAAGCATTTAGTACAGAAGACTTTCCTCGTCCCACCATACCAAAGACCGCAATCTGCACACAGGTATGTTCTAACTTGTCGAGCAAGTGAGTTAAGCCTTCAATTTCTGACTCTAAACCTGCTTGCTCTTGGGGAGTCAAGTCAAAATTATTAACTAAGTCTCGCAGTGCGTCTTGTGCATACTTGTAGTTAAGCTCTGCCTGAATTTCGGCAAAGCTCAAAACTGTACTGTCTAATTCCTGCTCTGAGCCGAGAGCATGGAAAAACTCAGGCTCAGGCAATGAATCTTGCAAAATTTTACCTCCTGCCACTGGCTAACTTAATCAATGGGGAAAAGGTTAAAGGAACCGATAGAACCTTAAACCTTAAACCCTCATGATTTCGAAAGTTTGCGATCTACTGAGATTTGCTATCAAAATCACTGAGATTGAAGAGGAAGGGCACACTGCTGTTAGAGTCACTACCCATAACTAAGACTTTGGGCATTTGGGCGCCACCATCTTTCCAAGCTTGAATTGCTTCTTTTTGGAGTACTAGTTCACCCCCTTGAGCTTTGAGAGTTTCAGCTAAGAGTCTTTGAGCTTCGGCTTTACCTTTGGCACGATTAACGTCTGCTTGAGCTTCTTGCTCAGCTTCTTGGGCTATATAGACAGCCCTTTGGGCACGTTGTTCAGCGATTTGTTTCTCCTCAACTGCTTTAGAGAACTCTGTAGAAAAAGCGAGGTCAACTACGCTAGTATCTAGCACGATGATGCCATATTTTTCTAACCGTGTATTCAAAGCATCATCAAAATCTTGCTTCAGTTCAGTCCTTTTGGTAATGGCTTCTTCCACTGTTCTTTTTGCCGCCGCAATCTTGAAGGATTCCTGAGTCTGGGGAGCAACAATTTTTGAGACGATATTCTGTAGAGTTCCTTGTGTCCTTCTGATTTCAACTACCTCAGTGGGATCGAGGCGGAAGTTGATAGCGAAGCTAGCGGATAGATCCTGGAGATCCTTGGTGGAACTTTGGGCTGGGACTTCAAATTTTTGCACTGTCACATCATATATGTCCACTGTTGAGACTAATGGGGGTTTGAAGTGGAGGCCCTCTAGTAAGGCTCCATCTCTAGCTTTACCCAAAATGCTCAGGACTCCCGCTTGGCCAGGGTTAATCACAACAAAGCAACTAAAGCTTAGGAGAATAACAAATGCTGTTAAGATTCCTCCAATGACTGATGTAAAGTTTGGTACATTCTGATTTCTCAAGTCCTGCTCTCCTGTAAAAAGTAAATAGGAACTTCTTCAAGACTATCAAACAAGCTACTTCCTGGAGGCATCAAACATTGAAGAGCTCCCCAGGAGCGCTTCGCGCCCTCAAGCGCCATATATGGGAGTTGACAAAATGCATGATCTTTTAACTTGTCACCAATGGCCATTAGCCATTAGCCATTAACCATTAGCCATTAGCCATTAGCCATTAGCTTTGAGCGTGTTTCTCGAGAGGTATTTTTACCTCTTGTACCTCAATGATGAAAACTTATTTGGAAGCTAGTGAACGGAGAGGGAGGGATTCGAACCCTCGTTAAAGTTACCCCTAAACAGCATTTCCAGTGCTGCGCCTTCAACCACTCGGCCACCTCTCCAGGTGAGTTACAAATTGTGATTTTTGTGCTGGAAACAATTTATTTGTCCCAGCTTCAAATTATACACTGAAGGAATGACTCAATCATACAACATTCAAATTCACGATCGCCAAACTGGTGCTAAGTATACCTTAAAAGTGCCAGCTGACCGCTATATTCTGCAAGCGGTGGAAAATCAAGGGGTCAATCTCCCTTTTTCTTGCCGCAATGGTGCTTGCACTACTTGTGCAGTGCGTGTACTTGCTGGTGAAATCTACCAACCAGAAGCTATGGGTCTTTCGCCCAAATTACGCGAACGGGGCTATGCTTTGCTATGTGTGGGTTATCCTCGCTCAGATTTGGAGGTGGAGACCCAGGATGAGGATGAAGTCTATGAACTTCAGTTTGGTCGTTATTTTGGTAAGGGCAAGGTGAGGTTTGGTTTGCCATTGGATGAGGATTAAGACTATTTCATTCTGGCGCTAGGGCAGGTTTTGCCTAACTATTGGCTGCTGTAAAATCCTAGATTATCCTTAAACTTGTCCCTTGTATCTATAAAATGGTATTTACCAAGGCTTCAAGTAAGTATAAATTACTCCCTGTTCTCCCCCACCTCCCAAAATTACTCTGGCGATGTTGTCTACTCTGCTGCTGTCTCTTATTGTTGGTGGGTTGCCAATCTCATACTGAACCTGAAGGAATTACCCTCCAAGTGCAACGGGTAGTGAGCGGACAAACTCTGGAAGTTTTGGATACCACTAAGCAACCAGCATTAATTGAACGAGTACGGTTGATTGGTATTGATGCACCAGATTTAAGACAGGCACCTTGGGGAGCAGCAGCCAAGCAAAGCCTTGAGCAAATGATTGGTGAGCTGAATGGTCAACAACTTATCTTACAACCAGTTTTACTCGAACCAGATGTACAAAAAAAAGACAATTTTGGTCGCTGGTTAGCTTATGTTTGGCATAATGGCGTATTGCTCAATCAACGACTGATTGAAGAAGGTCATGTGCTGGCTGTACCGCGATCGCCTAATAATAAGTATGATGCTGAGTTTGCTTACGCTCAGGAATACGCCAGAATCATGGGATATGGTATTTGGAACCCAGAGGAACCGATGCGCTTGACACCGAAGGAATTTCGTAAAAACCCCTATTGAGAATTGGGAATTGGGAATTGAAAATTGAGAATGAGAATATCTCAAAGTTACCAAATCCCAACCAACAACCAACAACCAATAACCAACAACTAACTTGATGAAACAACATAGTCCTCAACAGCTGCAAATTTTCCTAGATATTGCCACCGAAGCTGCTATGGCTGCTGGTGTTATCCTACAGACATACTGGGGTAAGTTGGAAGAAATTGAAGAAAAGGGACGCCCTGGAGATTTGGTTACTGCTGCTGATAAAGAAGCTGAAGCAGCAATCCTCAAGGTACTGGAGCGTCATGTTCCTGACCATGGTATCTTGGCTGAAGAATCTGGGGAACAGGGAAATAAGCAGAGTGAGTACCTCTGGGCAATTGATCCTCTAGATGGCACTACTAATTATGCCCATCAGTATCCTATTGCTGCTGTCTCTATCGGATTATTAATCGACGGGATACCTCAGGTGGGAGCGGTTTATAATCCCTTCCGCGATGAGTTGTTTCGTGCTGCTAGGGGTTTAGGAGCAACCTGCAATCGTCGTCCTATCCACGTTTCTTCAACTTCTGAATTGGGTAAAAGCCTATTGGTTACTGGTTTTGCTTACGACAGACGAGAGACTTCTGATAACAACTATGCGGAATTTTGTTACTTGACTCACTTGACACAGGGAGTCCGCCGTGCTGGTGCTGCTGCCCTAGATTTGTGTGATGTTGCTTGTGGAAGACTAGATGGCTATTGGGAAAGGGGACTTTCTCCCTGGGATATTACTGCTGGGGTATTACTGGTAGAAGAAGCTGGAGGTAAAGTAACTGGTTATGATCAGAGTCCTTTAATTATAGGTTCTGGTCGGCTTCTAGCTACTAATGGTCGGATTCACAATAGTCTGAGCAAAGAGTTATTGCAGGTTCCACCTCTGTCTACTTGGGTATCCAAGTAGGGTTTGCTGCATCAACTGTTTTTGAATTAGCTGTGCCAGAGTTTGGCGAAACTGGGTAAATTCAAATTTGGCGATAGTTTGTTGTCGCAAGATCTGCGGTTGAAAGAGTAGGGGATTAGGGTAAGTATGCTGTAAAATTTGGATGAGGTTATCAGCGATCGCACGGACATCCCTAGGGTCAACTAGACATCCCAGCTGACCCTGAAGTAGAGGGTCTACCGCTCCATCCTGGTTACCTGCCAACACTGCTTTTCCACAAGCGAGTGCTTCTAGATAAACAATGCCAAATCCTTCCCCCTGACTGGGCATGGCAAACACATCGCAGAGATTATAGTGGTCACTAAGTTCTTCATCGGGGATAAATCCTGTTAAAGTGACGCATTCTTGTAAGTTCAGCTTCTCTACTACAGACTTAATCCAGGGATAATTCCCTTTACCTGCTAGGATGTAGTGAACGTTGGGGAGGTGGCGGCGAACTTCCCCTAAGGCATGGAGAACTTGTTCGTAACCTTTATATTGAGCTAGACGTGCCACTGTGAGGATTATCGGTTGTTCGGGATTCAATCCATAGCGTTGTAGCAGGTAATCAGGTTTCACGTTAGGCTGAAACTGCTGGGCGAAAAATGTATTGGGTAAAATTGAAACTTTGGCTGAGTTGAGTTGTTGTTCCTTGAGCAAGCGATCGCGAGTATACTTACTCACAGCAATAACTTGGTCAGCATGGCACAAAGCAGTCTGAAGTAGAGGATGTTGTAGATTCCAAGCTTCTAGTCCGTGAACAACTACCCAATAGGGTACACCAGTAATACGTTGGAGCCAGTAGCAGGGGATGCTGTAATTAACATGGGTGGTAATGATTAGGGTAGGTTGCTGTCTAATTCCCCGACTAATTAGCTGGAAAGTGAGGAGGAGATTTTGGAGTAACTGAGGTAATTTACCTAAGCAGTGAAAGTGGGTTTGAGGTAGAAATTGGGAGCGGAGGTGAGTTGGTTTGTCGTATTTCAGGAAGACATCGTAGTCAGCTTCGGGGTAGAGTTGCTGCAAAGCTTGTAGTAAGAAGGCAGAATAAACTTGGACTCCGCCTTTGAAGCCGAATATATTAGGAAATAAGAGATAGAAATGGTGTTGGTTATTTGTCATTAGTCATTAGTCATTACTTGTTACTTGTTATTTGTTACTTGTTACTCATTACTCATTACTCATTACTTAACTCCCCCATCCATATGCGTATTAGCTGACTGAAGGGTTTCTGGGAAAATAGAAGTAAATTGCCCAAATCAGGATGAGAAAGAAAGCAGTAGTGGGAATATTGAGAAGCGTCCAGTCAGTTATTCTCAAGAAGAGAAACCCGAAGACGAACCAGATGTAGGCCAGACTAAAGGGAGCATAAGTTGCGAGAATCCAACGATCTCTTGTGGTTTCCTTAATCGGTTTAGCTGTAAGTAGGTGAGCGTAAAAACTAAAGGCGCGGCTACGTAAGTTGTTAATTCCTGTAACGGCTACGGCAAGGTAATAGCCATCAAACCTTGCTAGGGGATTAAGGTTTAAGGCAACGGTAAATAGACTCGCTACCATCAGTAAGTAACTGGTAGTATGGAGCCAACTACCTGTAGTGGAGAGGTTCCACAACCACAAAGCGATGGCAGCGAGGGTAACTTGGACGAGAACACCAGCGCCAACTACCAAAATTCTTTGCCACCGTGACAAGCAATAAGAGTCGCTGGTATTAGTATAGGCAGCAGGAATCAGGCACATAAATAGGAATCCCATTTCCGGAACGATGCCGCCGTAATGTTTTAAAGTGAAGGCATGACCAAGTTCGTGCAGGGTGACGACAAAAGCGGCAAGTAAAGCAAAGGGAATGATTAGGGAAGCGCTTTGGTGTTGCCAAAGTTGTTGACCTTGGTAAATAATTTCTAGCTGTTGGTGGAATCCCCCAACTAGGGAGAAGCCTAAAAATAGGCACAGGAACCAGGTAATAGGGCGACTCCACAGCCAGCGCAGTTTGTCAATATGTTTGCTTAACCAGGGGTCAGGGTTGAACAGGGCAACTTTGAAAAATAATAGCTGCATGGGGGTAAATTTACCCCGTCGGGGTTTGGGGGGTTGTGTCCCTACCAACATGGCGGTAGCAGTGAGGAGTTGCAGGAGCTCCCGCACTTGGGGGTTCCTGAATTGTTCTGAGGGGAGGGTAGGGAGTTGGTCGATAAGTGCTTTGTTTTTAGGACTAACTTGGAGAAAGGTTAAAATAGGGATCTCTTGTCCCAAAATTCCCCGATTAGTTCCGGCGACTGGGTTGCGGAGAATCCAGTAACCTTCAGGATGGTGCAGCCAATGGACACCTGATTTGAGACAAGGAGATTGGGGATTGGGGGTTGCAGGTGGAGAGGTATATTCCTGCTCCTGAGCTTTTGTCTTGTCTTGAGGGGTGAAAGAATTATGAGGTGGGGTTTCCATTCCCCGCGTCCCCGCGTCCCCACGTCCCCGCGTCTGCTCATGGGGTTCATCTAGTGCCAAAATCTGGTGGCTAATTAGCTTTTGCAGTATGTTGACAACTAAATTGGGCTCAGCGTCGGAAAATTCTTGCTGAGCTAGTTTTTGGATTTGTCTAACGGTATATTGCCCGGTAAAGTAGCGTAGAGTGTAGCCTTCGATGGGGGAAAACAGGAATTTCTGTTGACCATTGATGGCTTTGAGAAGGATTTTGTTGGAACTGCGCACTCTTGCTAAATTCCAATATTCTCTTAAATCTGGACAAAGCCAGTCGTGACAATTTTCTTGGGTTAGGTACTCTTTAAGAGTCATAAATAGTTTTTGTTAACTTTTTGTTATAAAAAAGTTATAATTATTAGTATTAAATTATATCTCAGGATAGATGAATATAGAATATAAAGGTTAATTTTTCTATTCTTTACTCCTTAGTGCATACTTCTTAAGACTGTATCGCTATGTCTATTTTGGATGTCTTTGCCAAAAAACGCCACAAGTCTCACCCCCAATGAGGTTTGGTGAAAGGGGTAATTTGTC
Source organism: Symploca sp. SIO2C1 (assembly GCA_010692635.1). GTDB lineage: Bacteria > Cyanobacteriota > Cyanobacteriia > Cyanobacteriales > Coleofasciculaceae > Caldora. Next base: position 22,140 of record JAAHGL010000054.1, on the reverse strand, counting down.
AGTACAATGGTTGAGCAAGACGCAAATATTTTTATCGCAGCTATAGCAATAAAGTCCAGTAGTGCCGTGACTCACCTAAAATGAGGGAATAGAGTAGTGCGAGCATCTTGCTCGCGTTTGACTGAGCGATCGCGAGCGAGACGCTCGCACTACATTCTTAAATTCTAAATTCTAAATTCTCCAACCGGTTTCTTTAAGCTGCTATTGGCTCATCGAGGAGCAACATCAGCTTGTCAGCAGAAATTGTTTCTATTGCATAAGTACAGCCTTGAGCATCAGCAAAATCAACTAAATACGCTTCTGTGTTGAATTCCATAAGCACAGTACCTAACTGTCCTCTTCTCAATAAAATTGACTGTCTAGTTTCTTTGTGAATAGCTTGTACGTTTTCGGTTAAAGCCACAAGATCGTATTCATTGATGTTTGACATAATTACCTCACTTGTCCACGGGATATGTATGAGTTAGTCTAGGAAAATCTTCATCTGCGCGAATAATCCAACAGCTTAATATCCAGGAAGTGCCTATTTCTGTAGTCATCAAAAATTTGATATCGTAATGTGTTCCATATTTATCTTCTCTATAGATTGTTGCTTCCTTGTTTACAGCTGCTTCTAACAGAGCATTTTCCAGGACTTCTTTGTTTTCTAGACTAATCCCTAACCTAGTTCTGAAGATAATCGCTTTATGCTTACCTCTGGGATGCTCAAGGTTGAGAGAATAACGTTCTAGTTTATCTCCCAGTTGTGCCTTGTTACCATTTGGTAATTTCATGGCTAGTTAGGTAATGCCCATAATCTTGACCTAGTGCTTTTATTTTCCAGTATCTCTGCTCGGTTCAACCTCTTGCTGTAGGGGCGTATTGCATACGCCCATATTAATGCTTTAGGTTTGGTTTCGCAAAAGCTTTACCCAAGCTACAAGATATGCGATTGCACTGCTATATTGGGCACTCTCGAAAAATGCAATTGTTGAGAAAATAGTTTATATGACCACACCTATCCCATTATTAGATACAATCTCAAAAACAGCAGAAATTGTCAACAATTCAAGCCAATCAAAATCTACCTTAGGGGCGGGTTCACCTAATATCTTGGGATATCGACAAGCCCATTATCTAAACCCGCCCCGGTGAGCTGAGCTGTACACAATGCGCCGGGGCGGGTTTATTTAAGTTATCGTTGAATCGCCTGTGTTTCGGGTGAACCCGCCCCTACATGTAACCTAAATTAAGGCTGTAGGTTGGGTGTAGCGTTGTTGCCTCTTTGACCAAAATCTCAAGGGAACTACCAAGAGCGAAACCCAACGCCAATTCTCTGCTGTTGGGTTACGAAAAAAGCTACACCCAACCTAAAAGATTTGCTAGTACTAGGTTTCACTCTTGATTTAGGATGCTAATAGTGCAGTGACAGTTTCCTCTGACATCAAGCGTCGAAAGTTCAAAATTTCGACTAGAACCAATTTTTCATCTTGTGAATAGTGTAAAATAACCTGACCTTCTTCCTCAGCATAGGCAATGGAAGCTTCAGATAACTCTACTAAAAGAGCATCGACATCTTTGCTATAGCTAATCTTTTTCATATCTAGACCTCCTGCCAGGGTAAAGGGTAATAATCAAAATGAATGCCTTGAATTCTCGGTAAATTACTCTCAATACTCGTTTTTCGTCTAATTGCCTTTGAGCAATCTGTTTGCTTTCTTCCCCAGACTCTAGGGCGTGTTTTTAAACTGTCGGAGGGCAAAGCATTTGGATTGTATAACTTGGGTTTCATCGATGAATTATCGCCCAAATGCTTTGCCCCTACATCAGATTTTTGACTTTGAAGACACGCCCTAGCTTGTCCGGAGAACAAATTGTTTCAATAATGAATTCTGGCTTGATAGTAATTCCATGACTAGCAAGTATCTCTATCTTAATTTGTGAGTGTTCACTAAAGCGAATTTCTTTCATAGCTCACTTTTGAGACCAACCACAAGCGTTAGCTTAACTATGTTAATCTTTTTGGATGCTAAAGTGTGGGTTAAGTTTATCTATCTTCACCCAACCTACGGGATAATTGCGATCGCACTAGAATCACGCGATCGCAATACGATCACACTGGGCGTATGCAATACGCCCCTACCTGTAACCTAAATTAAGGCTGTAGGTTGGGTGTAGCGTTGTTGCCCCTTTGACCAAAATCTCCAGGGCACTACCAATAGCGAAACCCAACGCCAATTCTCTGCTGTTGCGTTACGAAGAAAGCTACACCCAACCTACAAGATATGTGATCGCCCTATTGCAGAAACCCCAAGCGATCGCATTGCTACATTGAGGAGAGATCGAAAAATGCAATTGTTGAGAAAATAGTTTATATGACCACACCTATCCCATTATTAGATACAATCTCAAAAACAGCAGAAATTGTCAACAATTAAAGCCAATCCGAATCTACCGTAGGGGCGGGTTCTCCAAATATCTTGGGATATCGACAAGCCCATTATCTAAACCCGCCCCGGTGATAGGAGCTCTACACAATGCGCCGGGGCGGGTTTATTTAAGTTATCGTTGAATCGCCCAGTTTCGGGTGAACCCGCCCCTACAAAATTACTGCCTACAATTCACCATGCTGTTGGTTTTGGCAACTTCACCCAACCTATAACAGAAAGCGATCGCACTGCTACATTGGGAACTCTCGAAAGATGCAATTGTTGAGAAAATAGTTTATATGACCACACTTATCCTATTATTAGATATACTCCCAAAAATAGCAGAAATTGTCAACAATTAAAGCCAATCCGAATTTACCGTAGGGGCGGGTTCACCAAATATCTTGGGATATCGACAAGCCCATTATCTAAACCCGCCCCGGTGATAGGAGCTGTACACAATGCGCCGGGGCGGGTTTATTTAAGTTATCGTTGAATCGTCAAGTTTCGGGTGAACCCGCCCCTACAAAATTACTGCCTACAATTCACCATGCTGTTGGTTTGGGCAACTTTACCCAACCTACAAGAGAAATCATCAAATCAATTTTATGGATTCGATGATTTCGGTGGCTTTCGTCCTGCAACCCCATCAGTTTGAAAATATAAACTACTGATAATTTCTTCAAAAGTTGCATCAGGATTAGCAGCTGCTCTAATGCTAATCTCTATGTCTCCTAGCGCATCTTCACCGCCTCCTGGTAAATTCCATGACAGTGGAAAAGGCCAATATTCCCTTTCTTTTCCAAGAATGATAGGTTCATATATGCCATATTGAAATATCTGCCCAACTTCCCCTAAACTCCTCAACAATCCTGCTATATATGGATTACCTATATACCGACCAAATTCGTAAGCAGCCCTCTCGTGACCTAAGCGCTCTCGATCTTGCGGATCTTTTTCGTCATTGTCGAATGCCCTCTGACTTATTTTTTGGATGTCATTTATTATCTCTACTAATTTATTAACTCCTGCCTGAATTTCCTCTTCCCAGACACCCAAAACTCCGTTAATACCAGCAAGCCAAGCATCAATACCATCTTTATCAGTAGCTCCAGCAATAACAGAAGTTGTTTGAACAATCTTCTTGAGCTCATCAAAGCCAATTTCTTGTCCGAAGACTTCAAATAAGCCTCCACCTTGATCTTCCAATAGTCCATTAGCAATCTCTTCACCTAGAATATCCCTAGCTAAACCTTGTAGTTCACCAGCAAAGTTCTTACCAATTGTTCCTGCCATACCAGCAATACTGCTGAAGGCTCCTTGCCAATCACCATTTTCAAGAGCTTCGATGCCTGTATATGCTGTGACAGAAATTTGTCCTATAGTTATGAGCAGCTTTTCGCTAAAACCAGTATCTGCATCTATTCCACCTGCTGCGACATTTGCCAAACCTTGAATGACGTATAAGAAAGCTAACGCATCGTCTCCTGCTTCACTAGCACTATAAGCTTTGTATGCAGCATCGAGTAAATTTTTATATTGCTTTGGCACACCAGCAGCTTCAACTACTGACCTGGCTATTTGGTAAATCGCTCCTGCCCAATCACCATTAATAGCAGCTCTAATCCCTCGAACAACTCCAGCGGCAATTTTGAAGGCTACAGCAATGGGTTTCAGGGCTGGAATAAAGTTGAGAATAGTACCAATCAGATCGAGAACAAGAGCAACAGTGCCTAGCAACTCATTCCAAAAAGCTTTCTTACGTGCTTTTCGTTCTTCCTTACGCTGCTCAATAATCTGATTTAATAAATCCTTAGACTGCTTCGCCAACTCATCGGAAATCTCAACAGCCTGCTCCGCATAAGCCACCTTATGCAGAATTTCCAAATTCAGAGGTGTAAGTAAATCCCTTTCCTTACCTAATACCTGAGATTGTTCTATTTCTTGAACAAGTTGCAGAGTTGCTGCTTGGATATCCTGCTCAGCTTGTTGCAGCAAAGCCTCATCTTGCTGCTCTTCCAACTCTATCTGACTAATCTCAGTCCGATACTGATTAATCTGCTCGATTAATCCCTCAGCAACCTGAAGCAGATTTTCCTCAATGTTCTTCGCCTCATCTCCAGCTAAAGCCAGAAGAATATCCCCTCGCACCTCAGCTAGCAATGCTTGTAGATCATCAGGTAGTTGAATTTGGTTATCCTGATTATCCAGAGCCTGTAAACCAGCCAGTAATTCAGCTAACTGTACCTGTAGCTGAGCAGTATCTACGGTGCCATCAATAGTAGCCAATCCGACATCAGTACGGACTTGATTCAAGGCTTGTCGCAGCTCATCTTCGGCTTGTAGTTGCCGTAATTGCTCAATTTTGGCTTCCGCTTCTTCCCGCTGGCGTTCTATTTCTAAGCGATCGCGTTCTATCCTATCTTTAACTGCTTGATCTATCTCTTCCTGGCGTTGAGCTGCGAATTGCTGCTCTAATTGGGCTTGAGCTAGGTTCAATTGTTCCAAGGTTAACAACTGGATAAAGGTTTGCTCCGTTTGTTCCCGAATCCGAGCTAAACCTTCTACCCTGGCTTCGAGTACTGCTAACTCCTGTTGCTTGGTTTGGATTTCCTCGTCGGTAGTAGCAATTTGCTCGTTTAACTGTTGCAGTTCCTCGGCAGCATCTGCCTGTTGCTGTTGTAGTTCCTCCATTTGAGTTTCGGCGGCTTCCCTGGCTTCGGTAAAGGCAGCGGCTTGCTCTTGAGCACGGCGTTTGAGCTCTTCATGTTTCAACCACTCCTGATAATATTTATCTGCCAAAATCCGGTCTTGTGGAGTGGCAATACCTCCGGCGGAACTACCTCCGGTATCGGTGGCTAAGTCACTATAATCCCGGTAGTAAATCTCCGCCGCCGCAGCTATATTAGTGTGCCGAGCTACTTCTAATAAATGCTGAGCTTCTTGGCTACCAGCAATGGTTGCTTCTTGGAGCCGTTGCAAAACTTGGAACTCTAAATCATTGAGTTGCTGCTGTTTCTGAGCTGCTTGCAGGGTATAGTTGGCATTCAGTTGGGTTGCTTGGAGTAGATCCTTAAGGACATTCTGCTTCTCCCTCGCTACTTGCAGATGTTCGTCGTTTTGCTCTAATAAGTTACCTTGCAGTTCTTGTAAAGGAGCAGTTAGGGCTTGGCTACTAGCTTCTGCTTGTTCTGCCAAACGCTGAGCCTCGGCTAAAGCTTCCCGACTAGCTTGTAGTTGCTGTTGGAGTGCCTCCACATCACCGGGACTGTTGAGATAGGCATCTACTAAACGTTGTTCAGCAATTATTACTTCATTTTGTGCCGTGAGGAGGATACGTTTCTGGGTTAAAGCTGCTTGTTGGCTGGTTAAAACAGTAGCCTTGTTCTCTAATAACTGGGAAGATGTTTGGAGTTGTGCCTGTTTAGCATTTAATTCATCGATGACATCAACTGTTACTCCCTGGTTTACCAACTCGATAATTTGTGCTTCAATGGCTTGATGCCTTGCCTGGAGGACTTGTTGCAGTTCCTCCACCTGGGTAATTTCTGTACCCAAGGCAATACTCTGCTGCTCTACCCACTTTTCTACTTCTGCTAATTGGTTCTGGGTTGCTTGGGATTGGTTGTCTAATTCGCCACGCTGTTCTAACACCGCCGCGATCGCTTGCTGATATTCTGTAGCTGCTGGCTCATATTCTGCCCACTCTTGTTGGACTTTAGCATTAGCGGCATCGGCTTCCTGTTGAGCTTGGGCTAATTGTTGTTGGAGAGTAGGTAGCAGTTGTTCAAAGAGGGATAACTGTGCCTTGTCTTGGGGGATAGATTCCTGTTCCGTTTCCAGTTGTTCGAGTAAATTCCTGGCTGCTGTTACTGATGGCTCCCCTTGTTGCACCGCATTATGGGCATCAGTCCATTGGTTAGCTAGAGGTTCCCACCTTTCCTTCGCTTCTCGCTCTTCTTGAACTTCCTTGAGTAAATCAGCTCCTTGTTGGCGAAGTTGGGCTGCTAATTTGGTGTAATTATCCCAAGTAATCCAATCGTGGTTAAAGTGGGTAATGGTAACAACATGCCTTTTCTTCTTACCGCTGCTATTTCGTCTCCAAGTAACCCGCTCCTCTGTCCAACTTGCTTGTTGTTTATCTGGCCCTAAACGCTGACTAATCTGTAAGTGGTAAGCGGCTTGTTGTTCATACCAATCTGCTTGAGCCAAAGCTGCTGCGGCTGCGGCTGTATTTTCTGCTTGTTTGGCTTTGGCTGTCTCAAATTTGTTCTGATACTCACCGCGTCCATAAGCAGTTTCTTCTTCCAAAACTGTAACAGCCGTACCATTATCAGGATAATCTGCGAGGAAAGAACGGCGCAAGGCTTGGAGGACAGTATTAAATTCCTCATCTGCCTGTTGCTGAATGTCTGAGGCTTTCTCCTTTAATTCCTCTACTTCATCTGCCTTCTGTTCTAACTTCTCTATTTCTTGATGTAGAGAATAGATTTTGAAGTCTAGATAAGGCTTACCAAAGATATTACTCAAGAATGAATTGTTTACATTGTAGGGCTCAACAGCAGAAGCAGAAAATAGGTTATTAGTTGGTTGGTAAAACTTATCTTCGTAAGGATCGTAAAACTTCTTGAGTGCATCACTATAATAACGATGGTCTACAGTACTGGTTGAAGAGGCGACAGGTGTTTTGGTCTTAGTACCTAAATTAGCCCATATAGAACCGAAAGCCTGGTTGTTATTATTACTAATTTTGTGCTTCGGATTTGGCTCCCAGGGGTTGCCAAAACTCTCCTCCCAATCTTTTTCCAGCTCTTCTAAACGCTCTTTAAGTTCAGGTAGTTTCGGCAAATTGGGGGAAGCCTCTTCAAGTTCCTGTGCTTGGGTTTCTAAGGCAGCAACCTCTTCCCGCAAGTCAGGAATATGAGCTACTTGTGGATTGGTAAAGTTCTGAATTGCTTCGTACTTAGGCAAATATTCTTTGAGCTGCTCAGATTCAACCCCAAACCGGGTAGCAATAGGTGCGATTTCCTGCCATAAGGCGGCATCTTGCTCGATACGCTGCTGGAGTTTAGCGATTTCCTGCTCTGTAGTTATAACCGATTGCTGTGAGGTATCTTGCTTAAAGGCCAAAACTCCTAAAGTAGCGATCGCTTCTTGTAATTGGGTCTCGTTTAGGTGATACTCACTGTGAGGATCGGCAAAGTTAGCTTCGATATAAGCAATTAACTCATCTACGGATTGGGACAGATTTTCTTGTTCTTCTCCCAACTCCTTGGTTTTGTTATGACCCTCTTGCCAATCTTGAGTCCAAGTCTCGGCTACCTGTTCTAAGTCTTGGAGTATCTGCTGGTTTAATTGGGTATAACCTAGGACTGAATCAGCCTCTAATGCTGCATCAGCGGCGTTTTCTGATTGCAGTTGTGCTTGGAGGGATTGTAGCCGCTTCTGGTTATTTTCTAAAGCTTGGCGAACTTCTAGTTCTTGCTCTAACCGCAAAGATTCCAAAGCTTGATGGGCTTGGTTTAAATAATCCTCCAACTCCGCCACTGCCGTATCATTTTCCTCTTTCCAGGTTTGGAGATTAGCTAACTGGTTTTGAGCTTGTAAAATCTGCGCAGTAATCCCTTGACGGCTTAAATCATCTGTAGTTAAGTCTAAATCCTGTTGCCAATCAGCAATAAGTTGATTTAACTGTTGGCTTTGATTGGTAAAATCGAGACTGCGTTCCTGGAGTTGTTGAATAAACTCCTGAATTTTGGGTTCAACTTCTAAGGGGAAGAAATCGAGATCGGATTCAGCGGCTAAAATACCAAAGCTAATTAACCGTCGCAGTGCTTGGACTTGTTCTTTGGTAGTTTGATCCAGATTACTGGCTAAAGTTTGGGCTGCTGCTACTGCCGTATTGAACTCTTCAACTTGCTGCCTTTCTAGTTCTTCTAAAGGTGCTATACGTGCAGCAATGGGAGCAATTTGGATTTCTAGGTTGATAGCTTGAGTAACTAGAGGCGGGATTTGCTCATTTAATACCGTTAGTTCCCCTTGGCTTTGTTCAACTTCCTGCTGTTGTTGAGCCTGTTGAATTTCTAATTCTTCAATACGCTGGCGAGTTTCTGTAATAGCAGGCCATAATTGGTTGCGACTATCGGCTGCTAAGGAAGCATTTTCCAAGGCTTCCCGATATTCCCTGGCATTTTGTTCACTATATTTCCAAGTCCCATTTTCCCAATACCAAATTTCCTGGCGTTTTTGCTCAGCTAGGTTAAGGAAATACTGCTGGGCGCTTAGTAGGGGAGCATCTTGCTCTGCTAAACTCTGTAACTGTAGCTGTTGAGTTCCCAGTTGTAGATCGGTTAAAGCTAATGCTTCCTGTTGTTGTTGGAGTACTTCCTCTACTTGTACCTGAGAAGCTTGAAGTGGTTGTAGTTCGGTGTTAACTTGGTTAAGCTGCGATCGCAAGGTTAGAAGCTCTTCCCGATCGGCTTTTCCTTGTTCGCGAGTAGCGATTAATGCCTCAATAGCATCAGTTTGGTCTATAGCTGCTGCTTGCCATTGCTGTTGTTGCTCTTGGTATTTAGCTTCTAGTTGCTCTGCTCGATTGAGTAAATCTAAACGGCTCTCCAGGCGATTGATATTGGCACTAACTTGCTGCAAATACTGTTCGGCTAGGTCAAGTTCTTGATACTTATCTGTGAGCTTAGGTTCAATTTTATCTAGTAACTGCTGCTGTAGCGATCGCAGTTCCTCTAAAATCTCTTTTTCCTGTTGTTGGGTTTGCAGTTGTTCGTTTAACCCAGGGAGTTGATCTTGGTTTTGAACAATTTGCCCATTTAAGTTATCAATTTCCTGTTGGAGTGCGTTTAATTCTTCTTGGAATGTCTTTAATTCAGTTTTTAGTGCCTCTTCTTGCTGTTCCCTGGACTGTTGCTCTGCTTGTAAAGTAATGATTTGTGCTTGACTAGCAGCACCAGTTGTAGTTAGTTCATCAATTTCTGCTTGGGTATCTATTGCTTGCTGGCGAAGTTGGGCAGCTAATTTGGTGTAATTATCCCAAATAATCCAATCGTGATCAGTGTGGGTAATGGTAACTATTTTCTTTTGCTGTCTGCCTTTCCAATCTCGTTCATAGGTAACTTGTTCTTCTTCCCAGGTAGGGCCATTTTTACGGCTCTGTTCCCAATGAACTGCTGCTTGTAGTTCGTACCATTCTGCTTGATTCAGAGCCGCTTCTTGTTCTGCTTCGAGTTCAAGAACCTTTTCCTGACGGGCAATTTCTGTTTTAATATTAGCAATCTGCTCTTGAGCATTCGCGATCGCAAGTTCTTGTTCCTCAATTGCTATTTGTTTGTTTACCTCAGCAGCTTCAGTATCGGTTAATTGACCCTGGAGTGTAGCGATTTGGGCTTGAATTTGGGCAATAGCTGCTAGAGTATCACCAATTTCTTGGTCTTTATTGGTAATTTGGTCTGGTAATTTAGTCGTAGTACCTTGTTGCAGAGTCTCTGGTAATACTTCTAATTTCAGCTCTAGTTGAGCAATCTCTGCTTTAGTAGTAGCAATTTGCGGTTGTAAATTAGCTGCTAGTGCCTGAGCCTGTTGAGTAGCAAGGTCTCGTTGTTGTAATGCATTGGCTGCTGCTGCTAATTCGGCATCCCGATTGGCTTCTGCTTGGGGATTATAAATATTACCATAAACTGGCACCTTTTTCTTACCACTCTTGCGATAACTAACAATACCCCAAGTATTAATTTGGCTCTCCCAATCAGCTGCATTTTGTTGGTGTTGTTGTCGCTGTTGTTCCCAGTCATCAGCTATCCCATAGGCATCGCTAATTTGGGTATGATAATTCTGGAGGAGGGTCTGTTGTTGAGTACGTTCTGCTTCCGTATCGGTAAGTAAATCGGGGATAAATTTTAAGGACTCAATATCTGCTTTTTCCAAACCCAAGTCACGATATTCTCGGTTTAACCGGCTTAGAGTCTCCTCAACAAAATCTTTTTCGAGTTGAGAATCCGCCAAGCGATCGCTAAGGTTATCAAATCCAGTGAGAAGATTGGTACTATTGGTCTCAATTTGCTTGAGGTAGTCGATATACTGCTGCAAAGGTAGGGTATTAGTTGCAGAGTCTTGCCGCTCAGTTAAAGCGGTAATCAGAGCAGCAAGTTCGAGCCTTTCAGGAGAACCAGCGGCTGCTAAATTAAAGCTATCTTGTTGTAGCTTAGCCCATTGCAGTTCTTGGTCAATTTCTTCTAAAACAGAGGACAAGGGAGAATCAACAGCATTGTTTACCTGCTGGATACTTGTCAAACGTACCTTCTCTGCTTCTAATTGGAAAATAATCTGTTCGATTACCTCTAAACGCTCCTGATAGGGTAAGAAATAACCAGAAGTTTCTAGGAAAGTTTGGAGTTTCACCTGTGCTTCTGCTTGTGCTTTTTGCAGTTCTTGCCATTCAGCTTGAGCTGCGGTTAAACGCTCTTGGGTTGCCTGAGCTTTCGCCTCTTGTGCAGGAATTCTCTCCCCTTCCAGTTGTTGTAACTCCTCCTCAGCTTGGTGAATTTGTAAGAAGAGTTTAGCTAAATCCTGCTCATTCTTAATCGTGGTGGTAAGTAGTAAATCCTCCTCTGCTTGGAGGCGTTGGCGATAGGCAGCAATTTCATATTCGATACCCTGTTTAATTTCTGGCCAATCTTCCTGTAGCTGAGTTTCTAACCTGTCTACTTGTTTTTGTAGTTCTGCCGCCTCTTGCTGAGCCTGACTAGCTAATTGTTGGAATAAGGGAATTTCTGCCGCAGCAATATTAGCTTGTTGCTGTGCTTGATCCCTGGCAGGAATATGTTCGGGATAGTCTACCCACCCATAAATCTTCTTGTCCTTACCAGAGCGTTTATTCTTAGTACCAACCACCTCCCAACGGCGACTCTGTTCCTGATGCCAATCCGCCTGTTGTTGATTTTGCTGACGGCGTTTCTCTGCTAACTCGGCTTGGTTCCAATAAGTCTCGGCTAATTGTTGTTGGCTCGCCAATTGCGATCGCAATTCTGCTAAAATTTCTCCTGCATCAGCAGCGTTTCCTTGATGATTGGAGAAATCGTTAGCTTCGAGCTCATCAGCATAGGCTGCTAAAGAACTAGCCTGTTGTGCCAACTGCTGAGCCAATTGTTGCAGTAACTGAGCATTTTCTCCAGCAATATCTGCTTGCCATTGTTCCTGTTGCTGAAGCTTAACTTGTTGAGGATCAGTTACCCAACCATATTTTTCTTTCTTTTTCCAACTAAAAACACCCCTATCGTTACTGATAACTTGCCATTTCCTGCTTTGTTGCTCGTGCTGCTGTGCTAATGCCTGATGGTTCTGTTGTTCTTGTCGGAAAATAGCAGCTTGTTGGCGATAGTTCTGGGCTAATTGTTGTTGTTCCTGGGCAGTTTGTCGTAGAGAAGTAGTATCCTGAACCAAGGTTTGAGGATCAACGAGAAGGTAAGCCAATTTCTCTGTAGTTTGGCTCAGAGCCTCTTCTACTTCAACAATATTAGCTTCCAGTTGAGCCTGTTGCTGTTCGCTAAATTGTTCTAGGGAAGTTTGTTGCTCGGTTAACTCAAGTAACAGCTGCTGCAATTGTTGCTGTCTGGTTAGTATTTCCTGTAACCTACTCTGTTCTATATAATTATGATTAGTAGCCAGACTCAGAGCTTCAGCTAGCTGTTGGCTTTGAGCAGTGGTAATCTTGGCTGTGGTGCTAACTTGTTGATAACTATCTAGGGCAGTAGTAGTTTGCTCGTCAACTTCAGTTTTTAACTCATCTACAGTTAACTCTGGATTACCCAAGAGCCATAAAACCGTCCATTGGTCAATTAACTGGTTTTGATTATTTGCTAACTGAGCAATAGCTGCCTCTGTTGCCGCCGATGCCGGTCTTGCTCCTAATTCTACTCGACCTTGACCGCTAAAGGGTTGGTAATTGGGCTTAACATCTTCTGGCAGGACAGGACTTGAGACCACTAAATTAGCTGCTAAAATGGCTTCGGTAACATCTAGTAATCCTGCTCCACTATCTGCATCCCAACCATCTGGCCCTAAATCCGTAGCTGTAGAAACCAGTAGTTCCTTAACTTGTAGATAACTGAGTTCAGGATTAGCCGCCCAAACCAAAGATGCCGCACCAGTTACGTAGGAAGATGCACGAGAAGTACCGACAAAGGCATCAGGGTCATTTTTAAATTCTCCTCCTGGAGCAACTAAAGTTAACCCTTCTCCCCTACTAGAATAATCCGTTACTTCTTCCCAGGAATTAACAGCTCCGACGGTAATAATATTATCAAAATCTACCGCTGCGGCTCCCAAGCCAGACATCCTGCCTCCCGTATTACCAGAGGCGACTACCAGCAAAACATTATTTTCCCGAGCATAATTGAGAGCCAACTGTTCTTCTGGAGTAATATCATAACGGGTAGTTTGACCAACCTCATCTACTTGAGTTAAATCAAAGCTAAGATTAACAATACCCCTTTCTTCCCCCGCTTCCTGGAGTTGATCCACAAATTGGGTTAACTGCTCTGCCCAATTACCATCATTAATGGGTAGGGTTTGGTAATCAGCGGCATCATTAATATAAGTAAAGGCTTCAACCACATTGTCCCCATGTTCCCCAGTAAAATCCAGGAAACCAACTACCGGTTGAGAGGCACCTTCAGGAAGAATTTCTGCGGCTTCAGTAGCATTAATCAGATAGGGGTCTAAAATTTGGGGATTGCCCAAAGCCGACTCTAAATCAACAGGTAATCCTAAGGCTTCCCCAACTTCCTCACTTTGGAGGATTGTGGTTACTGTCTCTACTGCTGCTTCGCTTAAACCTAGTTGGGTGAGGCTTTCCGGTTCATCTAGAAGTTCGATTAGTTCCGGATTTTCTTCTAGTGCTGTTTCAATTTTAGCGATCGCTTGATCAAATTCTACTTCGATATCGGGTTCATCTAGATCAGATTCATCTAGATCAAGTTCATCGATTAATCCACCAAGATCATTTAGAGCCGTTTCCAGATTATCTACAGACTCTTGGTTAACCTGATTAACGGTAACCTGCCAACTGTGAACAATAGAGTTGCCATCGGGATCTGTAGCGCGGATAGCAACTTCGTTAACTTCCGTTTGGGATTGGGGTTTAAGGGTTAAAGTTAACTCTTCTCCTGCTAAACTAACTTCTAAACTATCACTATTACCGGCAACAATTTCATACTCTAATTCTTGGCTTTGGGGGTCACTGAAAATGGCAGAAAGGTCAACCGCCGTAGTCGGTTCTTCCGGAGTCAGTGAGAAATCAGCAACAGAATTAGTAACTTCCGGTACTCCATAGGTAACAATTTCTTGACCTAAAGGTGTATCCCGCCAATCTAAATCCGGATCAATAACCTCATCTAAAGTTACTGCCTCTCCCGTTGCCCCAGTTACCTGGAAAATCAGGTCATTATAGTCATAGTCAGAGCCAGTATCCACCCGCATATCTTCCATCACAAAGATATTGCCATTACCACTAACATCGGCAATCTGCCCCGTATGGAAAGCATCATCAGGATTAGCAGTAGCCATCGAGAAGAGAGGACGTACTGCTCCCCCAATATCTGGGTTATCAAATACTTGCTGGACTTTGCCATTAGGAACTAACATCAAGCCAAATTCATCCCCTGGCTCCATCGAGAAAGTTTTGGCTCCTAAATATTCTCCCGAGTTACGATTTACTTCCCCCAGTTCCCCACTAAACCTAGCTCCTTCGGTTTTGTCCCTAATAACGATATGACCCAACTCCGAATCAGAAAGAGCGCGACTAGCAGCTTCTTGGATAAATTCCTCCGAACCCGGTTCAAAATCCTCCATGCCCTCCAGACTAAAAATCGCCAACTCTCCTTTATAATTACCACTATCGAAGAGGAAATCGATCGTAACTTCACCACTGTCTCCTACAGTGAAGTAACCCGATTCAAAGGTCGAGGATAAATCTAGATTATCAATAAAATCTATCGGTTCGATATCATCAAGGGGAATATCTGCTACAGCAGTTAGATCGTCAATATCCCCGTTATCCAGGTGATCTATTGGGTCTACATCTAAGGATGTCGGGTCTAGTATATCGTCTCCCCCATCAAGTAAACCACTAGGAGTAAGAATGGGTTCAAGGATAAAGGTTTCTGACTCGTTTTGGTCAGACTTTTTGCCCTTTTTGGCAAAGAAATTAAATATGGACATGTTATTTGTTGTTTGTTATTTGTTGTTTGTTATTTGTCATTTGTTGCCTCCGGTTCCCCTCCTTGGAGGGGTTAGGGGTGGGTTCTGCCTCCTGCCTCCTGCCTTCTGCCTTGAAAGCACTAAACACTCAAAAACTGTTTAAAAATTGGTCTACCATCAAGAGTAAGGATAATCTTGCCTTGGGGGTCTTTTTCTACCTCACAAAAGACGTAGTTCCCTTGCACATCCTGCTTAAGAGTTAACTTGCCATTAATATTTTGGTAAGCAGGAGGGTAAAATTGGGGAATGCCATTATATTCAACAATTTTACCCTCCTCATCCCTAACTACTGGAGCCACAACTAGTTGACCCGAACCATCAAAAACCCAAGTTTGAGTTTGGGGATCACGTACTGGTGTCGGGTAAATAGGTAGCTTTCTGTCTTCAGTTGCTTCTATTTCTAAAGGCATCAGGAAAACAACTTCCCCTTGAGGATTGCGCACTAATTCATTAGTTTGAGGATCACGCAAGGGAATTGCCCGTGGCACCGGGAGTTCCGGTTGTTCGATATCTGGGTGAGGAGGATGAAGATTAGGTAATTCGCAATTGTCAGGAACTTGATAATGCCTCGTATATTGTACTGCCGCCTTGGTAAATCCTAACTTTTGTACAAATGCTTGCATACCGGTTTGGTCTGCACTAATGAGTAAGTCAATATCGTTAACCTTCATCTCCTCTGCTTTAACGATACCGGCATTAGTGAGGAGTTTAATCGCTTCTGGTTGGCGATGTTCGGGTTTGATGTACACTCCCAAAACCGAACCAACACGACGGAAAACAAAAGGATTATCTACTTGGTGGTCCTCCAGCATTTCTTGAGGGAGATACAGAGGGGGTGCTTCGTCGTAGAAGTAGATAATCATACAACCTACGATAGTTGTTTGGGCATCACTTTCGTGTTCAAGTACCCAAGCATAAGTCAGGGGATTGTCTAGCTGACGAGCAATGTATTTGGTATAGTTGAAATCAGGTTTAACGACCATTGAGGGGTCAACATTGTTGCGATCCTGGGCAAAAGCTTCCCATAGAGTAGCGATCGCTGTTGTATCAGAAGTAGTTGCAAGGCGATGCGTATAAGTCATAGGTCTTAGATGAGTTACCTGATTCAATTGTGCAAAACCATCAGTTTAAGTAGGAACTGCTGAATGGGAGGCACTAATTAGTTCAAACATATTATTTGTCATCTATCCTAAGATATATTTTTTTTGACGAAAGAAAAATATCATTACAAACACTTCATAAAAACCAGCTTTTAACTATATAGATCTACGTAGATACACTTAAATAACATTTGCGATTGCCTAATAACGGCTATTCAGTAGTTAGGGTGATAAGTTTTATTAATGAACAACAAAGACACAAAGTTCACAAAGTGAATCCACTTACAAAGCTTCGATATCTTCCCTAGACAATTGAGTAATTGCCATAATTGTTTCTGTATCCAAACCTTGTTGTTTACACGAACGTGCGATCGCTATTGTTCTTTGTTGGCTACCTTCTTCCCTACCTTCTTCCCTACCTTCTTCTCTACCTTCTTCCCTACCTTCTTCCCTACCTTCTTCCCTACCTTCTTCCCTACCTTGTTGGATACCTTGTTGGATACCTTCTTCCCTAGCTATCATTTTTTCCTCTTCAATCTGTTCGATTTGCCATTGCGCCTCAAACTCTTGAGTACTCAAGATACTTGCTTCGTAACTCTTGTTGTCCATATAACGGTTGTATGCCGCTCTTTCAGTATCTGATAGATTATTTACTCGCAAGGTTTCCTTGGCTTCTACCATTCCTTTGGCTCCAAATTCTTCCTTAATCTCGCTGTTTCTCAGAAAATAGATCCATTCCTGTAAGGTAGTTTCCGCTGCTCCTTTAAAATTCCTTACTTTCAGCAGGTAGTATTCTGGGAAGATATCTGCTACTTTTTCTATGTTAAATTTCTTTTCTTGAGCTTTGGTCAATTCCAGGGTATCTCCCGTATTCATCCCAATAAACTCTGAGTTGAGACGATAAATATAGTCATCTCCCTTACCAAGGTTAAAGTAGACGATATTCACCGAGTAGACTTTCCTAATTTCGCCGTACTCTTGTCCTTTTTCAAGATATTCGGTGATTAAATTAGACACACCGTAGAGCATACGATGAAAATAATCTAGTTGGGAGTTGTTTTGTACTTCGATGAGGATCAACTCCGAGTTGGCGGTTTCGGCAATAATATCGACCCGGTTGCTTTTATCATCAATAGTTTGTTGATTGCTTTCACTTTCGAGAAGGGTCTTGATGGTGATATCTTGATATAATAACTCGCTTAAAAAGCCTTCCAAGACTACATAATTAGCTTTATTGCGCAGTAGTCTCTTGATTGCCCAATCAAAGCGAATATGTTTAGCAGGCATGGTCGGTAAGAATTTAGAATTTAGAATTTAGAATTTAGAATTGGTAACACTGGGGAATCCTGGGCTCTAAGCCGGTATGCACTCAAAGTTGGGTTTCACTTCATTTCACCCAACCTACTGCTACTGATATTTTAGCTTACCTTACCAAAAACCGGGTTTCTCAAACCCCAGGCGATCGCTTTTTTTAGCTACTGTATTGGGTTGCGCTTGTTAGTGCGAGGGTCAAGGTCTACAATTCCTCCGCAAGAACGCGACCCCCAACCTAAGTGAAACAAAAAGATACTTTTTTCGCTTTATCTAGTTTATATGCGCACAACTTTTCCATTATTAATAATGGTAGCAAAAAATAATCTCTTTGGCAACCAACTCACAAAGCTTCGATATCTTCCCTAGACAATTGAGTAATTGCCATAATCGTCTCTGTATCTAGACCTTGTTGTTTACACGAACGTGCGATCGCTATTGTTCTTTGTTGGCTACCTTGTTGAATACCTTGTTCGATACCTTGTTGAATACCTTGTTCGATACCTTGTTGAATACCTTGTTCGATGCCCCTTGCTATCCCTTCTTCAACACCCTCCTCTCTTGAGGTTGCCACCACATTCTGTAAATCTCTGTAGTATTTCAAGCTATTTTCATAAGCTTCTTGCTCAACGGCCGAAAAGTTGGCGATTTCTGATATTTCAAATAACCGCTCAAACACTACCTCTTGTAAGGCTTCTGGTGGTGCTTCTAACTTCGATAAATGCCTCAATAAAAACAGCCACTTCTCAAAATGACTTTCTAACTCCTCAACGGTTTTGGTAAATTTCGGTAGTTCCACATAGATAAATTTCAATTTATCATAGAACACCTTACATTTTTGATTTTTTAGTTCGATGGTATGCAATAGCTCTGGCTCCTCCTTATGGTCATCAAAGATAAAATCCAAGATGCCAATCGTATATACCGAGGACAATTTATAATTCCACTCTCCTTTGATTGCTTGTTCTTGAATGGGAAAGGTTGCATAATAAATGCTCCGGTCTTTAAAGTAGTTTTGCTTAGCCTTTTGAAGCTCGACGATAAACTTTTCTCCAGTTTTGCTTTCACAATAAATATCAAAGATTGCTTTGCGGTCTAGGGGAGTATTGCCGAGATTTTCATTATTTCTGTAGCTCACATCTTGAACCGTATGTTGTGGAGGCAACATCACATTCAAAAAATCGATCAATAGTTCCTTGTTCGGTTCAGTACCGAACAACCGTTTAAATCCGAAGTCGGTGAGTAAGTTAATATATCTGTCTTGATTAGGATAGCGGTTTTTAACTGACATCGATTATCGAGAAGTTAGGTTTTAGGTTTTAGGTTTTACTACTGATATTTTAGCTAAAGCTGGTTTCAATGATGTCTTATACCCATCGCCTTACTACCCGAGAATATTCCAATGCGATCGCTTCTCTAATAGCTGCATTCAACCAACAACAAGCTGCCAACGAGCAGGCTTTACCAAAACCTTCATTCAATATACCAAACAGCTAATACCTAATACTAAGAAAAATGATATTACCCCATCAATGCTGTTTGCGCTGCCATTGTTTGAATTGTAGACAAGGGAACTTGATAAAAATATTGACGTCGAAATTGGTCTTCTTCAACTCCTGCCAAGAATTCCTGAATTAGCTCATTAGTGCTAAAAGCGATCGCATTTGAAAATGGCTCCCCAGAATCCCGGTGGATTTGTACACTCCAGTCTAGACGTTTTACCTGAAAACCAAAAGATGAAAGAGCATTGAGTCCTAATTGAAGAGTGCGATCGCTTAATTCTAGCTTTTCCTTGAGTTGCTCTACGGTAGCTGATTGACTGGTACGGCTGAGGAATTTAGCAATTCCCACTAACTGTTCCCAAATTTGGCTAGGTGGTAGTTGCGTCGGAGGTGAATATGCGATCGCTAATTTTCGCTGTGCTGCGGCTGCTCTGCGACACCATACTTGCAATTCATCCCAGCTAGTGGGACATTCTCGGATTGTTATTTGTTGTTTGTTCTTTGTTGTTTGTTCTTTGTTGGGAATTGTTTCTTTGTTTCCGCATTCCTCCATGTCCCCATGTTCCCATGTCCCCATGTCTCCATCCCCGCGTCTCCCCTCCTCCGAGACACCGCGCCAATCTAAAATCCAATCCAACTGGCTGGGAATATTGAAGGAGGATTCTGCTTGAGCTGGTTGCAAAGCAATGATGCGTACTTCAGTGCGTTTTTTGTAGTTGTTATAGTCAAGTTCCACTATCGCATTGCATCTACCTTTTGGTACTTCATCCTTATAATGACCCCACCAAATGCCGGGAAAGCTGTTATTAGTAGAATCATCCCAAATTTCCAACTCAGTTTTGATATATTGCACCTTGCGGCCTTTAAAATCCTTAGTATTGCGATTCCAGACTTCCTCAAACCAACAGTCTTGAATCAGCAGTTTGGGAACAGGATTACCCATACCGCAAGGTTCAAGAATTTTGAGTTCCCAGAACAGTTCTCTACTTAAATCTGCTACGGTGACTACTAAATCAGCCGCAATTACTGGTTGCATCAAAATACCTGTATTAGCAGTTTGTTGTCGTAGTTGTTGATTAATTGCTTCGGTAAAAAGAGGAATATTGTCTACTAGTAAGCTCAATCCAGCAGCAAAAGGATGACCACCAAATCCTTGCAATAGGTGTGCTTGGGAGTTAACCAATTCATAAAGGTCGATATTATTAACAGAACGGGCAGAACCTCTAGCAATTGCTGGTTTGCTCAAGGTATTTGCTAATTGTTGACTACTAACACTTTCCCCCCTCCATTCCCCATTCCCCATTCCCCATTCCCCATCTTCTGCACTTAATAAGATCGTAGGGCGTCCATATTCTTGGGCAATTTGACCTGCTACTAAGCCTAAAACACCGATAGGCCATTGAGAGTCTTCCAGAACAATTACATTAGTAGTGGAAAGATCGAGTTGAGCTAGCTTATTTTTCACTTGCTGGGTAACATCTTTTTGCAAAGACTTGCGACGAGTATTAGCCAGTTCGGTTGCTAATGCTAGCTGTTCACAGTGTTGCTCATCCCGGCTAGTGAGTAACTCCACGCAGAAGGTAGCATCTCCTTGGATGCGGCTGACAGCATTAATTCTCGGACCAATACCAAAGGAAATATCTGTAGGGCGATCGCCACTGCGCTTGCACAATTCTAGCAGGCGAGTTACTCCAGGACGCCGTTGGGATAGTGGCAAGGGTTGTAAGTTCTTTTGTAGGCGTTCAATCCCTAGTTGCGCCAAGTAGCGGCAATCGGAACTCAGCTGTACTAAATCGGCAATTAAACCGATTGCCACTAAGTCCAAGAGGTTTTCTACAGGCTGTTGGGGAATATTTGGTAAGGATTGATAGAGAGCTTCTACTAACTTATAAGCCACTGCTACACCAGATAGATGAAACAGGGGGTGAGTCTCGGCAAAATATCGGGGATTAATGATCGAAATTACCTGAGGTCGTTCTGGTGGTAGGGTATGGTGGTCGGTAATAATTACATCTATTCCTAACTGTTGGCTATAATCAATTTCTTGGAGATTAGTACTGCCAGTATCGCAGGTAACAATTAGCTTAGTTCCTGCTGCTGCCAATTGGTCAATTCCCTGGTAATTAAGGCCATGAGATTGGGTGAGGCGATTGGGAATATAGTAACTTAGCTGTTGATCCTGGGGAAAAAACTGTCCCAGTCCCTCCCAGAGGACACTAGTAGCAGTAATGCCGTCGGCGTCAAAGTCCCCCCAGATAGCAACTTTTTCTCCAGCTGTACGAGCTTGTTTAAGTCGTTGTACAGCCCCTTTCATTTCTTGTCCAAATTCCCAGGCACTGGCTGGTTCATAATCTTGTGGGTTGAGAAATCCAGCCAGCTGCTTAGAGTCACGGATTTCCCGTTGCCACAACAATTGAGCTGCATAATGTCCGTCCGAGTTTGGGGTCTGGATTTTTACTGCTTCCAGGAACCACTCGGGTATGTGAAGATTTGGCTGAAGCTGCCATTGAGGTTGAGGTTCAGACATACAGCGGTTTTCATCTAAGTGAAGTACATAGTTTGTCGCTTGGAGGCAGAAGGCAGAAGGCAGAAGGCAGGAGGCAGGAGAGAGTTCAACAATGGATAATGAACAATGGATAATGGATAATTACCTCTCCTTGAAAGAAGAGGATTGACAATCATTTCCTATCAGAAAATAATCCTAGCAGGGGACCGAGGATAGCACCAAAAACAAAACCACCAGCATGAGCCCAATAGGCTACACCACCTTCCATTGCAGCACCAGCAGCTGGACTTAGGGAAGCTACCCCATTGAATGCTTGCTGGAAAAACCAAAAACCAAGGAAAAACAATGCTGGTATTCTCAAAGTGAAGAACAAGAAGCCTAAAGGAAATAAGGTGATAATTCTAGCCCGAGGAAACTTGAGAATATAAGCACCCATAACTCCTGCGATCGCTCCACTAGCACCTAAGGTAGGAATAGGAGATTGTACAGAGAAAATCCACTGAGATAAGGCTGCTAGTACCCCACAACCAAGATAAAAAATTAAGAACTTAAAGTGACCCAATTCTTCTTCAATATTATTGCCAAAAATCCATAAATACAACATATTGAAACCAACATGAGCAAATCCACCATGGAGAAATTGGGAAGTAATCAATGTCAGGGGTTCCGCGACTGGCTGACTCACCGCAGTACCATCAAAACTTGCAGTTAATTGCTTAGGAATGACTGCAAACAGCTGAAAAAACCTCTCTAGTTGAGGTTCTGCCAAGGTTAACTCATAGATGAAAATTAAGATATTGGCAACAATCAGAATATAAGTGACAACGGGAGTAATTTGTGTTGGATTTTCATCCCCTATTGGTACCATAAATGTCCTTCAACTCTGTAAGTAGGGAGTAGGGAGCAGGGAGCAGGGAGCAGAACACTATGCTAGGGTGCTCATTGTCTGGTGATATAACAGACTCAACGGATACTTTACTTGGTGTATCGGTTCAATCCAGCGTTCTTCTAAATAAAGTTGGATAATGGCGATGCATTGTAAA
>JAAHGL010000053.1 GCA_010692635.1 Symploca sp. SIO2C1 | reverse complement strand
GCTTGATTGAAGATAAGGAAATCTTGTTTCTTTTTTTTCTCCTTTAAAGGAGAGGCTTTAAACCAAATTGATTAATTATCAATTATCAATTATCCATTATCCATTATCCATTATCCATTATCCATTGGGTAAGTTGGTTGCATTTGCCATTATTTCTTGCTATGATTCCAATCATAATGGGAAAGGTGTGCGCTCATATATAAAGGTATCACTTAAAGTTTGCTGAAAAAGAATCTATTCACTGCTGGGTCTATGCAATACGGCCCAACAGAGCAGAAGATATAGATACACTGAGACCCATCGGTAAAGTAGAGGTTCCTGTATGACTACACTACGTATTCAGGCTCCAATGACTCCCATGAGAGTTAACCTCCCAGGGTTAGTTCAGATGACGAGGGAACAGTTCTACGAATTCTGTCAGGCAAACCGAGAGCTACGGATTGAGCGCACTGCCGCTGGGGAAGTAATAATCATGCCACCTGCTTTTTCAGACACCGGAAACCGCAATTTTAACTTGGCTGTGCAGCTCGGATTATGGGCAGAGCAAGACGGTACAGGTATTGGTTTTGACTCTAGTTCAGGATTCACGCTGCCGAATGGTGCAACTCGTTCTCCCGATGCCGCATGGATAAAAAGCGATCGCTGGAATGGTTTGACGGAAGCACAAAAGGCTTCCTTTGCTCCCATTTGTCCTGACTTTGTCGTTGAGTTAAGGTCTGCTAGCGATACCTTAAGTAGTTTACAAGCTAAGATGCAAGAGTATATCGACAATGGAGCATTGCTAGGTTGGTTAATCGATCGCAAAAATCGAACAGTTTATCTCTATCGACCAAATCAAGCTCCAGTGATTTTTGATAATCCCGATGTAGTCAGTGGTGATCCAGAATTACCAGGGTTGGTTTTACAGATGGCAAAAATTTGGTAGACAGACAATAGATAGAATCGTTACTCTATAAGCATTCTTAATTCTTAATTCTTAATTCTGCGACAGGCTGGAAGCCTGTTCCACAGGATATGTGCAATTTCATTCACATTGGGGGGATGTTTGTGTGGTGGAAGTAGACTTAAGCCAACCGTTTCGCGCCTGTAATCCCAACAAAACTCTCGATTTGAGTCAGGCTGAGGTTGAAAAATTATATTCTTCTTCCTCAGCTTTCTCAGCTTCCCCAGCTCCCTCAGCTTTCTCAGCTCCCCCAGCTCCCTTGACAACGACACTTTTACCTTAACTTGTCACCATTGCCTAATCCCTCTTCCCCAGCTCCCTCAGCTCCCCCAGCTTTTTAACCGATAATTTCTCTTAACCGAGCAGTATTGCCCCACACCCTGTCTCGTTTTGAGCTTTTTTTCACCCCTTGAGATCTAACACCTAACACCCTTTCTTTGCATCCTTGACTCGTTCAAGGTATCGTAAATAAGCTTGATGGGATCAAGATTATGTCATTAGTTGTTCAGAAATACGGTGGTACTTCCGTTGGTTCAGTAGAACGTATCCAAGCTGTAGCGCAACGGGTCAGGAAAACAGCTCAAACTGGGGATGCTGTGGTGGTTGTCGTTTCGGCGATGGGTAAAACTACCGATGGTTTAGTGCAACTGGCTAATGCCATTTCTCCTAATCCCTGCCGCCGGGAAATGGATATGCTGCTTTCTACAGGGGAGCAAGTCTCCATTGCCTTGTTGTCTATGGCATTGCAGGAGTTGGGGCAACCAGCAATTTCCCTAACAGGGGCACAGGTGGGCATTGTCACGGAAGCACAACATAGCCGCGCCCGCATTCTTAATATTGAAACTCAGCGCTTGGAGAGACATCTCAAAGAAGGGAAAGTAGTAGTAGTAGCTGGATTTCAGGGTATCAGCAGTACCAGTGACATGGAAATTACTACCTTAGGACGTGGTGGTTCTGATACCTCAGCAGTAGCATTAGCTGCTTCCTTAGGAGCCAATCGTTGTGAAATTTACACTGATGTACCAGGAATTTTAACTGCTGACCCCCGCTTAGTAAGCGATGCTCAGCTGATGGATGAGATTACCTCTGATGAAATGCTGGAATTAGCCAGCTTGGGAGCTAAAGTACTCCATCCCCGTGCTGTGGAAATTGCCCGGAATTATGGCGTCCCGTTGGTAGTACTATCCAGTTGGACGGATGATCCTGGTACTAGGGTAATTTCCCCTTTACCTCAGCCTCGTTCTACGGAAGGATTAGAAATCGCCTTACCAGTCTCAGCAATAGAATATGATACGGATCAGGCAAAAGTAGCCCTGTTGCGAGTACCGGATCGTCCTGGTGTGGCAGCTCAGTTATTTGGAGAGATTGCGGTTGAAGACTTGGATATAGACTTGATTATCCAATCAATCCACGAAGGTAATAGTAATGATATTGCCTTTACCGTCAGCAAAAATATTCTCAAACGAGCCGAAGCTGTATCAGAAGCCATTGCTCCTGCCCTCCGCAGCCAAAAAACTGCCCATCCCGAAGAAGCAGAGGTAATAGTAGACAGGGACATTGCCAAAATCTCAATTACTGGCGCAGGGATGATTGGGCGCCCCGGCATTGCTGCCCAAATGTTCGCCACCCTAGCGGCAGCTGACATCAATATTGAGATGATTTCCACTTCTGAAGTCAAAGTAAGCTGCGTCATTGCCTCCCAAGATAGCGATCGCGCGATCGCTTCTTTGTGCCACACTTTCCAAATCAACAGTTCTCCAGTCCCCACTTCCCCATCTCCCGCTCGGGATACCCAATCTGCTGTTAGAGGGGTTGCCCTTGATCTTAACCAAGCTCGTTTAGCAATTCGTTACATTCCAGATCGTCCGGGTAGTGCGGCTAAAATCTTTGGACTCTTAGCAGAGCAAAACATCAGTGTTGATATGATTATCCAGTCTCAACGCTGTCGGGTGATTGACGGCATTACCACCAGGGATCTTGCCTTTACTGTCTCCCAAGCCGATGGTGAAGCAGCGCGGAAAGTACTGCAACAAGCAGCACCGGTTTTAGAACAGGCTGAGATACTGCTAGATACAGAAATTGCTAAAGTTAGTATCGTTGGAGCCGGGATGATCGGACAACCTGGTATCGCTGCCAAAATGTTTGCAGCTCTAGCACAACACAAAATCAATATTCAGATGATTACCACCTCAGAAATTAAGATTAGCTGTGTTGTGGATCAAGACCAAGGAATCATTGCCCTGCAAACAATTCACCAGGCTTTTGGTTTAGCAGGTAGTAAGCAAATTAAGGTTCCAGTGTAGAAAAAACCTACAGTGTTTTTCATTTAGATGAGGTACAAAGAGCCTGGTTTTTGGGAATGGGGAATGGGGAATGGGGAATGGGGAATGGGGAATGGGGAATGGGGAATAGGGAATAGGGAATGGGGAATGGGGAATGGGGAATAGGGAATGGGGAATGGGGAATGGGGAATAGGGAATAGGGAATGGGGAATAGGGAATAGGATCTGTACCTCACTAGACTGAGAAATGCTATAAAACCTAACACCTAACACCTAAAACCTACCACCTAATAAAGTACGCGATAGAGCTGAAGAGGTTGTTGTTTCCCCTTAACCCGAACTGGGGGAAGTTTGACTACAGGAATTGTGCGATCGCTCAAGTGTTTTAAGGTAGTGTGAGAAATTAGGATTTCACCCCCCTTAGCAACATCACAGATGCGGCTAGCCAAATTTGTGGTGTCCCCAATGGTTCCATATCGAATCAGCTTCGGTGAACCAATGTTTCCCGCTGCAACTTTTCCCGTATTGAGTCCGATGTGGATCTTAATCCGTAAATTCCGTCGCCTGATCCAATCCTGATTCAAGCCCTCAACTGCCCGCTGCATAGCGATCGCTGATTGAACAGCTCGCTTGGCATCATCTGGTTGCCGATAAGGAGCACCCCAAATTGCTAGCAGCCCATCCCCAATATACTGCTCTAATGTACCCTCATACTTAAAGATAATATCCTCCACCATCACCTGGAAGTATTCATTGAGCATCTCAATTACTTGCCGTGGCTCCATTCGAGAGCACATTTGGGTAAAGCTACTGATATCGGCAAACAGTGCTGTCACCTCCGTATCAACAATCTTCAGCTTGCCTTCTTCCTTAAGCTTTTTACTAACAGCTTCTGGAAAAAAGCTCTCAAATTTAGCCCGCATTACCGCTTCTGTTTCAATCTGCTTGTAGAGTTTGGCATTTTCAATCGCGATCGCTGCTTGGTTAGCCAAAGCTGTGAGAAACTCCAAATCTTCCTGGCGGTAAACATTTACCATGGAGAGATTATCAGCATACAATACTCCAATCACTTTATCTCTGGGCTTGAGGGGCACACACATAGAAGCACGGATTGCCTGTGCCAAAATCGAATTAGCATCATAGAAGCGATTGTCAACAATGGCATCAGAGATGAGAATAGCTTCTCCATGTTCGTGGACAAAATTGGTGATAGTGGTACTGTAAATCTGGCCATCAGTAGGTATTCCACCTCGAAACTTGACCGCTTTTTGCTCAAGCTCCCCAGTTTGTTGGTTAAACATCAGGATTATTGCCCGATCTACATTCATAATTTGCATCAGCAGATCGAGAATTTTCTCTAATAGTTTCTGGGGTTCTTCCGGAGAAGAAAGCTGCTGGCTCACTTCTAACAAAATCTTTAACTTGTCTAATGCTCGCTGCTCGGCATTTCTTTGCCGTAGCATGAGGACTGTACCTTTTTGTTGTGAGTTGTTGTGATCTAGTAAGTCTTGCAGGGCTACACGAGTTTTCTCTGGTGCTAATCTGCCAATAATAGATAAATTTGACCCTTCACCCCCCAAAGGCTCTGGCTTAGAACTCTCAATCGCTTGCACAAAGAGAAATACTACAGCGCCATAACGTATCAAGTCTCCGTCTTTGAGTTCGCACTGATCAATTTTATATTCGTTAACGAAGGTGTTATTGAGGCTCCCTAAATCGGTGATAATCACCTGCTCTTCAGCAATCAGAATTTGAGCATGGTGACGAGAGAGACTTCTGTCAGCCACAATAATGCTGTTGTCGATCTCCCGTCCAATGGTGTTCACACCACGTTTCAACTTATGAATTTCTGGGCTAGGAGCGTCTGGGTTTTGGATTAAATATGGCACACTCTAACCTCTCTTGGCGCTTGCTTGGTCATCAACTGCCAAAATTAGTAACTTACTTAGTAATACAAGCTTGACGACAGATGAATCCGCTTTTGTTTTATAAATCTTAGTGACCACCCAGGACAAGCATGTTGAACAGAAGTTGTTTGGCAGGTACATTTGCTATCGCAGTAGATATGTCCCTTGAGTACCAAGTAATATTGGAAATTTTAGCTCACAAGTAACTTTTACTCATAGTTCTCAAAGAGTGCCAAATTATCTATGTTAGTCTAAAAAGAGGGAATCAAGAATGAGAAATTTCTCAGAAAGATTGTTATTCTTTGTTGTGAGCAATAGCTGATGAGCATCTCACTGAAACATAGAGGGATATAACAGATATTTGATAGATTTTTACCCTGGCGTCGGACGGTGTGTGACAGCACATAGGTGTTGGTCTTAAATGTTAGCTTGTAATTTAAGTTACGGTTGCTGGTAAGCACAAATGGCGCTGAAGTGCTGCTTCAACGTCTTCTAGCATGTAGGGTTTGCTGACGTAATCATCGAAGCCTGCCAGCATTAGATCTTCTCGCTCTGAGGTATTAGCCAAAGCTGTTACCGCAATTACGGGAATTTTTTTAACTGTTGAGTCTTCCTTCAGCCGAGCTAAAACTTCAGCACCACTCATATGGGGCATGAGAATATCTAATAAAATCAAAGCTGGTTGAGCAGTTTGGGCTTTTTGTAAAGCGCTGATGCCGTCAACTGCCGTGATCCAGGAAAAGCCCAAATGATCTAGCACATGAGTCATCAGCAGCAAATTATCTTCGTCGTCATCGACCACTAAAACTAATGGCGGTTTAGTGGTAGAATTTTGCACACTAATAACATCACTAAACTTCTGCTCACCATAAGGAAAAATATTCAAATATTCCATGCTTTTTTAAAGGTAATCCTACGACTGTCATCTTACTTCCACCCTAAGGATAAACGAGACACTTCCTAAGCGTCCGTGGTTTAGTTGGTTTTGCTCGGAGCATAGTTAATTTATAGCTACCTAAGTCCTGCCTTTGGATTGAATCAGAAGCTGTTAGAAAACGTTATTATATAACAACTTTTCGTATAAATTAGGATAAATATCTGTAAAATGAAACATTTGTTGATAATTACCTCCAGAAAAGGAGGTATTCTCTTAGGTAAATTTAGAGAAAGTATAGAAAAATTTGCAATAATCCCAACCCCCTGAAAAGGGTGGGGAGATAGGGAGATGGGGAGATGGGGAGATGGGGAGATAGGGAAACAAAGAAGAACTAATGATTTGGGAGGATACTTTGCTATAAATTCCTTCCCTAATTTCCTCACCCTTTTTGTAGATCCTGTTGACAACATTGGTTATGAAAAAGTTAAGCTATTATCAGAAGAACTATCCCCAAGATGCTTTGGGGTAGGAGAGAAGCTATGGGTATCGCTACAATTAACCCAGCAACTGGGGCAACGCTCAAGACCTTTGAGCCCCTGAGTAGAGAGTCAATTGAAGCTAAGCTGGCACTGGCGCAACAGACATTTGAACAATACCGTCGAACCCCGATGAGTCAAAGAGCACAATGGCTCAATCAGGCAGCGGAGATTTTAGAGGGTGACAAAGTCAGCTTTGGTAAGCTGATGACCATGGAAATGGGCAAGACTATTAAAGGAGCGATCGCTGAAGCACAAAAATGTGCTTTGGTCTGCCGCTACTACGCCGAACACGCTGCTGAATTTCTCGCGGATGTTCCGGCGACTACCGATGCCAGTCAGAGTTTTGTGCGCTATCAGCCTCTGGGAGTTATTTTAGCAGTCATGCCCTGGAATTTTCCTTTTTGGCAGGTATTCCGCTTTGCCGCACCAGCGCTGATGTCTGGCAATGTTGGTCTGCTCAAACATGCATCTAATGTACCCCAATGTGCTTTAGCAATTGAGGAGATTATCAAACAAGCTGGATTTCCCGAAGGTGCCCTCCAGACTTTATTAATTGGTGCGGAGCAAGTAGCAGGGATTATTAATGATCAGCGAGTCAAAGCTGCCACCCTAACTGGTAGTGAAGCCGCAGGTGCAAGTTTGGCAGCAGCAGCAGGTAAGCAAATTAAAAAAACTGTCCTAGAACTGGGTGGAAGTGACCCCTATATTGTCCTAGAGAGTGCGGATTTAGAGGCAGCAGTTTCTACAGCAGTAACAGCTCGGATGCTCAATAATGGTCAATCTTGCATCGCAGCAAAAAGATTTATTTTAATGGAAGCGATCGCTGATGAATTTGAGCAACACTTGGTAGAGAAATTCCAAAAACTCAAAATTGGTGACCCAATGCAAGAAGAGATGGATGTTGGTCCTTTAGCGACTCCTGGCATTCTCGCTGACTTAGACCAACAAGTCCAAGCTTGCATAGAAAAAGGAGCAAAAGTGCTCACTGGAGGTAAACCTCTGGCTCACCTTCCTGGGAACTTCTATCCCCCTACTATTCTGACTGACTTTCCAGTGGGGACACCTGCTGATCAAGAGGAATTTTTTGGTCCGGTGGCTTTACTTTTCCGGGTAAGTAACCTTGATGCTGCTATTGAGTTAGCAAATAGCACGCCTTTTGGACTAGGAGCTAGTGCTTGGACAACCGATGAAGAGGAACAAAATCGACTGATTGACGAACTTGAAGCCGGTGCTGTCTTTATTAATGGTTTAGTCAAATCTGACCCCCGTATACCTTTTGGGGGAATTAAGCGTTCTGGCTATGGTCGAGAATTAGGCATTCAAGGCATACATGAGTTTGTCAATATTAAAACAGTGTGGATTCGTTAATAGGTAGGTTGGGGGTTGCGATCAGGTAACCCAACACGCCGTTGTACACTTTGTTGGGTTTCACTATCGTTCCACCCAACCTACAGTTTGAGTCAAAAATTAATGAAAAAGTCCCATTTGTTTTTAGTTGCTCTCACTTCTATTGCGATGGTTGGAGGTATCTCTAGCAGAGCTTTACTACAGCCATCACCTCCCTCTCCACCTCAATTTCAGGAGTCTCCATTGCCTCCCAACAAACAAATTGAGAAGCCTTCATTGCCTAAAAACAAACCTTCACAACCAAGTGAGCAACCTTCATTACCGAGTGGAGAACTTTCATTACCGAATCAGGAAGCCTTGTTAGATGCGGCAGCCAATCTTGTGATTGAAAAATTCCAAAATTCTTCCTGTGAAGAAGGAGGCAGAAGGGAAAAGAATGAAAGCTTGTTTTTTATTTTCTTTTTGGGGCATTGTCCCTCTAACGTTCATTACTCATTACTTTTTATATGAACAGCTAACCAGATACAGGGAGGGTCATCACTAGTATATTCAACGCGATGTTTAACATGAGCTGTAATTAGAAGATAATCTCCTGCCTGCAGAAAAATGCTCTTGCCATCTTCGTAGGATAATTCAGCTTTCCCCTGTAAAAGAATAACCCATTCATCGGTTTCTTGGTTATACCACTCTCCTGGGGGTGTTATTTGTCCTGTTGAAACAATACGTTCAATTAAAACCTTTTCTGTCGAGAGCAAAGATTCAAATAATTCTGATGAAGGAAGGGGTGAAGGTAACTTGAAAATGTTGGCTATTTTACTCATTAATCAACCTAGCTCATACTTATGCTCTTCAAACAAAATCCTGCTCCTTCTGCTTACCTTACCAAAAAGTAGTACCGTGACACGACTAAAAATGTAGGTTGGGTGTAACGAAGTGAAACCCAACAGAATATGCGAGGAGTGTTGGGTTACGCTATCGCTCCACCCAACCTACTTTATTCCACTATTTTAGCTGTGTCGCGCCACTAGGTGAGTTTTTCCTAAAAAGTTAAGATTAATTATCAAGAGTCTCAAAAAATTCAATATCATAGAAGTTGATACTCTTTCCTAATTAGTGCAGAGGCATGAGAGGTGAACCTGTTCTATCTCAACAGCAATACTGAAATTACCCAGCTCGAACGCTCTCTCAAGAGTTTAGAGCAAGATGTTTTGAGAATGGGGGCTTTGGTAGAAAACTCATTTCGCCTGAGTCACCAAGCAATGTTCTACCATAGTTTAGAGGCAGCTGAGGCTATTAGCTTAAACGAAAAACGTATCGATCGCTACTATCGCCAAATTGAGTTAGAGTGTAGCAATCTGATAACCATGAAATCACCAGTTGCTCAAGACTTACGAGTCCTCAGTGCCTTTATGCAGCTGGTGCGGGATTTGGAGCGCATTGGTGATTATGCTGAAGATTTGGTAGAAATTGCTGTGAAGCTCTTACCTTACCCGCCACATACTTGCCTCCCCGAGCTAGAGTTAATGTCCAATCATGCTCAAGCCATGCTCTCAGAAAGTCTAGTAGCTCTAGCAGATTTGGATGCTACTAAAGGAAAAGCTATTAAAAAGCTAGACGATAAAGTTGACCAAGCCCACGACGAATTATATAAAACCTTAGCTTATCAGCGGGATGTTCAAGGGATTGTGGAACCGATTGTTTTGTTAGTATTGGCTATTCGTCATCTAGAACGGATGGCTGATCATGCAACCAATATCGGTCAACGAGTTCAATATATTGTCTACGGTTATCGAGGTTAATGATAAGATTTATCAATTGTCAAATCAAAAGTAGGTAGATGAAAATAAAGGGAACAATGTTAGAAAACGTAAATATTGTCAAGCTCTAGAGATTGATTAATTAACCTAATTTTGGTATGGACTGGCAAGAAATATCAGGTAACTGGGTTTTAATTCCTCCTCGTCCCACCGGGATTGTACATTTCCTAGGTGGGGCATTCATTGCAGCTGCGCCTCAAGTGACATACCGCTCACTGCTGGAAAATTTGGGAAGTCAGGGATATGCAGTGATTGCTACAGCATTTTTGAATACTTTAGATCATACTGCGATCGCTAGAGACGTTCTTAACAGTTTTGAGACTACCCTATACCGCTTACAAGCCCGCAATATTCTACGCAAACAATACCTGCCTATCTACGGTGTCGGACACAGTATGGGTTGCAAACTTCATCTGCTTATTGGTAGCCTTTTCACCGTTGAACGCGCTGGTAATATTTTGATTTCCTTCAATAACTATCCAGCTAAGCGTGCTATTCCCTTTATCGAGCAGCTCAATATCAATCCGGTTTTCGATTTTGATGTGGAGTTTACCCCATCTCCTCGGGAAACTAACGAATTAATTACTGACAACTACCAAGTCCGGCGCAATTTACTGATAAGATTCACCGATGATGAAATTGACCAAACCTTGAGCTTAATCCCAGTTTTGCAACAACGTTTCCCTGATATGGTTACCCTGCAAAAGTTACCAGGTAATCATTTAACACCTTTAAGTCAAGATATCAATTGGCAAGTTGGAGAAGTATTTACTCCCTTGGATGCTGTTGGTCAGTGGATTAAACAAGGATTATCTAAAGACTTGAGTCCGTTAAAACGAGAAATTCTCCGGTGGTTGAATCCCCTAACAACAGGTCCTAGTTAGGGCTTGCTGAATAAGTCAAATGGGAGCATTTGAGGAAGTAAAAAGTAACGAGTAACAAGTAACAAGCTTTGAGTTCATCTCAACGAAAGTGCAAGGAAATTGTATCGATGGGCTCAAGAAACCTTGCACTTTCATGGGAAGTCCCTGGGTAACCTTGGGGAATACAAGTGCTCAAAATGAGGATAAATGCTTCATTCCTTCTTACTTGTTACTTTTTACTTGTTACTTGTTACTTATTCAGCAAGCCCTAATTATCAAGGAAGCCGAAGTGATACAAGCCTTCTAGAATACCAGCAGCACAGAATGCCTTAGCAAGATAGCGGTAATCAGTTTGGTTGGCTTCGTACCACTGACGGAGTTCTGGACGCGCATTGCCGACAATGATGCCTCGCTCTTCTCCGACACTAAACAAAGCAATATCATTGCCAGAGTCACCACATACTACGGTATTAAGGGCATCAATTTCCCATTTCTGGCGCAAGAACTGCACTGCTAGACCTTTATCTCCATTGCGAGGTAAGATGTCCAGGTCTTGATCTCCACTGTAGATGAGCTTGACATCAAGACCACTCTCTTGTAGTTGGGACTCCAGTCTTGGTAGTACTTCTACTGCTGCTTTTGGCGTGAGGTAATAACTAACTTTAAACGAACCCTGTTCCGAGTCTGGTTGGAGAACCAAGTCGGAATAATGGGCAGCAGTTGCCACAGCTAGTTCCCGATTCCATCCTTCAGAGAGTATTTGAGCCCATTTTGGATCACAGGCATTCCCACTGGTGTCGAGGTGGAGTTCTGTACCCACTGAGGTGATTAGGGCATCTGGTGGCAACAAGGGCTTTTCAGTAGTAAGTTGCTGATAAAGAGTGAGCGATCGCCCGGTGGCATAAACTATTTTTGTCCCATACTCTTGCCGATGTTGCTCTAAGAGTTGGTTGAGTTTTTTGAGGGCATTGTCATCACCCACCAAGGTATTGTCTAAATCAGTTACGAATAAAAATCCTCTCACGGAAACCTCGCTCATCAATTGGAATCTTGCTATTGCATTATTTCCTAAGAGCGCTACCTTAACCAAGGGTTTTTGTAAAATTTTCCCACAATTAATGGAAATCCCTACGGTATGATGATTGATAAGAGGTTGTACTGAGTCAAGTGGCTGGTTTTAGGAATTATTGCAGGAGTTATCCTAACCTGTGCCTTTCTAAGATCATATCTTTACTAGCAATGTTGCCGAATTAAGTACTCAAGAAGCAACTAAACAACTTTTGGGAACGTGAAAAATGGAAACAGCTATCAAAGTAGCAGATTATATACTTCGGTCTCAAGACCATGAAGAACCGGATATCACAAAGTTGAAACTTCAAAAGCTGCTCTACTATACTCAGGGATTTTTTTTGGCTGAGTTTGATAAACCTTTATTTGATGATCAAATAGAAGCATGGGACCACGGTCCAGTTGTACCTAATGTTTGGAATCACTTTAGTTCTATAAAAGGAAATCTATTAGAAGTTCCTGACCAAGACATTGATCTCCACCTGAATGAAGAAGAAAAACAATCACTCGACGAAGTGATTGAACTTCATTCTCAGTACTCAGCTTGGGCATTAAGAGAAATGTCACATAATGAAGAACCTTGGATTGTTGCTTATAACAATGGTAAAGGAACAGTGATTCCCCAAGATGAGATCAAAATCTTCTTTAAGACAAAAATTGTTGATTGCTAGCCTGATTCATAGGCAGTTTCATGGACAAATCCAGAAACTAATTCCCCACCTTCGGGTGGGGAATTAAACTCTGCCGAAAGGAACAGTATTGCAAGAAACCGCATTATAAGGCTCAAACCCTAGCAAGTTACTTGGCTAAAAGACTATTAACCATTAGTCATTACTATGTATAGTTTTCTAATAACTAATGATTTATTAACAGTGACGGTGAGACTGTCTAATCTCCTTTAGGAAAAATGCGCTTTTCCATCGCTATTTTTATGATAATGACATTAACAACAATGTCAATTTAGCTGAGGGAAGCACCACTGCGATCATAGTTGCTTCGGAAGTTAGGATTGAGTTTGCCTTGAGTATGGCTCCATCCTTCAACACTATCAATTCCTAGACCTACTTCAACGGCGGCACGACCAAGCATCGATTGCTGACGATTTTTGATGAGGTGATGATGGCGCATCATTAGGGCACGAGCTTGTTCTTGAGTAGACATCGTTCACTTCTCCAATGGCTTAATTGCTTATCGATTATTAATTTAACAGATATTTCTGTAACAAGATATACAAAATGCGTTATTTTTAACAAAAATTAACTTTATTTTTTCTATACACAAGCTTTAAACTTACCAAGGTGGGTATTATTCACTAGAAAAAAAAGTTTGAAGTCATTGAGTGAGATTTAATCAAAAACAGTTCAAGACCGCTCTCCAACAAGTTAAAGAACAGCTATCTCTACAGGTAGAACTTCCAACTACACCCTTACATATATTTGAAACGCTCCCTTCTACAAATCAAACCCTTTGGGAATTGCTCAACCAGGGAGCAACAATTCCAAGGGTGGTTATTGCTGCTCAACAAACAGCAGGACGGGGGCAATGGGGACGCCAATGGCAATCTAGTATTGGTGGATTATACTTATCGGTAGCTGTAGCACCTCATCTCAAAGCATCCAACAGTGCTCACCTAACTTTATCTAGTGCTTGGGGAATTGCGAGAGCCTTGAGAAGTTACGGTATCCCCGTCTTGCTTAAATGGCCTAATGATCTGCTCCTTTTAGACCTGAAATTAGGAGGCATTCTCACCGAAACCCGCGTCCAGCAAGGTCAAATTACCAAAGCTGTCATCGGTATTGGCATTAATTGGAGCAATATTGTCCCTGAATCTGGTATCAATTTGCAATCTTTTTGCCAACAACAGTTAAATCCCCAGGTGACATCCCTGGAAATGTTGGCAGCAATTGCTCTCCAAGGACTGCTATCAGGATACCAATACTGGTTAGAATTTGGCATAGAAAGTTTACTGCCGTCTTACTTAGAGCTTCTACATAGTTTGGGAAGCCAAGTTATTGTAGACGGCAAACCCGGAATAATCACAGGGGTTACTCCTACAGGTGAGCTACGAGTTAGTGTCAATTCCTCCACCGGCTCCTCAGACATTTCTTTGAAGCCAGGTAGAATCAGTCTGGGCTATAGCAGTAAGCCATAAGTGGGTGAGGTTAAAAAAGGCGTGGGAGAGCTTTTTTGAGTAATGAGTAATGAGTAATGAGTAATGAGTGAAGAAAATTGCGTCAAATCTCTTGACTCCTGACTCCTGGCTCCTGGCTCCTATTTTCAGATTAGGATGGAAGAAAGTCTGTAGAGTAAGCTTTTTAAGGTTTTTTCACTGGTGGGTTATTTCTACCCCACTGCACTAGGATAGTAAGAATAGTGAGTGATGAGTAGTGAGTCGGAAATGAGAGAAAAAGCATCCTCTAGTTATACCCCTTTAAGTCTTTTCTACAAGTTTCCTCAGTTGATGCGGGTACTGAGTTTGATTGGTGGTTTCGGTTTCCTCAGCAGTAGTCTGGTTGTTGCCCAAACTGATTCACTCATAGATACAGGAACCCCTTCCGCAGCACCTGCACCAGCACCGGTAGCAGCACCACCTCCAGCACCTAAACCAGTAGCAGCACCACCTCCAGCGCCTAAACCAGTAGCAGCACCGCCTCCAGCACCTGCACCAGTAGCAGCACCGCCTCCAGCACCTAAACCGGTAGCAGCACCGCCTCCAGCACCTGCACCAGTAGCAGCACCACGTCCAGCACCTAAACCAGTAGCAGCACCACGTCCAGCACCTAAACCAGTGGCAGCACCACG
Source organism: Symploca sp. SIO2C1 (assembly GCA_010692635.1). Lineage (GTDB taxonomy): Bacteria > Cyanobacteriota > Cyanobacteriia > Cyanobacteriales > Coleofasciculaceae > Caldora. The sequence goes on along the minus strand of JAAHGL010000053.1, from coordinate 26,132 downwards.
TCCAGCCCCTGCACCAGTGGCAGCACCACGTCCAGCCCCTGCACCAGTGGCAGCACCACCTCCAGCACCTGCACCGGTAGCAGCACCACGTCCAGCCCCTGCACCAATAGCAGCACCAGCACCCAAAAAATCGCCTCTAGCTGCTCCTAACTTATATGTACCTCCAAGTGCTGATGTAGCACAGCCATCTCAACCCCTCGTTAATCCTCCAAGTCAGAGGAGTGCTCAAACTAATCTTGCTCCTCAAAATAGCTATATTGACAACACAGATTACAGTATTGGCGCTACTCGGCAGTACAATAAACCTGCTTCTGTGATCCTGACTGAAAGATCAACTGGCTGTTCAACCGTATCGCGCAACGGTCAACTTGCCGGTAGTTCCTGTGGTGTTCCTACACCTAGTCAGCGTACTGCAAACTACAGACCAATCCCTCGACCACCACAGCGACGTTCAGTTACTAAGCGTCCAAGACTTCCAATACCGCAGGTTGCTAGAGTTCAACCTGTAAGGAATGTCCAATCGGTGAAAAATCGAGCAGTAAAAGCTAATACCAATAGTATTAGTAGTCTGCCTGTAAATCGAGTCAAAGTTAATACCAATAGTATTAGTGGTCTGCCTGTAAATCGAGTCAAAGCTAATACCAATAGTATTAGTGGTCTGCCCCTCAATCCAGTCAAAGCTAATACCAATGGTATTAGTGAGCCTCCCCTCAACAGAGTAGCTCTAAGACAACAAGCAGAGCAATCTGGTCTAGCTTACTACAATCTCACCAGCCGACCGGTGGGACGTCCTAGTATCGGCAAGTCCAAATTTATGTTCCCCCTGACAATTCCCGCTGCGATTGGCTCTGTATTCGGTTGGCGGATTGATCCATTCACCGGTGATCCCCGCTTTCATCCTGGTACTGATATTAGCGCTCCTCAAGGAACACCTGTAGTTGCTGCTGCTCCTGGAGATGTAGCATATGCTGACTTTGCAGGCGGTTATGGTCTCATGGTAATTATGCGCCATGAAGAAAATACTCAAGAAAGCCGCTATGCTCACCTTTCAGAAATCTTTGTCCAACCTGGCGAACAAGTGGAACAGGGAGCTGTAATTGGGCGCGTTGGTAGCACTGGACGTTCTACTGGTCCTCACCTACATTTTGAATGGCGACATTTGACCTCCGATGGTTGGGTAACTGTGGATGCTGGAACTCATCTAGAGTATTCCCTTGCTCAATTCATCAGAGCACTACAAGTCGCCCAGGCGGCCCCCCAACTAGGCTTGGAGAATCAGGTAAGAATACTGCAAGAGCCTTAAGCTACAAATCTCATAGCAAATCCGGGGAGAGCTACCCCCTTTATTCGACAACCTCCAAAAACCCTGTAGAGACTTTGCCTGCAACGTCTCTACAGTTTCTCAATTATCAATTATCAATTATCAATTGACAATTAACCATTCACTAATGAGTTTTGGAGTGTCTCTGGCAAGGGATGAATCGTAATAACATATTCTTCTACCACCTTGTTGCCAATGAGATGCTCTTGGATAATTCGTTCAATGACTTCTGGAGTAGCGTGACGATACCAGACACCGTCTGGGTATACCACCATCAGCGGTCCATCGGCACAAATCCGTAAACAGTTGGCTTTGGTGCGGAAGATACAGCTAGGTTGAGCCGCTGTCGGTTCGTCTCGTTGTAACTCTTTGAGGCGTTTTTTCAAGTAGTTCCAAGCTTCTAGACTAGCTTTTTTAGAACAGCATTTAGGTTTAGTCTGATCCGCACACAGAAAGATGTGTCGCTGAATTTGATTGATTCCTAAGCTTTGCACATTAGCTGCTACCGTGTTTTTTACCGCAGCTCCATTGTTTTCGTTAGTTTCAGGATTAGACGATGGAATTTGGTTGTTATCAGTTTTATTTTCTGCCATTGCACCAAGTATCTCGCTCAAGGTAATCTTCTGAGGGGAAGATTAGTAATCCACCTCTCAGAGTAGACGCATCTTGTCAATAAAAACGTCTTAATCTCAATAAAACCTCAAATAATCGCGTTAAGCGCTGCTTATTGACAAGGGTTAAAGCGATCGCTTTAACCCTTGTAACATCCATCCAACCATCAATCCTCATTATTTTGTTAGTTCATTAAAATGTCTTTTTGTCAAGACTAATTTAGATGCGTTTACCCTGACTCGGAGACTCGGTGTTTATTCAGAGATTAGCCATTAGCCATTAGCTTTGAGCGTGTTTCTCAAGAGCAACCCCACTGGCGGCGCACCACCCGCTACGAATGAAAGAAACAAGCCAAATCCTCTTCCCTCCTGCCTTCTGCTTCCTGCCTTCTGCCTCCTGCCTTGTTTCTTGAAAGCCCCCCAGGAGTGCTTCGCGCCCCCAATTTAATAAGAGAAACAATATCTTTCCCAATTCCCGATTCCCGATTCCCAATTCCCAATTCCCTAGTTTCTCAAGAGAGTAATTACTGACGGCGACAATCATAAGCTCTATTAGTACGCAATTGAAGATCCCTTGCTTCCTCCCAAATCACATTGGTTACATCAATCAGAGGCTCTGACTGAGCTGTGCAATTATAAAGCTGTGTTGGATTAATGGGGTTACAGTTATAACCATTACCAGTACGCCTCTGAAGATCTGCTACTTCCTTGCTAGATACATTTCTCATATTTGTTAAAGAGAACAGCCGAGCGGTACAGAAATAAAGCTGGCGAGTTGGTTGAGTTTCACTATACATACGTTGACATTCATAAGCTCCATTCGTCTGTTGCATGAGGGCGTGTGCATCGACCCATCTTAGAGCCGTAGCATCATTAAAGCCACGTACTATAGCTCGGCAATAGTATTGTGAGTGCACTGGTACCGGTCCGGATGGCTTCAACTGTGCTTGAGCTTTATGCATGGGGATTAAGGCAGCACCTATTACTACCGAGCTGATTAAAGCACTAGCAGTGAGTTTTCGTTTTGATTTGGTTGTCATGACTTGCGAATAGACCTCTGTAAGAAATTAGATCTTAACTCAAGCAATAAAAGGGTCTCAGGGGTGAGCGAAAAAAAGGGTGGGGAGCTGGGGGAGCTGAGGGAGCTGAGGGAGAAGAGAGAACTTATAATTTTTGAATACTTAGCTAGGAAATCCCACCCAAAATTTCGTTCACCCATCTGAAGCTCTCTTGACTTGGGAGCTCTGCTACAGTTGTCTATTAAACTGAGTTCGACCTTTGAGCAATCAAAAAGATGAACCAGGTTGTTGGAGAAATTCTACTTCTTCTGGAGTGCTTTCTCGACCCAAAATTTGGTTACGGTGAGGAAAACGTCCAAAGCGTTCAATTACTTTCAGGTGACGGTGAGCATAATCAATACCTGAGGCACAGTCAGGATCATCTTTGAGAGTAGAAAATAACTCAACAGACTGACGCTGATGCTCCAGATTTTCGCTATGTTCAAACGGCATGTAAATAAACCAGCGTTGTACTGGTAGCAATTGTTGATCAAAACCTTGATTAAGGCCATACTGAGCAATACTAAGAGCCTGAGGATCAGTGGCAAAAGCTTGGGGTTGAGAGCGAAACATATTGCGAGGGAACTGATCGAGCATAATAATCAGTGCGAGACAACTGTGGGGTGAAGTCTGCCATTCATCCAACTGACCTGCAGCAGCCTGCTGATAAACTGAGAGAAAATGCGATCGCACTTCTTGGTCAAATTCTAAATTTTTGGTAAACCAGAACTTGCGAATCTTCCCATAATCAGCGTCTTCAGGCTTACCGAACCAAAAATCTAAAATCTCGTTGACTTGTGACATTATATCTATTTGCAAATTATCTACATATTGTACGATTGCTTTAAATCCGCTACGAAGGCCAGAAACAAGAGTCTAATCCTCTTCCAGAGCTTCGCTTCTTGTTCCCCTTCTCCCAAGTGGGGAGAAGGGGTTAGGGGATGAGGGGGTTTTCATCTTAAGTTGACACCAATGCCTGTTGCCTCGGAGCCTTGTTTCTTAAGACATTAGCCATTAGCCATTAGCCATTAGCCATTAGCTTTTCAGAGTTTCTTCAGAGTTGAACTTATTCAGCAAGCCCTAAATCATCATGCAATACCGAAGATTTGGACGCACACAATTACAAATGCCGGTGTTTTCCTGTGGTGGTATGCGCTACCACTTTAAGTGGCAGGATACCCCAGGTTGGCAGATTCCCAAAAACAATCAACAGAATTTGGAAGCTATCATTCGCCGTTCTCTAGAAGTAGGGATTAATCACATTGAAACCGCTCGTGGCTATGGTACTTCGGAAATGCAGTTGGGAAAAATTCTACCCCATCTTCCCCGTGAGCAACTGATTGTGCAAACTAAGGTTTCCCCTAAACCAGACTCTCAAGAATTTCGGCGTAAGTTTCAGCAATCCTTGGCTTTCTTGAAACTAGACTATGTAGATTTATTCTCGTTGCATGGTATCAATACTTATGAGTTATTGGACTATAGTACCCGTCCTGGTGGTTGTTTGGATGTGGCACAGCAGCTGCAAGCGGAGGGAAAAGTCCGTTTCATTGGCTTTTCAACTCATGGTCCTACAGATGTAATTGTTAAAGCAATTGAAACGAACCGGTTTGACTACGTTAACTTGCACTGGTACTACATCAATCAATTGAACTGGCCTGCTATTGAAGCTGCTCAGCGCCACGATATAGGGGTGTTTATCATTAGTCCTTCAGATAAAGGGGGAATGCTCTACAAACCACCACCAAGATTGGTTGAACTCTGTGCTCCCCTTAGTCCAATGGTGTTTAATGATTTGTTTTGCCTTTCCCATCCTCCCGTACATACCTTAAGTTTAGGTGCATCACGACCGTCAGATTTTGATGAACACCTCAAAGCAGTGGAACTATTGGAGCAAGCAGATGAAATCTTACCACCAATTCTAGAACGTTTAGAACAAGCCGCGATCGCACGACTGGGAAAAGACTGGGTAGATAGCTGGCATTTGGGTTTACCTACCCCCGAACAAACCCCTGGAGGAATCAATATTCCGGTGATTTTGTGGTTGAGGAACCTCGCGATCGCTTACGATCTAGTTGACTATGCGAAGATGCGCTACAACCTACTATCCAACGCTGGGCATTGGTTTCCTGGCGCTCCAGCGGAACGGGTGAGAGAATTAGAGCTAGAACAATGTCTACAGCAGAGTCCCCACGCCAAGAAAATTCCTGACTTACTCGAAGATGCTCATCGACTCTTAGGAGGACAAGCTGTTAAACGGTTATCACAGCAATAAGCGACTGGTAATTTGGAATAAATTGTTCATTTTCACACAGTTACTGCCACACCCAAGTTAGCTTAAGATTTGAGTAGTTTAGGTAGGAGATCTAAGGTTATGACCCCCCATGAATTGTTAATGTTAGTAGTGCTACTGAGTCCTGGTCTATTACTCTCAGTAATAATTATGGTTACCTTTGCAGCAGGTGGCTAAGCTGGGGTGAGCTTTTTTCAACAAGAGTAATGAGTAAGGCTATACCTGGTATGGCTGATATTTTTATTCAGCAAGCCCTATCTACTTCTTTCTACAAAACTACGACCCGCTGCCATTGCAGCACTACTAGTGCCGTAAATTTCTCCATCACTTAGAACATCTAAGTTAGGATTAATCACCCAACACTGGTAGCCCTGAGTTTTGGTATGGCTCACACCCACAATCCATTTAGGATAGGCGGATATTTGTACAATTGACCATTCACTTATCTGCATGGGCTACCTCCATTTATGACAAATTCTTCCCTAGAGGTGAGGGAGAGAGAGAGTACGACTAAATTCTATAAAACTAGATGACTCTTCCTCACAACTTCGCTATATTTACACCTTATCTCATGTGTGACTAATTCACCTTTATCAATTGATAATTGATAATTGATAATTGATAATTGATAAATTTGGTTTAAGATCTCGTCCATTATCAATTTTTAACCTCCCAATTCCCAATTCCCAATTTCCAAAAGCGATCGCTTAAACTGGGAGGCAATAGGCTGTTGTCTGATCTCCTCATGTCCAAAGTTGCTAACTTCTGGAAATCTTTCCTACCTTTATCGGTAGGCAGTATATTGGCTTTGCTGATTAGTAAATTGGCAAATTCCCCATTTGTAAGTAAATTTGACGATCCCTTGCTTTTAGTAGTGACGTTGGTTTTAATCGGGGTCTCTGCTGTCATGGAATCGAGTACTACTAAAGCAAGTGAAGAATCTACGGAGCCTAGAAATTGGCATCGGTTTAAAGATTGGCTACAGATTGCTGTTGTTGGCTTTATTTTGGTTCTAGCGATCCATTTTTTACTGAAGGGTCAATGGATAACAGCAATTGGTTTTCTAGTTTTAACAATATTCGCTCTGCTTTTACCAATTATTATCCGCTTGATCAACAAACTCAGACAACAGAGTCAGACAAGACTAGATCCATTGGTGGATCAGCGAATGGATGCCATTGTAGCCCGTATCATTAGCAAAGTTGAATTTCTGCTGTGGGAATTAACCTCAGAATTTAAGCCCGAATATTACCGAAGCTTAGTTTATACCTGTCGAGACTATCAGACACAGGGATTGGATAAAGACCGTATTCTGAAACTGCAAAAAGTGTTTGTGCCACTCAAGATTGTTTCCAAGGAAGCAGTTCAGGTAGACCCCAACATTATTCCACAGGTGAGCGGTAAAGTAGAGAACCCAAAGGAGAAGCCAATCTGGGATTTTTTAGCAGCGATCGGTAAAAATCCGGCATTTCGACGCATGGCAGTGTTGGGTGCGCCAGGTTCTGGTAAAACTACGCTCCTAAGACATTTAACTCTCACTTATGCCACTAAGCAAGAGGGAAGACTACATCCTCAAGCACCAAAATTGATTCCGGTGTTGTTGTATCTCCGAGATGTACGTCAGGTGATTGCCCAAAAGAAACCACCTTTAGCAGAGTTGATTACCGAACAGGTGAAGCGGCAACGCAAACTTCAGCCTCTTAATCCACCTCCTGACTGGTTTGCCGAGAAATTACGCCAAAACGAATGTTTGGTAATGCTGGATGGGTTGGATGAGGTTGCGGATAAAACCGAGCGCCAACAGGTTAGCCGTTGGGTTGATAAGCAGATGGAAGTATATCCAGATACTCCTTTTATCCTAACTTCTCGACCTTTTGGTTATCAGAGTGCTCGGTTACAACAAGGGGTAACTGTCTTAGAAGTGCAACCGTTCAACCTCAAGCAAGTGAAACAGTTTATTCACAGCTGGTACTTGCAAACTGAAGTGATGAGTCGGGCTGGTGAAGAAGATTTGGGCGTGGAGGAAGAAGCCAAACAACAAGCTGATGACTTGATTGAGAGGGTGAGAAAGAGCTCACCCCTAGCAGCAATGGCGGTTAACCCTTTGCTACTTACGATGATTGCTACTGTTCACCGTCGGGGTAGTGCTCTACCGGGAAAACGGGTTGAGCTTTATAAGGAAATTTGCGAGGTGTTACTAGAAAGGCGACTGAGGGCGAAGAAGATTGAGGAGCTTCTAACCGCAACCCAAAAGCAATCTGTGTTGCAAGTCCTGGCACTAGCGCTTATGCAGAACAATACTCGTGAATTTACCCTACCTGAAGGAGTCTCTCTGATTCAAGACAAGTTGGCGGAGGTGGCTGGTAGTGCAGCGAATTCCCAGGAGTTCCTCGAGCAAGTTAAGGATGTCAGTGGCTTGTTAGTGGAAAAAGAGTTAGGAGTTTATGAATTTGCTCATCTGAGTTTTCAAGAATATTTAGCCGCTGTTGAGCTCAAGGAAACAAATAATGAAGAGCTCTTAATCGCGAATATTAATAATTCCTGGTGGACTGAAGCTATCCGTCTCTATGCTGCTCAGACTAATGTTAGCAAGCTAATTCGTGCAGTCTTAGCTTTACCCTCTCCATCAGTGGAGGCTATGGCACTAGCCTATGATTGCCTAGAGGAGGGATTGAGTGTTTACCCAGAGGTTAAGCAGCAGCTAGAAGCGAGGTTGGAGGCAGATTTGGAAAGCCGATGACAGAAAGATTCCAGTTAGCAGCGAACGTACTGCTATCCCGGCGACTAAAAAATCTAGTACGAATTGATGAAAATGTCGAAATTGACCTGAACTACATCACCTGCGCGGAATATCAGCTTTTTATTGATGAGATGCGCCAAGCAGGTAAAAATCGCCAGCCGGATCATTGGATAGATTACAGGTTTTCCCCTGGAGATGCCCAAAAGCCTATCAGTGGAGTACGAGCCAGTGATGCAGAAGAGTTTTGTGAATGGTTAACTCAGCAGCACTCTGCCCTAGGATTCAGGTACAGACTGCCGACTTTAGTTGAGGCTGAGGAGAATCCTGCTACAGAACAACAGATTGGCTGCTGGTGCAATGATCGGGGAGAGCAAGTGATTGCTGGAATAAAAGCAACTCAGTTGCAAGACTGGTATAGCAATTTAGCTGAGATTGTTATTCTTAACCACCACCTCTATGGCAAACTCAACCGCTTTCTCAACCTCAACCTCAACCAAGACCTCTACAGCAACCTCTATGGCAAACTCAACCGGTTCCTCTACCTCTACAGCGACCTCTACGGTAAACTCAATCGTTTCCTAAACCGCAACCGCGACCTCAACCACGTCCTCTACCTAAACCTCAACGGGTTCCTCAACCATGTCCTTAACCGCAACCTCAACCGTGACCTCAATCGCTTCGCCTACGGCGACCTCAACCGTGACCTCAACCACTTCCTCAACCGCGACCTTAACCAAGACCTCTACAACAGAATTGAAGTAGACAAAGCTAGTGATTTCCTAATTTTGTACTTCCCTCTATTGTTTTTTATTGTTATTTATCAGGTATTGTTTGTAACCTACAAAACTGTATCCCAAAATAGAGAGGTGCTAAAGGAAATTCATTTAAGCTCTCAAAAGAGTGAAGCTATCAGCCGCGAGTATCAAGCAAGGATAGATGAAATTTACCCGCTTTATGTTTACTTAGTATTACTAGATGAGCGACAAGCAGGAAGGATACCAGCGTGGGAAGGTATTCGGTTAGTTAGAGAGAAAATTGATTTAAATTTGTAACTAGTGTGGTTAGATCACATCGACAAACTCAATTAGGAACCTTTAATCTAGTAAAGAAATCTAACCAACAGCAAATTCAGTAAATTTCCGTTTATAGGGAGCGTGAAATGCTAAAACGATATCTTGCTTAGGTACGCCAGCTGCAACTAATTCGCTAGCAACTCCAATTTCTGTTCCATCCCGTTGGAGCCAGATTTTATCATCTTTAATTTCCACATAAACGATGCAACCAAATACTCTGCTCAAACCTTCCCAGCCGATATGCAATACTTGATAGCGATCGCGATCTGTATCGAATATAAGATGAACCTCTGTATTACTATTTAAATGATTACCCAGATGATTTTTCAGAATTGTTTGCACTAGTTCAGGGTAGTTTAGCTTTTCCATAAAACAATCTTCTCTATATTGGGGTCAAAAATTAATAGTCTTAGTTTGTGCTCTGCTATAACCTCTTGAATAAAACTACTTGTAAAAAAATCATCATAAATATCAAAAGATACTGCTAAATATAACATCCGCTCCGGTTGCTGCTTTCTTAGGGCAGAGCGATAATTGAGAAATTGACCAAGGGCTGTGTGGAACTCAGTTAATACAGATACTCCTATGAAAGACTTTACCTCTACAGCTATCTTTTGACCAGCTTTCTCGGCAGCCAAGACTCTTTCTGCTGCTAAGTCTATATAAAATTCAATCTTATCAATTTTAATGAATAAATTTTCGTTAGTAATTATCCATCCATCTTTTTCAAGAGCTGTCCTAACTGTATTGTGAAATAAATCTTTAGCTGGCATAAATCAACTGCATTATTAGAGCCATAAATAGATATTCTGAGGTCAGCTGTAGCAGTTCATACTTTACAGATGTACACCTATCCCATTATTAAATAATAATAGCCAAAAATAAAGATGATCACAACCAATATATTTCTCATCTCCAACTGTAGTGAACTGAAGTATCTGGTGGGGATGCGGGGACGCGGAGAATTGAAATCCCACGCACAACTTCTTCACCCCCACCCTACAGTTTGCCTGATTACTATACGGGTACGCGAGGTGATGTAGGCAGTGCAGGATAGGCTAAATTCGTACTTTTTTTCAAAGTTGACACCAATGCACATCGGTGCGCTCCTACTGTTGATTCATAACAGCTTCAAGTTTCAAACTCCTCTAGAGAAATGCTGGGTAAGTCAGGAGAAACTACCTTACAGTCAACTGCTACCTTGTGGCTCTCTCGCTGGCTGTACATATCAATTGCGATCGCTTCAAACCGAATTTCTACAGTACCAAAAGGGACAATCAACTGGGTTAGTTCTTCTAGCTCTCCTGAGGCATTGGGTAAAAAATCCACAAAAGAACGAGGGCCATCTAGTATAGAGCGACTTTGTCGGTCTTTAATCCACAGCTTGACATAAAGACGAGATGGGTGAGGGGGTAATTTAATGCGGACAGTTACTGGTTCTCCTGCACCAAGTTCACTGGTGGAAATAAAGAGTTTCGGTGCTGGTATAGATACATCTGATGCGGCAGGGTAATTAATCTCTGGTGCTGATTGGTTCTTCAGCTGTTCCTGGTTAACTATTCCAGAAGCATCACCATTGAAGGTTTTTGGTGGTGATGCTACTAGCTCTTCTTCTACGACAATTTCTTGATTAACCCAGTTGGTATTGGCAAGGCGAACAAAAGATGAGTTGGCTGTATCAACTTCACCACCGAAATCTTCAGTACCTTCCCACAGAGATTCATCAAAATCAGCCATAACTGTCTCAGGAGGCAGCTGTTCTGTAAATTCTAGTTGCTCTTGTGTAAGTAACTGTTCTTGAACTCCAGCCTGCTGAAGGTTAACCCCATTAGAGTTGAGTTTGTGTCGGAGTTTTTCTATCTCTGTTGTCTTACTAACAGCAGATAAATCTGATTCTAGGGATGTTGACGAATCAGCATCAGTTACTAGAGAATTTAGTCGCGACCAAAAACGGTCTTGTAAGTTTAAGGCTTGGAAGTCATTTTCGATGTGATTAGTTTCATCGGCACTCGCCTGAGGAGTTTGCTCTTCGGCTGATGGCATCTCCAGTTCCGCAGAATCTGCTTCCCCTATGGAGTCGGAATCCCTAAGCTGAGTATCAGCTACAGAAGCTTTGGGAACTTCTCCCACTTCAGTAACAGTTTCAGGAGATATCCTGACATCGCTACTAGTAACACTATCGGAGTTGCTGGAAAATTCTGATAATTCCCTTGCTTCCAAAACATTAGCTGAAGTATCTCCTACGGTTACACTGTCTTCCTGTACCGTAGTATCTGGGGACTGAATCCCTTCTAGGGACTGTTCTAAATCCGCAGTTTCTTCCTCCTGATCCTCTGGCTGTTGATTAAGGGAAAGGTTATCAACAAGGTTAACTGGTACTTCTGGTTGCAACTGTTCGTTGCCAGAGTTTTGATACTCAGAATCTTCCTGCTTGAGCTCAACTTCTTCAGGTTGGCTCACCACAGTTGATAATGTCAGTGGTAGGGATGCCAGAATACTGGGTGAAAGCTGACTGGATATTACCTCAGAAGTATCCGATTCTCCATTGCATACGGAGCTCAATTTAGGAAAGTTAGGTAAATCAAGAGATTTTGAAGATTTTTGGGATGAATCCCTTTGATGAATTTGCGGAGGTAAAGGATTGCTGGATGAGCGCTCCCAGGTGCGAGGTTGAATAGTTGGGGGAGCATCTACTAAATCGAGCAAAGCTTCATTCAATGGTACTGAGGCTGATACAGTTGATTGTTGCTGATGCTCTTGGGAGGTAGTCAAATGGTTAGCTACTGCCATCATTGTCTCCACAGGCATTGTCTTGCCTCCCAGCAAAATCGAGCCTAGTACATCATCTAAATCTGCGGTAACAGTAAAAGACTGACTTACCAAAGCTTGGGAGTTTGAACCGTAAAAGGTAACTTTTCCTACCAGTAGACGAGTATTACAATTTGAAGGAAGCTCCAACTCCTGGCTAAAAGTCAAAGGTGGTGCTTGTTCTGATAAGGGATGTTGAATTTTGACCAGTACTTTTGAGGTTTGAGGATTCCGTAGTTCGTAGCATAGTATACCTGGGAAAATTTCCTCCCAAGCTCTCTGATTCTCCCTATCCTCAAGCTGATGAGGGTTTAAGACATCCAGTTGTCCAACAACGGCTAAAGATTCTTCCCGCTGTGCTACTAATGCCTCTTCATCAAGAGTGATTATTAACCCCAGCCGATTAGCAATTGTCTTTGAGACTTCATCTGCCGCTGTTGCTGGTATCTGCGTTGGCTCAGCTAACGGCTGCTGTTCTATAGACTCAGATTGCTCAAACTCATCCAAGACTGGTTCAAGCACTTGCTCCATGATTTGTTCAAGAGTCTGTAGAGATTGCTCCAAGATAGGATTGGCAATGGGGAAATCCCATTGTTGTAAAGTGGTAGTCTGGGCATCTTGCCCATTTTCGGTAGTTCCATTATTTTCCTGTTGGAATACTTCTTGGGAAACTGGTGAAGTCAATTCTGCCTGGTTCTTCACGGAACTTTCTGGCTTCTGAACAGCTGCTGTTTCTGGTAAGGGTTTCTCAGAAGTCGCCTCACTGGCAGCACACCGCTCGCTAGGAATAGAAGAAACACTCGCTGCTCGACTCCTATTCCCCTCTTGGGAGGGGTTAGGGGTGGGTTGGTTTCGGGGTGGGCTCTGCTCCTTGCTCCCTGTTCCCTGTTCCCTGTTCCCTGCTCCCTGCTCCCTGCTCCCTTGTTTCTTGGAAACAACTACTGGCTGTGACTCTGAAGTAGCTACTAGGGGTATCTCAGAAGTATCTTCAGTTTTTGCTTGAGTTGTTGCTACCATCGGTTCTAATCCAGAACCAATAGGAGTATTTTCCCTCAAATCTGCTGGAACACCCTTGAGAATAGAATCCACTAATGATGATTTTGGTTGAGTCTGGGGGAGAACTGTTTCAGAAGCATTTACAACTTGCAGTTGAATCGATTCCTGCCAGGAGTCCCCCAGAAATTCCGACATAATATCGCCACAGCACCGTAGCTCCCAAATACCAGATTTGAGTTGAGTGAAGGGAATCACCACCATTAACCCTTCTGGACTAGTGCGGCGCGATCGCTTCTGATATCTTCGTCTTGGAGGTACTTCCTCAACGCTTTGGTGAATTACCGAAATTTCTACCTCAGCATTTTTAAGGTTAGAGTGAGCCACCACCCGATAACGACCCGGTTCGATTTCAATCTTTGGCGACTTAACAGGCTTCCAAGTGCGATCGCCTTCTTTTTGTATTAAAAATTCCCAATATTCCATAGTTGTTAGCGATGGTTATATCTAACGGTTACGGGTAGTGCGTTGTGCTGAGGGCTCTTATCAATGGATAATGGATAATGGATAATTGATAATTGGTTAATTTGGTCTAAGACCTCTTCATTGATGAAGAAAATAAAAAGGAAAATATTTCCCTGATTGTCAATCCTCTTCTTTTAGAGAGAGGTAATTATCCATTATCCATTGTTCATTATCAATTGTTGAATATGTTCAATTGTGCATCAACGAAGACCGAATAGAGAAGGGATCATTAGGTGTTAGGTATTAGGTGGTAGGTGTTAGGTAATGGCATTGGTAACAAGTTAAGGTAGTGTACCATTTGTCAAGTACTTTGAAAAAATTGCTGTATTCTTATCCAAATGAAAAACGCTATAGTACAAGCCTATCGGCAATTTGGCGCCGCAGATCATCCACCTTATCCAATAAATCAGCTTGGGCGATCGCTAATTGTTCTCCCGACTTGAGCCACTTGATATTTACTGTTTTAGCTTCAGCTTCAGCTTCTCCTAACACCAAGCAGCCAATTGCCCCACTGCGGTCAGCTCGTTTAAACTGCTTACCAAAGGCACTACCACTCAAGTCTAGTTCCACCGCAAACCCAGCCTGACGCAGTTTCTGAGCTAATTGTAGCCCTTGAGCTTCCGCTGCTGCACCTCGGGATACCACATAAAAATCTAGTACTTGCTGTGGTGGTTCAGCTAACTGTTGCAACAGTATAATCAAGCGTTCCAAGCCCATTGCCCAACCAACAGCAGAAGTTGGATTACTACCCAATTGGGCCACTAACCCATCATAGCGACCACCACCACAAACAGTTGCTTGGGCTCCCAAATCATCGGAGATGATTTCAAAGGCGGTGTGAGTATAGTAGTCCAAACCGCGCACCAAGCGAGGGTTAATTTGGTAAGTAATGCCTAAATCTCCCAATAATTGCTGTACCTGTTCAAAGTGGCGCTGAGAATCGGAACCAAGGTAGTCCAAAATACTAGGAGCATTCTGGGCAATTTCCTGAGTCCGTTTGTCTTTACTATCCAAAATTCTCATAGGATTGCGGGTAAGACGATCCTGAGAGTCTTTGTCTAGCTGATCCTGGTAATCTGTAAAATAGGTTACCAACGCTTCCCGATATTGGCGCCTGTCTTCTGGATTACCTACAGAGTTAAGATCCAAACGCAGATTCTGTAAACCCAAAGTTTGGAGAATATCAGTAGCGATCGCAATTACCTCAACATCTGCCCGGGCTGAGGCACTACCAATAACCTCCACCCCTAATTGGTGAAATTGCCGCTGACGTCCAGCTTGGGGATTTTCATAGCGAAACATTGGTCCTGTATACCAGAGGCGTTGCACTCCACCAGCGGCATAGAGACTGTTTTGGATATATGCTCTTACCACTCCAGCTGTTCCTTCTGGACGCAGAGTTACTGAACGGGGTGGGGTCGCCCGATCATTAAAAGTATACATTTCCTTTCCTACAATATCTGTAGCTTCACCAATACCCCTCTCAAACAACTCTGTCCGCTCAAAAATTGGGGGACGAATTTCCTGATAAGCAGCTCTGTTGAGAATCTGTCGTGCCACCTCTTCCAGCTTCTGCCAGTAACCTACTTCTTGCGGCAGAATATCTCTTGTTCCTCTTAAAGCCTGAATTGAACTCATTAAATTTTGTCTTTATCCTAAATTAAACTACTCACCCCAAGGCTGCTGATTGATCAGCTCTGATTATCTCTGAGGAAATTCAACAACAATTAGCTTAGCAACTCCAGTCATACTACTCTTGACCACAAACTAGCTAAACCAATCTCTGATGTAGGGTAATTTTTTACACATCAGCTACAGTAATTGAGACAAATTTTTAATTGCCTGTTGCCTAAAATCCCTAGTGTGACACTTCAGGGTGTCGAATTTGGGTAAAACCTAATTAGTATTTTCACTGACATTTAGGCCATCAATAACCCACTAACCCCGATCAATTGCTTAAAACAGCCGATTGCTAGAAGATGTTCAATGTCAAACCAAAGTCTCAGTAAAGACCGAATTAAGCTATTATCTATAGATCGGTACAGCTGAAAAAGCAAGATCTGCACTCGGTGTTTGACCATATGACTTCTCCCAATCCCCTAGAGATTGGTATCTCCAGCATAGATTTTGATGAACACAGAAACTTACCTAAATCACCCAACATTTGGTCTGCTTTTTCGAGTTTGCATGATTGAAGAGCGCCAGGAGTTGTTCACCACCCTCTATGCCCAGCGCCTATTTTTTAAGGTGACAACGACTAATACTGGTCTTAATTTTGAACCGATCACTCGTTCGGATGCTCGTATGTTAGTCGAAAATCGTCTTCGAGTACTTCGTCGCACTGGGACATCTATTGAATTGGATCAGCTTCAGAGTATCCATCGCCAAACTTTTCAATGAGAGCACACAGCTAAATCTTAATTGAGACACCTGCACTATAGTCTTATGTAGCGGTAATATATTCAACGTAACTATGCTGATGTATAATTCTGGCTTGATTTTGAAAGATCGAGGATTGATTAGTCTTAGGTAAGATGATTGGTAAGTGAACCAGTTGCCATTATTGTTGTCTGCTTCCTAAAAAACCCTTGTTTGAGGGTAATGTATCGCAGACTACCAATAGTTGGGTGTTTAAGGTCAAAATGAAGTTGTGATGGAGAGTTAACTAACTATGAGCAACATTTTTAACAAGCTACGAGATTTTGTTGGTCTCAATGAGCAAGCAGACTACGAATATGAGTACGACGAGATGGAGCCAGACGCCTACCAAAATCTTTACCAGCAAGAGCAGCCAATCCAAGCGCCTATGGAAGAAGAGCGCCCCATGCGGCGTCGTACCAGAGAACGGTCAAACATAGGCTCAGAAGTAGGGATAGGAGGGACTTCTATGAATAATGTAATTGGTATGCCTGGAGCTGTTAATGGCATTTCCGAAGTAGCTGTGATTGAGCCCCGTTCTTTTGAAGAAATGCCCCAGGTAATTCAGGCACTACGAGAGCGTAAGTCAGTGGTTTTAAACCTGACAATTATGGATCCAGACCAAGCACAAAGAGCTGTAGACTTTGTTGCAGGCGGTACTTACGCGATTGATGGTCATCAGGAGAGAATCGGAGAAAGTATCTTCTTATTTACACCTAGCTGTGTTCAGGTAAGCACTCAGTCTGGTGTTATTCACGAAGTACCTTCACCCCAGAGGAACGAGCCGATATCAGTTCCTACTCCCGCTTGGGCATCTGAACAAGAGCGGATAGCTCAGTAGGCGGTTTCTGGGAAAGAATGTACCTGCTGTAGGGTATGAAGCGCGAAGCGGATGCTGGTGGCGAAATTAACAATTGGAAATATTTGCAACAATACAAAGGTTATTGAAGCCCCCCAGCCCCCAATTGGAGGGGGAGCCCGGACTCAAAGTCCCCCGTGGAATAAAAAGCGAAGCATCCTCTGGCTTCCCCATCGAACCAAGAGCAAAGCATCCTCTGGCTTCCCCCTTATTAAGGGGGACGGGAGGGGGATCCACCACTTACCAAGAGATAAGTGTAGGAGTTTATCACAATCCAATCCCCTGCAAAGATAAGGAGTAGTAAGCTGACTAGCAAGTTGAGCCTAATTGGTGGTGGAGTAATGGGAGAAGCTCTATTATCCCGCCTGATTGCTCGCAAGCTTTATCACCCTGATACTGTCTTAATTAGTGAGCCCCAAGTAACAAGACGAGAGTTTTTGGCAGAAAAATACGGTGTCAAAGTCACATCGGATAACCGGGCAGCTGCGGCAGCATCGGAGGTATTGTTATTGGCGATTAAACCTCAGGTTTTGGAAATTGTAGCAGCAGAGTTGGCACAGGTTGGTGAAAGTAACGTTGAACGAGGAAACCTGCCAGTGGTAGTGTCGATCTTAGCAGGTGTCCCTTTGGAGAAATTGGAAGCAGCTTTTAAGCATCAGCCAGTAATTAGAGCAATGCCCAATACTCCCGCAACAGTAGGAGCAGGAATTACAGCAATTGCACCAGGTAAAACTGCCCAACCCAACCATATGGAATTGGCAAAGAAGATCTTTGGAGCAGTGGGCGAGGTAGTAGAAGTACCGGAGCACTTAATGGATGCGGTAACTGGTTTATCAGGCTCCGGACCAGCCTATGTAGCTGTTATGATTGAAGCTCTTGCCGATGGAGGTGTAGCAGCAGGACTACCAAGAGCGATCGCATCTAAACTGGCTCTTGGTACAGTGTTAGGGACAGCCCAGCTATTGCAGCAATCAGAATTACACCCAGCCCAACTCAAAGATCGTGTTACTAGTCCTGGTGGTACTACTATTGCAGGAGTCGCTCACTTAGAAAAGGCTGCCTTCCGTTCAGCTTTAATTGAAGCAGTGCAAGCCGCTTACCGACGTTCTCAAGAGTTGGGGAACTGATGCTGGACTTTTCAAGTTTTTAAGTCGCTTGTCACCCCTTCAGAGCCTTCCCACCAAGGACAAATGACAAATGACAAATAAAAATTTTGATTAAGTCGAAAAATTCACAAATACCTTGCTTCGTTCGTTATTTATTCAGACAGGTAAATAAAGCAGCAAAGAGGATGACTTACATAAGTCGGTTAAGTATCAAAGAACTGATCTATGCCCAGTCATCTTTTAACTAGCTTCGTTTGTCCTATTGAACACAATCTTCCTTGATTAGGAGAAAATTATGTCAGAGACAGCAGGAAAAGGAGTAAGTCCACTCATTACTGATGCGGTTACTCAAGCAAACGTCAAAGTTTTGGGTGACTCCCCAGCGATGTCGTTGAGTAACCTCTACCAAACCATCTCTCAATCCCTGAGTTTGTCTGCTCAGAATGCAGTTATGGCTCAACAGCAGTCTAACATCATTCACCAGGCAACAACAACCCAAGGTGTTAGCTTACTTTACTCTGTTGATACCGCAATTATTGGTTCAGCAGCTGACAAGGGAACCAGGGCTGATCTTGGAGATGCTATTGTCGCTCTAAAAGCTGCTACCCAGGCTGCCGGTAAGTAGGATAAATAATAAATAATTAGTCATACTCGTTTCTGAAATGAATGGTACTGACCTCAAGGAGAAGTTTCCGATCCTAAGCTAGGAATTATCATGAGTTTCAGTTTCTTGTTTAGCCTAATTTAGTTCCATTCTTACCTAAAATGATTGCGTGATTCACTCTCACGCAATCATAATTTAACTTTTTACCAATGATCTACTATTCTGTCAGGGACTGTAGTCTGACCTTATTCACCAGATCACAACAAACCATATCCTAATCAATTGCTAGTGATGATCTCAAAGGAATCGACAATGATAGGAGAAACTCCCGAATTGCCTGAATCGCCACCAAAAGAGGTAGAGGTGCTAAAACCAGATGAAAAGGAAACAACTGCTCCAACAACAGTTCAAGATACTACCACATCAAATTCGGATGCTATTAGCTCAAATTCGGATGCTGTTGCTCAAGGAAGCGTAGCAGTTGTAGGAGAGAACCCCTCTCTAGCAGAGAGCAACCTTTACCAAATAATCTCTCAGCTAACCTCCCAGTCAGTACAAAATACTGTTGATTATCAACAGCGAGTTACCCAAACTCAGCAAACAATGATCATCAAGGATATAGCAAACATGCTCCTGCCTATGGCTAAGCAACCAACATCCAACAATTTAAAAGCTATTGAAGAACTCTTAACCATCTTCAATAACTTAAAATAGTTTCTTTAGAGACTGAAAGTTGGGAGCGACTTTCAGAATGAGGACGACTCACCAATAAAGGAACGTATCATGACTGATAAGGTTAATAGCCAAATTACTGATGCTATTACTCAGACTAATGTCAAGGTACTGGGTGAAGCACCGGCTCAATCTATGAGTATGGTTTACCAAGCTATGGCACATTCTCTGAGTCTGTCGATGCAGAATGCTGTGTTGGCACAGAATGGGATGCAACAGCTGAATGCAGCAATTATTTCCACTGTTTGTCATCGGATCATATCTTTAAAGGAATGATTTAGGGTAATTCTGGCTAACCGATACAGAAATTAAGCAGCCTACTCGTAGTAGTAAAAGTGAACAAGAGTGTGTTCGCAAAAGTTCGTGTTGCAAAATTTGTATAGCGTTGAATTAGAAGAAGCAGATTATGACAGACACAGTTAATAAACAGGTTACCGATGCCGTTACCCAGACTGGCGTGAATGTAGTGGGAGGTGCACCTTCCCAATCAATGAGCATGGTATATCAATCCATGGCTCATTCCATCAGCTTGTTGATGCAGAATTCTGTGTCTAACCAAGGTGGCATGCAACAAATTAATGCAGCAATAGTAGCATCTGCCTGTAAGCAAATTTTGACAGCTTCCACTCCTGAAGCAAATCCACCCGTCTCTCTACCTACAACATCTACTAATTCACAGAATAATGGTGGCAATGGTAATGGTGGCAATGGCAATGGTGGCAATGGCAATGGTGGCAATGGTGGTAATGGTAATGGATCTGAGCACGGACAGCTCCCAACAACTGCTGGAAACAAGGATGAGGATCATGATCAAGATCTTCAAAAACAGCTCCGACGGATCAGCCTACAAATTGAGTCAGCTCTAAGATTAACAGCACAGGCGGCATCAGAAGCAGGAGAACATGATGCTAATACTGCAAGTACAGGAGAAAGCACCCTGGAAAGTTCTGATTACAGCCAACCTCAGGTTCAGAAAAAACTTAGAGAGCTATTCTCACTTTCAAGAACAACAGCTAAATCAGCAAAAATTGCATCTGATGCTACAGCTAGAGCTTATGCGTTGGCAAATAAAGCTGAAGAAGCAGTCAATGCTTCTGATCTAGATACCACAAAGCACTATGCTGAGCAAGTGGAGGAGCAAGCAAAAGTGGCACAGGAAGCAGCGGCACAGGCAAAGACAGCTGCTGAGAGAGCTGAGACGATTGATTCAGATTTAAATGACTCTGTGCCTGAACATAACAAACCTTCAAAGTCGTAGTATTCTTCTCCCAGGTCCCACTATTAAGTTGAAATAAGCTTAATTTATTAGTCTACAGCTCACTAACACACAATATACAAAAGGAAATCTTAGCATTTTATGAGTAATCTAAGCGAAGCTATTGAAGAACTTAACAAAGAAGTACTAAAACCCAGCGTCGTTAAGACCGAGGGAGCAGGTAAAGCTTATCAAGCAGTGGCACAATCTATGGCGATCGCAATCCAGGATGTTACTGATCATTTGCGTAATATTAGCACACTGACTAGTACGGCTGTTGCTGTGGCAACAGAGCGTATGGTTGCTGAGCCGGAGAAGGCTGATTTGTACAGCAAAATTATCGCTAAAGCACAAGCCAATATGAATCGTACTGCTGATTCATTTGAAAAAATTGGTGTCCAAGCGGGTAACGTTCTTAAGGATTTTCCTTCTGGTTCAGATTAATTACGGGTATGAATAATTTAAGTCAAATTAACTCCCAAGTAATAAATCCCCAAGTAGTTAAAACTCAAGGAGCAGGTAAAGCTTATCAATCAGTGGCAAACTCCATGGCGATTACTGTGCAGGATGCTACTGATTACTTACGTGCTAACCTGATGGTTTCGGGTGCAGTATCAGCCGTTTGCTTAGAAAAGATGGCAGAAGATCCCACAAAGAATGTACCACTTTATACATCAGTTCTGGAGAAGGCTCAGGCAAATATTGGTACTGCTACCAATAATTTTACCAAAGTGGGCCTGGCGGCAGCAAAGGTTCTCAAGAATTTTCCTTCTAGTTAACGGGAATTTAAATAAAGGGGAGCATCCCATTTTGGAAAAAACATTACCGAAAAAACGACATAGTAAGGGTTTTAGCCCCCTTAAAAGAGCCAACTCGCCAAAATGGGATGCTCCCAAATAAAGTTTCTCCTACTTGCTGGAGCAAGCATCAACTTAGACTTCTGAAGTTTGCTTCTGCAAAGTCTCTTGAAAACGCTCAGGGATAGACAAAACTTCCCCAGTTTGAACACCGAAAATTGTCGGTAGCTTATCCCCAGTAAACAGCCCCTCCGGAGTTTGTACTGCATCTAAACGGAGAAGACTACCATCTTGAGAACAAACCACGATACTTTCCTCAGAACTTGTCACAACAATTTCACCAGGTTGTAGGGAATGGTGAGTTGGTGGCTCCACCAAACTGACTTGAAGAACCTGTAAAGGCACTCCTCTCAGAAAAGCTATAGCTCCTCCATACTTAGGATTGCTTGCTCGCACTAATGCCTGAATTTCCCTAGCTGACTGTTCACACCAACGAATACACAAATCCTCAAAACTAGGACGATGCCAATAGTGACCCATATTTGGTTCCTGAGCAACCAGAGGTAAATCTTTCCCCTGTACCGATAACTTGTCGATTAACTCAATAGCAGCCTGGGGAAGCATTTGAGCTAACTTATTCAGATATAAACCATGGGTATCTTCCCTTTCAATAGGTACAGGTTGCAAGTGAGCGATCGCACCAGTATCCCAGTCAGCATCCATTTTATGGATAGTAAATCCTCCCCAGGGTTCCTGATTACGAATCGGCCAAAAAATCGTATCAGGACCTCGATAACTAGGCAATAAGCCGTAGTGGAAATTAAAGAAACCGTAGGTAGGAATCTCCAGCAAGTCAGCAGGAATCTTATAAGCAAGAGTTGAAACTAAGACCACATCAGGTTTAGTTTGCGCTAACCATTGAGATAAGCTAGTAATCAAGTTGTTTTTGGTCAAGCCAACATAGGGAATATAATATTGCTGGCTAACCAGTTTCACCCCAGTCACTAACTCATTTTTACCTTCTTCTGTAGCCAAACCAACCAACCAACCCTTCTCAATTAAAGGTTCAAGAATCGAGAGTAAAGGCCAGTGGTTAAGTAAGATAGCAATACGCATAGTTCCCACTTCCGCTTTGCTCAACTCAGAATGACAAATTACGCATAATGTGAATTAGATGCCCAAAACATACAATATCAATTGCCGTAGGGGCGGGTTGAGCGACAATCTAGGCTATTCTACCCGAATATTCCGATCAAAACCCGCCCAACGCTATCCCCAGGTTAACGCAACCAATCGCCACATCAAGTAATCAATGGGTTATCATTGGGGCGGGTTTTGCATGAAGATTGTCGCTAAATGCATTAACGGTGACTCTAAACCCGCCCCTACGATATGTGCAATTTAATTCACATTAGATGTAAAAATTATACTTTTCCAACTTTTCAAACGCTTTCTAAGACACTGAACTATCGATTTCCTGATGATCAAGATTAGGTTGAGCTATTGCCTGAAATAATTGCGCCACCTGTTGAGAAATTGCAGTAGCTGCTTGTGCTGACATCGTCGCCTGCTTGATGATTTCTTCTTGACTAGCTCCAGTCTGTTGTAAAAGTTTAGTAACTAATCCCGCCAATTGCGTTTGTGTGGTTGTCTTTTGTTCAATCACAGCTTTTTTGGCATCTTCTGTCGCCTCAGCTGCTTGTTCCGCATGTTGAGTCTTTTGCTGTTGGACTAAATCAACCACTTGTTGACGAGCCGCAATGATAATCTGTCGCGAATTTTCGATTTGTTGCTGAACTTGGTGTCTAGCAATGGTAGCTTGGTCAACGGTATTCTGGGAGAAGGTCATTGGTAGTTTATTTAGTGTTCTCTAACTAAAAAACGATCTCAGCAGGGATTTTGTGAATTTTTCAAGTTTTGTTGGTTTTTCTCTCGTCTGTGGGGTACTCCAAAAACCCCGACTTCTTCAACAAGTCGGGGTTCTGATAGCGCTGCTGAAGCTCGATTTTGCCAATAATCAGCAAGTACA
Organism: Symploca sp. SIO2C1; assembly: GCA_010692635.1. GTDB lineage: Bacteria > Cyanobacteriota > Cyanobacteriia > Cyanobacteriales > Coleofasciculaceae > Caldora. The sequence goes on along the minus strand of JAAHGL010000053.1, from coordinate 2,913 downwards.
GGGTCAAAATCCACTAGTTGCTGAGCATGAGCAGCAGCAACTTGCCACCAGTACCGATACTTAACTTCATCACCGATTACCTGACTACTCTGAGCCAGCCATCCAGCCAGAGATACTGATTGTAAGTAAGTTTCTTTTGCCGGTAACCGTTGCCAACCTTCTTCTAATACTTCGATCGCTTCCTGGTGTTTTCCCGCTATTGCCAAGACTTTACCATGGTAAAACCAAGCATCTGCTAACTGAGGTTGTAGTTCTATTCCTTTCCCAGAAAACTCAATCCCCTGCTCAATTTCTGGGAAATTTTCCACTAATACTTGGCCCGCCGTTGCCCAAATACTCCAACGTTCGGGAAAAGATTCTAGCATTTCTGCTACTACTAATCTTAACTGCTCTAGTTGACCTACAGCAGACAATATTTCGCAGACTGCTCGGTAAATTTCCCCATCCTGACGATACATTTGATAGGCTTTGAGAATTGCAGTTACTGCTTTTGACAGTTGACCAGTATGGAGCATAAATCGGGCATAGTAATACCAAGCCAGAGGATTATGTAAGTACTCTTCGAGCAATTCCTCTAGCACAGCAATTCCTTTAGCCGAATTTCCTCGAAAAAGATGGTAGTAAATCAGCAAAGACTTAATATTGAGGGAATGAGGAGCCAGTTTCAGAGCTTTTGTGAGTAGCTGTCGAGTTTGTTGACCTTCTCCCTGCTTAACTAACCTCCGCCTCAAGCGATGAGTAATGACTCGCTCTAGGACACCAATATTATCAGGAGCTAAATCAAACGCTCTATTTAAACTTTTCCCTGCTCCCTGAATATTGCCAATTGCCAGCAGAGCATCATGATTGTAGTTTAAAGCTACCACATCCTCAGGGTTAACTTTCAGTATCTGCTCAAATGCTTGTAGTGCTTCTATTGGAGCTTCAATTAGCAGGTAAGTTTGCCCTAAGGAAAACCAGTGAGCTGAATTATCAGGATTCAAAGTTGCTGCTGATTGAATAGAGTTCAGTGCAGTACCATACTGACCACGACAACAATCAATTAATCCAGTAAGATGGTAACTTATTGCCTGATCTGAACACCAAAGTAGTGCCTCTTCATAGATGTGAATCGCTTCTGCGGTTAATCCCAGCAACTGGTAAATTTTACCTAGTTGTAACCGAACCTTAATTGATTTTGGTTGTTGATTTAAGACTTGGTGATATTCAGAAATAGCTTGGTCCCAATCTCCAATTGCATAGAGCAGTTCCGCTAACTCTAAGCGTTTCTTCCAACCTGAGGGATGCTGTTGTACATACTTTCTTAATTTTTTCAGTCTTTGCTGTTGTCTTGTAGGTTTGCTTGTCAGCGCCAATTGAAAATTTGTTTCTTTCCCAGAAGGAAGTATCACTCGTACTACATTTGTGGTTATACTTATGGGCATATTACAGTTCTATTGTGGTTGTCAGCAAAAATTGTTTCAACAAGGCTTTCGCCTGGTAAGTCTCCAAGGAGGTAGAAAGGAATAGTTCTTAGACTAAATTAATCAATTATCAATTATCAATTATCAATTATCAATTATCAATTATCAATTGCCTATAAGGTAATATCTCTGGATGAGTTACAGATAGGCGATAAATGAGAGCTTCCAAGTCCTGTTCTCTGATTTTTGACAAATCAGTATTTACCTTCACTAATTGTTCAAAGTGCCAGCTAGTAAAAAAAAAATCACTCTCTTCAGTTCCTACTTTTACCAGTGGTGAAAAATGTTTTGCTCCTGCCAGGTATTCCAGAATAGACCGTTTTAATAAAATTCTTCCCTGTTGGATGCGTTTACGCACATTATCCTCAGAAATATTAACTAGTTCAGCAATTTCTCGATAGTTTTTTTCCTGGATAAATCTTAGAACTACAGGAGTTCGTAAACTTCCAGGTAGGTTCTCAATGAGGCGATAAATCACCATTCTCAGTTCACAGCGCATGATTGTTGCCTCAGGAGAGTCAATAGTTCTAGACAAAAGACTCTCATTTTCTATCCTCATTGATTTCAGGTTTTCATCGATACTAAAATTGTATGTTTTCTGGCGATGTATATCCATACATAAGTTATAAGTTATACGAGTTAGCCAAGCTCTGAAATTGGTTATCTTCAAAGCATGTTCAGGCATTCTTTCCCAGGCCCTCAACATTGATGAACTCATAATTTCTTGAGTATCTGCAAAATTGTAATTCATCAACTTTAAACAAAAATTATAAAGATATTCTTGGTTGCAGAGCCATAGCTCCCAGAATGCCTGATGATTACCTTGACGTATTTCTTCGAGGAGCATTTCTTCTGTTGGATATTTTTCACCAATATTGGTGTCAGTAATTCTCATGATTATGGTTTAGATTAATTATTCAAACATTCATTAAGTTCATCCCACGACTTGCATTACGTGCGTGGGATTGCACTCCGTGCCGCTGCGCTAACACATCATTAGTTATTAGTACAAAGGACAAATGACCAACGACTAATGACAAAATGTCGCTTTTTGTGAATATCTAAATCTAACCATACCCATCACTAGTTGTCAGCTAGTAAAGTTGAAGAACCTGACTTTCTGACTTTTTATCCTACTTTTACGACTGATGCTGCTGATTGAAATGAATTAATATCGAAACATGAAATGTAGGCTTGAAGATAGAACATGAGAATTTGTCCACCTATTCCCAAACCTGGAGAAAAGTAAAAAAAGCAAATGTTAAATTTGTGTTGCAGCCCCAACTAGAATTGACAAAAGATACGGTAACAAAATTAACTAATTAGGGCTTGCTGAATAAGTAACAAGTAACAAGTAAAAAGTAACAAGTAAGAAGGAATGAAGCATTTATCCTCGTGGGTGAGCACTTCCATTCCCCAAGGTTACTCAGAGATTTCCCATCAAAGTGCA
>JAAHGL010000052.1:21498-41179 GCA_010692635.1 Symploca sp. SIO2C1 | reverse complement strand
ATGCAATTTCCTTGCATCTTCTTAACCCATAATCCCCTTTAAAGACTATTCTAAACTCCTAAACTCCTATTCTCCTGACTCCTGACTCCTGACTCCTGACTCCTGACTACTTATTCAGCAAACCCTACTTATTCAGCAAACCCTAATTGGCTCAAGGCTGCTGGTTATGATGCAGTTCATCTAGTTGAAGAGGGTTTGGAACAATACTCTATAAGCATTCTAAATTCTTAATTCTAAATTCTTAATTCCGCGCAGCGGCACTAGCTTGTACTTGACCGATGCTCCAAAAAATCTGTAATCTCCTTGAGTGACATACTCCCGACGCTGATGCTACGCATACAGCGCGGGCTTCTCAGCGACTCCCGGTATTCCGTCAGACGTTAACTGAGCTTTAAGAACGGGATGCCCCACCGCTCTATTTTTGATATTGATAGCTGCATTTTGATCACGGTCAAGGCTGCACCCACAACTCCGGCAGTTGTGCCAGCGAATATGCAGCTTTTTAGGTACTTTCTCTCCACAACTAGAACACTCTTGTGAAGTATTATGGGCACTTACTGGGACAACCAACAAACCAGCATTCTCGGCTTTGTTTGCCAGTATCGACAGAAAGCTTGACCACCCAGCGTCCAACACAGATTTAGCCAGCCTAGTACGGGAAAGTCCTTTGACGTTTAACTCCTCGTGAGCAATAACGTCATATTTTGACAGCAGATAATTAGCTGTCTTGAAGTGAAAATCTTTGCGCTTATCAGCCACCTTTTTGTGCTGGCGACTCAGTTGTTTAATCGCTTTAAGTCTACGTTTTCCTCCTTTTTGTCGTCTTGATACGCCCTTTTGGATTACCCTCAATCTCTTCTGAGCTTTCCGATAGTGTTGAGGGACAGCAACAGCTTCTCCTTCTGCTGTTGTCAAGAACTCTTTTAATCCAACATCAATACCAGTGATTGAATATGGGTTAATGTCGGGTTTAATGCTAGGTACAGTCTTATCTTCAAGAGACAACGTGAGATAATATCGCTCAGACTTCTTGGTGATAGATGCTGTCTTAATCTTAAATCCGTCAGGTATTTGACGATGCAGAATGACCTTAACTTTTCCGAGCTTGGGTAAATTAATCCGATTCCCTTGTAAGCAATCTTGCTTGATTTGAGGATAGGTCATTGTGCGGTAGCGACTCAAGGGCTTAAACCTAGGTCTACCAATACGTTTACCGTTGCTATCTCTTTTCAAGAATCGGTCAAATGACACCTTGACTCGCTTGACAACATCTTGCAGAACTTGAGAATGAATGCCAGAGTACCAAGGTCTATCTTTCTTAAGTTGAGGTAAAGTTTTCTTCTGAGAGTAATAGTCTGGATTGTCCCTTAACTCAGGGAGATAACAAACAAGTGGACAAGCATTAACAGGTGAACGATTCTGCTCATACCAGTTAAATCTATCAGCCAACAAATAGTTGTATTGGTAGCACAACATTGAGAGCCATCTGTCTATTTCGATAGCTTGTTGCTTTGTTGGTCGCAACCTGTACTGATAGGCAGTTCTCACGCTTGTCACCTCCTTTTTCTATTTTACAATTGAAGTGCTTTGCTAGTCCCTATGGTCAGCAATTCATCCCGTCTCCAAGTCTTGCGACTATGGAGCGGGGCTTCTTGCTGTTGAAGCTAAGGTTTGAATTCGGTTTTTTCCAATACGCTAAGTAGCGCCGATCTCCTCAACTAAGACTCGTGATTAGGGTCATAGTGAGAATCCAAGCGGATAGCTCGATTAGTAATCGGCTGATAGAGTAAAAATTCCCAATCATTGTCCACTAAAAATTCCCAGTCATTACGGTTTACTGAAAGTTTCTCAGCTGATGGAGGAATAATTTGAGCGTTAGGGTCAAAAACATTTTCCATCATTCCTAGGATGTCCATAGAGAATAATGTTTGAGCACTTTTGCGACCGTGAACTACAAAAAATGTTTCTTCAGTAACTTGGTCAAGTTGCAAATTCTCGAAATCAGCTACACGAATTGTTCTCATTTAATTTCTCCTAAGGGTTGGTGGATGGTCACGTACTCGGAACGGGAAATGATGAATCCTGGTTTGATGCTAGTTATTATTTTTGCTGTTTTGAGCTGGAGTTTAGACTAGTTTAAACTTCAGCTCAAAACAGCAAGCCCTACTTAATAGGTGTATTCTGATGCCAAAATCATGGATCCGATACCTTCATCTGTAAAGATCTCTAGTAGTAGGGCGTGGGGAATGCGACCATCAATAATATGGGCTGCTTTAACACCTTGAGCAAGCGATCGCACACAACAACTCACCTTAGGAATCATACCTCCAGCAACCACACCATCTTCAATCAATTGCCTTGATCGTTGAATATTCAACTTAGTAATTAGGCTAGATGGGTCTTTGTAATCTTGCAATATCCCTGCTGTATCGGTAAGCAAAATCAATTTTTCTGCTTCCAACGCAGCGGCAATTTCACCAGCAACTGTGTCAGCGTTGATGTTATATGCTTGCCCCGTTTCATCGGCAGCAACACTAGATACTACTGGAATGTAGCCACTATTGACCAAAGTTTCAATCAATTTTACATCTACATTGCTCACTTCCCCAACAAAGCCAATACCTTCTTGACCTTGGGGACGTGCTTTGATTAAGTCTCCATCTTTACCACAAAGTCCTACTGCTTTGGCACCAGCACGGTTGAGCAGAGCAACTAGTTCTTTATTCACTCTACCAACTAATACCATCTCCACCACATCCATTGTGGGGGCATCAGTTACCCGTAGACCATTTTTAAATTGAGGTTCAATATCCAGCTTCTCTAGCCAGCTGTTGATTTCTGGTCCACCACCGTGGACAATCACTGGTCTAACCCCTACGCAAGCTAAGAAGACTACATCACGGATTACTTTATCTTTAAGGTTACTGTCTTTCATGGCAGCACCACCATATTTAACCACAACAGTCCGACCAGCAAACTGTTGGATGTAGGGTAGTGCTTCACTCAGCACCCGCACCCGGGTAGCTTCTGCTTTCCTAATGTATTCACTTTCGTTAAGCATGGACAGTAATATGTTTGGGAATTGAGGATTGAGAATTAAGATATAGCTACATTATCTCCCTTTTCTTCCCCATCTCCGCGTCCCCGCGTCTTCTTGTCTCGCTATACTTACCACACTCCCCTACCTAAGTTGGAAGTTCCTTTTCCAGAACGGAGAGGGGGGGATTCGAACCCCCGATGGCTGTGACACCATAACAGATTTCGAGTCTGCCGCATTCAACCGCTCTGCCACCTCTCCTTATTTTTGTATCCTTCGATATTCTACTGAGATCAAGGAAAATTGACTAGTGCAGCTTGGCGGAAATAAGTGACCAGTTAAAAAAAGGTTAAAAAGCTTGTACAGTAAGCTTTCTTCCCTTGGAGCCTCCTGTTCCCCTCCAAGGAGGGGTTAGGGGTGGGTTCTGCTTTCTGCCTTCTTGTACTAGTGCAGCGCGGCAAAAGTAACTGACCAGTTTGAGCTCTTTATAATCCTTACTCTATAAGCATTCTAAATTCTTAATTCTTAATTCTTAATTCCGCGCAGCGGCACTAGTTTTCCTTCCTCACTTCCTTATCGAATGTTTCTTAAGAAAAAGTCATGAAGTACTTCATTAACCATTTGGGGTTGCTCTAGATTTGCTACGTGCCCAGCATTGGGAATGACGAAATACTCAGCTCCTGGAATAGCATCTGCCATAGCTTGTGCTTCGTGGGGTGGCCTGGGATTATCCTCCTCTCCCACCATAACCAATGTTGGCATTGATAGCTCGCCGAGACGTTCTAGCAGCGAGGCTCTCGAAAAAATAGCCCGATTTAATGCTACCAGGCTAGTGATGTTTTCAGCAGGCCAGTTCAGCAACCGCTGCTTAAAGTCTTCCACCACACCTGGTTGACTCCGCAGGGTCTCTGGTGCAAAGAATAGGGGAAGAATCTGCTCTACTAAGGGCACTGGCAGTTTCCCTGTCTGTTCAACCATCGCTGCCATGCCAAAATAGCGCTGCTGGGTTTCCGGGGGTTCGGGAGCAACCGATGTATCCATGAGAACCAGGGCACTTACCTTATCTGGATGGTTAAGGGCCAATTGGGCTCCCCACATACCTCCGACGGATAAACCCACCACAACACAACGATCTATATTCAACCTTTCGAGTAACTGATAGTGATCTTTCGCTAAAGCCTCAATGGAATAAGGGATGGCAGGGATGCTATCGGATTGCCCATGACCCCACAATTCTGGAATAATGCACCGATATTTCCTTGAGAAAGCCTCGATTTGAGGAACCCACATAGAGGCATCCCAAAGATAACTACTGCCAAAGAGGATCGGAAAACCTTCTCCATATTCCTCATAAGCAAGGTGCTTGCCTTTAATCAACAGTTTTGGCATCTCAATTATGATTAACTAAGTGGTATGAATTTAGGTCGAATAATCCGAAAGTAGATCAAAGTAGTCAGATAAAACAAGTTAACAGCAATTATTAATCCTTGACCCACCCAAGAATTAAGGTAAGGGAAGACATAAAAACTTGCTCCCAAGACCATGAGTTTATCTACCAAAGAAACTGTATTTCCATGGTGCTTCGGGTTCCAGTAGGAAAAAGGACTAATGAAGCGGTAATTACTGAAGGGGAAAAAATGCCTGTGGGCATCATCATGATGAACAGGGAAGTCTAGTAGGGAGTGAAACACCATGCTCAGACTAAGGAGTTCTGCCGATTGCCATCCCCAGTAATGAGTGAGGAGGACAACTATCAGCGCCAGGGGAATAGAATGGAAAGTAGCGACGAGGTTTTGCCAAAAAGGTAGTTCGTAGGTTTGTGACCAAATCTGGTGTTCTGTTTGGCGACGTACAAATTTTGCCCAGAAGTATAAAACAAAGATGGGAGCATCTGGTAATACCGCACCAACGGCAATAGCTAACGCATATTGAGGATCAGGCTGTTGGCTGCTAATTAGCGCAAGGTTAATAATCGCGTGGCTGGGAGTATTCAAGATGGAAGCAATGTTTGATGGGTAAGAACTTTTTTATTTTCTATGCGGGCAGATGCGATCACATACAGTGCCAGCGTAGCTGATCGCATTTTGTATCTGACCTGACTCTACAGGCGCACATGTACCCTATTGTGGTAAATAATACCACAAAATGAACAGAGGTTGCGATCGCACTCAAGCTAACCCACTGGCGCAGTCACACCCGCTACTAAGGTCAGAAACATTTGTGGGGAACTGTAGGGGCGAAGCATTTGGGCGATAATTTAAGCACATAGACGTAGGCATACCAATCCAAATGCTTCGCCCAAACCCCTGCAGCTGAGTGTGTTTCTTCAGAGCGCCCGACGGGCAGCGCACCACCCCCTATGAAGGGAAGAAACAAGCCAAACCCTCTTCCCTTCTGCCCTCTGCCTCCTGCCTCCTGCCTTGTTTATTAATAGCTTACTGTTGTTTAAGGACTACTAAGGTAATATCATCAAACACTTTTTGTTCACCAATAAATCCTCGGAGGTCATCAATTACTGCTTGTTTCACATCTTGAGCAGTCCCCTGCCAATTTTGACTAATAACCTCACAGAATCGCTCCATCCCATATTGTTTTTTCTCTAGATTGAAAGCTTCGGGGATACCATCAGTGTAAAGAACTATACCATCACCAGCATGTAACTCCACTGTAGTTTGGTCAATGAAATCAGCAATATCATCATCTATGCCGATGGGCAAACCTAAATCCATCATGTCAATCCGCTCAATCTGATGTCCTTCTGAGCGAACCACCAGGGTTTCTTCATGTTGTCCACTGATACTCACGATACCTTCGGAGTAATTTAAAATAGCTAGAGTGAGATTTCTCTCAGAGTTCATCCGTTGCACGTTATGATAAATAGTTCGATTAAGGGTATCCAAAAATCTAACTGGATCGCTTTCTTTCATTTCTTGGAGGGTACGGACAGCGGTTTGAGTCATTAACATTAAAATGCCACTTTCTAAACCATGTCCGGTGACATCACCAATGCCAATGGTTACGACGCCATCACTATCAAGGACATCGTAATAATCGCCGCCGACTTCATCAGCAGGTTGCATATAACCAACAATATCAATATTGGCAATTTCTGCAAGTTCTTCTGCTGGAGGCAGAACCATGGACTGAATTTGTTTAGCTACATCCAACTCAGCACCCATGCGCTTGATGTTCAATAGTGATTCCTGAAGAACTTTATTTTTTTCTTCTAGTTCAGTCATTAACTGCTCACGGTTCTTTTGTGCAAAAATAGCCTGAGATTCTCTAATTCGTTGCTCTGTCAATAATCCATTACTTTTCAAGAAATAATCAGCTTTAATTTGATAATACTTCTTCTCAGATATCAACAAGTTGACTTGATCAAAAAAGGGATAAATTAGATTGGGAACAGAAATTTGATTTTTGGTTATAAAAATAATGGATAATCCTGGAAGATGACTCTGAAGTTCTAATTGAATACTAAGAGCAGGATTGATACCATAGTCAATCAATAACCGGTTCATTTGAGAAGTTATAGTACTTAATCGAGTCGCTATAATTTCATCTCCCGTTAAAAGTTTTACCAGCCGCCAAACCTTCTGGCGTATATCATTAAGATAAGATTGATGATTGAGTTGAATCTGTCCTAAATTAATCATCTGAAGTATAGGCTTGGGAATTGGGAATTGGGAATTGGGAATTGGGAATAGTCTCACCACAATTGAATGTACTTCTCAGATGTGATAATTGCGGTATTAAGTAAGTTGGGTGTAGCGATAGCGTAACCCAACACTCATTGTGTGCTGCGTTGGGTTTCACTCCGTTCCACCCAACCTACATTTTTAGTCTGCCACGCTACTACTTACTTTCTCAATTATGATTTATACTTTAAAGCGATACAAGTTGCATCGTCATATTTTTTGCCAAAAAGGTGGATTAAATTTTTAGCAATTTTCATGGCATCATCGACAAAAATCAGAGGATATTCTTCTAGACTGAAATGCTCTTTAATGCCATCTGTATAAAAAAGAATTATATCAGATTTAGTCAACTGAAGATTTTGCTCAACCGGGTGGCGAATATTACTACCAACAATACCATCTGTTGAATAAAGTCTTTTAGTACAATTTTTTTGCTCTTGCCGACGGAATATTTTAAAGACAGTATTGCCAACCCCTGTATAGGATAACTGCTGTGTTTCTAAATTCAAAACACCTAATCCTACCGCTGCGCCTAAACTACCTTTAAGTTTTTCATGAAGACGGAGCATGGTCTTGCAGACATCATTATCCCAAGTTTTTTGCAAATAATCTTTGGCAGTACGAGCAACAAGATTGGCATTCTTGCCATGTCCAAGTCCATCAACAATCGCAACAAATAATAATTGTTCTTGTTGTTCAACGATGGCAATATCCCCACTAACTCGCTCACCCAAACAAGGTCTGTTTGAATAAAAGTAATCTACTTGCTCTAACATTGGTTTTACAGCCATTGCCTGATCACAACCTGTGTACCTACATTCACTTCAGAATTAATCTCAAACTCATCCATTAATCGTTTAACTCCGGGTAAACCTAGTCCTAAAGTGCCACTAGAACTATAGTCATCTTGCATCGCCTGCTCAAGATCAGCAATACCTGGACCGCGATCTTTGACAAGAATCTCAATACCTGTCCGTTTTTCTTGGGTAATCGGCACAATAACCACTTCACCAGAGCTTGCATATTTTAAAATATTGCGGACTAATTCCGATACTGCTGTAGAAATCATTTGACAGTGATAGTCATCGAATCCTAAACGATGAGCTGTCTGTTTGGTTGCCATAATCGCTCGGATGGTATCAGCTTCGACTCGTATGTGAATTTGGCTTCTTTGTTGATGTATCATGGAATTTATCAATGGATAATGGATAATGGATAATTGATAATTGGTTAATTTGGTCTTTGACCTCTTCATTTATGAAGAAAATAAAAAGAAAATATTTTCCTGATTGTCAATCCTCTTCTTTCAAGGAGAGGTAATTATCCATTATCCATTGTTCATTATCAATTGTTGAATCGCCTCTAGTAAGAGAAGGCAGAAGACAGAAGACAGTTCCCATGAAAAAATTTCACCACCATGCATGAAAATTCATTTCCCCGCGTCCCCTTGTCTCCGTGTCTATTTTCAGATTAGAAGGCTCCAAAGGAATAAAGATTTACCTTTTTGAACTGGTGGATTATTACCGTCGCGCTGCAGATTGTGCTCGCAAAACATCAATTAAGACGAAAGCATCATCAAGATTCAAGGCAGCATTGATGCCGTCGATATCGGCATCCAAATCAACTAAGGCAGAAATTACCCCTGGTTTTAAGCCGGAAATAATTGTCTTTGCTCCCATTATTTCTACCATATCAATAATTTTTCTTAACTCAGTAAAATCACTGAAATCGATTATTTCTACCCCTGAGACATCAAGAATGACTCCACTAGCTCCACTACTATGTAATTTTTCTAATAAATCCTGACAGAGCTGTTGCAACAATTCTGGCGTTAAATTAATCTGAATTGAAGCAACTACACAATTCTGCGATATTTGCAAAGGGATTTGTTGTTGATTTAATTGAGCCATACCCTATGATTATTCTATGCCAACAATTTTGAGGTTTTGACGCTGAAAAGCTTTATTTAAAGCATCCATCATGGTCGAAGTTGTGTTGACTGTACCCACATCAATCCCCAATTGTACAATCGTTTGGGCGATCGCTGGAGAAAGTCCTGAAATGGTTGATTCACAGCCCATGAGTCGAGTCGCCTTGGTAATTTTGATCAAGTAATTAGCAACAGCAGTATCGATCACTGCTACTCCACTAATATCAAGGATAAATTCTTTTGCCTGAGTTTTAGCGATCATTCCCAGGACAGAATTCATAATATCTTGAGACCGTTTAGAATCAACAATGCCAACTACAGGCAACAGGAGAATTCCCTGCCAAATTTCTGTGACTGGAGTTGACATCTCCAGCAATGCCTTACTTTGTCCAGAAATTAGCTCATTCATCATGTAGGTGAACATTTCACAGACAATACCGGCATCTAAATGCAACTGTTTGGCAATGGCATCAGACATCTTCATCTGTTCATTTTCTCCCATGTCTTGTTTTTGCACCATGTCACTGAACAGTTGATCAAAAATGCTCATTCCGGCGAAAAAGACTGTCATCGATAAACCAATTCTGGCATGAGTTTCTCCGATTATGCGACGCTGTTTAACATAGTCTTCATTGATATCACCGGTCATAAATTCTTGCCAGTATTTATGTTGTTTCTGGCGAACATGGTTGAGAATTCTTTGGTCTGAAAAAAATTGCTCATATTCTGCTTGAGTTTCCAGCCACTTGTACCAATTGCCTACTATTTCTTCCACTTGGGGCAACATCAGAGAACCTGATTTCTTGATCAAACTTAGATCTGTATCATCTATTTTGTATAGTCCTTGCAAAACTTTGGCACTGCGATGATCGACAGCAGGAATATCGTAATTATTTTCTGATAAATCCATAGTTGTAATGCTCAATATGTTTATTTTTATTTAACCATTAATACCTAATATTTAAAATATTTTGCATTTAAATTGTGATATAAATACTGATTTAAACCAGTGAATTATAGGCTATGTATTAGCGTTTTCTAGAAATTTTATTAGTAATTTAACTCCTAAACTCCTGGACTCTGACAATCTTCTTTGAGATGGCGCATAATCTCTCGATGAATATCACTATTTACGCGAATCCCTCGTCCGCCATCTTCGAGACGGATATCATCCACATAGTAGTTGAGGATAAATTGGATATAGGTGTATCCTTCATAATGAACTACACCTTCCATTCTGACTTGAGGCTCCTGCCACTGACTGCGGGCTTGCTTGAAGCGATCGCGTAACCATTCTACTAGCCTTTTTACATAATCATCTAATCGAGTTTCTTCCTGAAGTGGATGCAGAATTTTTTGATGTAACTTCTGAACACGCCGCTTGAGGAGTTCTATTTTGCGCTCCCAAATTTCTGGCAGCGCATATTCATCTTGATCCACCACATTAGGATCTCTTAACCAAGCTCGATACCATTGGCGCACTAGACTGATTAAGGAATCTTCATCTTGGCTTTCTTCAAGAGCAAAGGATGCTGGAACTTGCTGCAGCTTCAAAAACGAACGTCTGCGGCGAACAGACTTATGGCTTACCGTCAAACCGATTAATTCCAGCACATCGTTAAATTCTTGTTGAACGGTTTCTATTTCTTCTTGGGTTAACCCTCCTTCTTCAACAAACTGAAGAGTAATAATCAGAGCTTCTAGGGATTGTTCAATCTCTTCTAGTTTTTCATTGACTGCATTTTCAGCCAGTAAGCGTTTCTTGCCATTTTCTTTTTTGGCGACAAAGTCATCGGCAACATCTGTCCAGTCATAATACCGTTCCAAACAGTCCAATTTGGTTTCAATATCTCCCAGAGTATCGGGATGGGCTTGAATAATCTCCTGCATTACTTTCTTAGCCCGTTCTAGATCACATTTGGGGGTTAACTCAATGGTTGTTAAAAAATAAACAGGCTCAATCGGACGACTCAGATTAGTGATCTTCTGGCTTTGCATCACACTGTTAGGTATATACACCTCCGTGTGGGTTTCAAACATATAGAAACGAGTCACCCGTACTCCAATTTTTCGGAGAGTACCGAGTTGAGTACCACTTTCACTTTCAATCCGGAGCACATCCCCAAACTGAAATGGACTATCCAACAGTAGGACAATACCACTGAAAAAATTTGCTAGAATATCCTTGACTGCAAAACCAATGACAAACGCACCACCACCCAAAGTTAACCAGGCTCCAGTTAAATCTAGGCCAAAACACAATTGTAGGACTGCAGAACCACCTAACAAGACAATTACTACTGGGATAACGCCTTCTAGTATAGGAATCAAGACATCATCCCACATCACTTCTGTACTTGCAGCATACTCCTTCAGGTAGTAGACCAAAACTTGTTTAAATAGCTGTAGAGACCAATAACTGATTGCGATCACAATACTGCCAATAAACAGTCGATCTAACCAAACAACAGTCGATAAGCCCACGGTATTCTTGGCAGTAATTTTAAAACAAATCAGTATAAATACGTATAAAATAGGGTAAGCAGAAACGTTCAGCGTGACCAAGGCAATATCGCGTTCCAATTTGCGAAAGAGCGATCGCAATAGATAAAACAAGATCATGTATAGACCTGTCACCCCAGCCAGCTTAATCACAAGACTAACAAGGACAGATAGTGATTCTTGTAGTATTTCTTGAAATTGAACGGGCAACAGGTCAAACTGCATAATTTTACCTCAATGTATTCTCTGATGATTTGCTGCAGAAAATATGGTATCTTATTTGCCGAAAATCACCCTACTGAGGTATAAATCACAAAAATCGACGGGGAAGCCAACTTCTTAAAGGGGTTGGAGGAAATGTCCCTTGAAGGCTTTCGTCATTGGTCAAAGCATACAAAGGACACTTGCATCCCACAACTTGCATTATGTGGGATGAGCTTAATTATTCCATATCTAGCCTCAGGCTGGGAAGAAACTTCTGGAGATTTTTTAAAGACTTGCCCTGCCAAGGCATGTCATTAGAACCCAAAATTACTAACTGAATCTCCTTTTTTTTACGCAAGCCCAGCACAAATTTAGACAACATACTAATGCCCGAACTATTGAGAAATGCTAACCCTTTGAGGTCAATTGTTATCTCTTCAGGAGAGCGATCAGTAATTTCACTGAGGAGCCCATTAATAGGGGCGTATTCCTTCGGACCTCCCAATGCTAACTCCCCTTGAAAAATGACTGAGACTGAATCCGCATCATACCTAACTACGTAGTCTTCACCTTTGATTTCTTGGGCACTCATGGGGCTGAACTTCCTTTTGCATGGTTTGACTGGAATTAATCGAAACTGTTTGACTGACTAGTGCAACGCAGTGGAAATAACCCAAAGCGTTAAAAAAGGTTAAAAAGCTGATCTTACAAGCTTTCTTTACTTCTGCCTTCTGCCTTCTTGCACTAGGATCTGTAATCCATCTACAACAATAGTTTTATTGTTATATATTACATGATTCATATCATTTGATACTTTGTTACCAT
The DNA here is from genome assembly GCA_010692635.1 of Symploca sp. SIO2C1. Classification (GTDB taxonomy): domain Bacteria; phylum Cyanobacteriota; class Cyanobacteriia; order Cyanobacteriales; family Coleofasciculaceae; genus Caldora. Next base: position 28,983 of record JAAHGL010000052.1, on the reverse strand, counting down.
TCAAATGAACTAAATTTAGACACTCACCTGAGCCATAGTTGTCACTTCAATAATTTCTGGTGTTGACTGCAGTGCCTCAAACTTCCAACCTAGCTTAGCTTGGTAGTCATTGATCATCGTCAGAAAACCTAAGCCAGACATTTCAGCATTTTCGTCCTCAACGCTGGCTTCAACTTGCTGTATATAAAACTCCTCTGGATCACAAGCTAACAGGGTTTGGATAAATACTTGAAACTTCTCAGCACTGTTTCGATCAATGCTATTCTTGGTGAACATTGCCACAATCAGATCCGCAGTATCTAAAAAATGAACACCAAGTTTGACCTTGCTGTTAGAGCTTTCTAGATTGAATTTCATCGCATTTTCTAAAAGTTCATTGGCGATATAACTGACTGCTCCCTTTATTTCTTTAATTCGTTTTTCTTCCTCAGGATTATCTTTATCTAAAGGCAGAAAATTACCAATATAGTCAGCCATAAAATGAGCTGAAAGTCGTTGATTTCGCCATCGCTTCTTGATGCGCTCAGATGTAGGTGTAAAACTGAGTTCTAAGGAATCATGATTGGGTGGAAACGCTTGAATAAAGTCGCCAAAAGTCTGATTCATAGTCTAAACTCTAGTATGACAGTTGAGGGTGTCGAATGTGGGATAGACGATCGCAGTAATATCATGTCCGGTTGAATACTTATCATTAAGGCTGACGCGGAGACGCGGGGACGCGGAGAAGTTTTTATCGTAAGCGATTAGGCGGACATGATATAAGATAATCTAACATTGAAAAAACGGTAGGAGCACAGCAATGCCGTGCCCCTACAATTAAACCAGGATTAGTAATTTGGAAAATGCTTAAAGCACTAACCTTATCCCAACAAAGCCTTAGCTTTAGCTAGGACATTATCCACTGTGTAGCCAAACTTCTCCATTGCAAGACCACCAGGAGAAGAAGCACCAAAACGCTCGATGCTAATCATGTCACCTTCGGAGCCTAAGTAGCGATACCAGCCAAAGCTAGAAGCAGCTTCTACTGCTAACCGCTTGGTAACTGCCTTAGGTAATACAGATTCCCGATAGGCTTCATCCTGCTCATCAAACAATTCCCAGCTCGGCATTGAAACAACCCGAACCTTCTTCCCTTCAGCAGTCAGTTTTTCTGCTGCTTGAACACAGAGTTGCACTTCAGAGCCGGTACCAATCAGGATAATCTCAGGAGTACCATCACTATCAGAAAGGATATAAGCTCCCTTAGTTACTCCTTCAATTGAACTACCATCTAAGTTAGGTACGCCTTGTCGTGTTAGCGCCAGAAGAGTTGGGCGCTTGCGGTTTTCAATCGCTACTTTATAAGCACCAGAGGTTTCATTGCCATCGGCAGGACGAATTACCACTAAGTTAGGAATTGCCCGTAGGGAAGGAATGGTTTCAATTGGTTGGTGAGTAGGACCATCTTCACCAAGAGCTATTGAGTCGTGAGTCATGATGTAGATGACACCAGCCTCAGAAAGAGCTGAGAGGCGAATTGCTGCTCGCATGTAGTCAGCAAAAACCAAGAAAGTGGCACAGTAGCTAATTAAACCAGAGGCATGCAAGGCAATACCGTTAGAAATTGCTCCCATACCATGTTCCCGTACCCCAAAGCGGAGGTTACGGTTTTCGTATTGTCCTTTTTGGAAATCTCCAGAGACTTTCAATAAGGTAAGGTTGGAGGGAGCCAAGTCAGCGGAACCACCAATTAGTTCTGGTAAAACGGGAGCTAGAGCATTGAGAGTTGTCTCCGAATGCTTACGAGTGGCAACTCCTTTGTCAGCAGGGGTGTAGGTAGGCAGAACTTTCTCCCATCCTTCCGGTAAAGTACCACTGGTAGTCCGCTCAAATTCGGCTGCTTCTTGGGGATACTTAGTTTTATATTCAGCTAAAGTCTTATTCCATTCAGCTTCATAGCTCGCACCACGCTCCACTGCCTTACGGAAGTGCTTGAGAGCATCTTCTGGTACTACAAATGGCTCATATTCCCAACCCAACTCTTTACGAGTAGCTGCCACTTCTTCACCACCGAGAGCAGCACCATGAACACCGTGAGTATCCTTTTTATTGGGAGAACCGTAGCCAATGATCGTGCGGACTTTGATCATTGAGGGTTTGTCCGTAACCTTCTTGGCTTCTTCGATTGCAGCATGAACTGCTTCGAGCTTGGTGTCCTCGTCAAGATTGGGATTATCTACAGTAATAACATGCCAGCCATAGGCTTCAAAGCGCTTGCCCACATCTTCAGTGAAGGAAAGATCGGTGTGACCATCAATGGAGATATGGTTATCATCATACAGAGCAATTAACTTACCCAAACCCAAGTGACCTGCCAAGGAGCAGGCTTCCCCAGAGACGCCTTCCATATTGCAACCATCACCCAGGATGACATAGGTATAATGGTCTATAAGTTTGCAGTCTGGCTTATTGTACTTGGCTGCTAAGTGAGCTTCTGCCATCGCCAGGCCCACACCGTTAGCAATTCCTTGTCCCAAAGGACCGGTAGTAACTTCTACCCCTTTAGTCTCGAAGTTTTCTGGGTGTCCCGGAGTTTTGGAACCCCACTGCCGGAATTGCTTCAGGTCTTCAATGGTTACACTGTCGTAGCCTGTCAAGTGGAGCATAGCATACTGTAACATACAGCCATGACCTGCTGACAAAACAAAGCGATCGCGGTTGAACCAGCTAGGATTTTTCGGGTTGAACCGCATGAAGCGATCCCAAAGCACAAATGCCATCGGAGCAGCCCCCATTGGCAGCCCTGGATGACCAGACTTTGCCTTTTCTACAGCGTCAATTGCTAGAAAACGGATTGAGTTAATGCAAAGTTCTTCGAGAGATTGGGTTGCAACGGCCATAATTTCTATTGAATGACTCTGGTGAACTAAGGTTTAAAGCTAGATTTTGTTTGAATTAGAACTCGATGGCTCTCGGTCGCCCAAAGGTTATATACCCATCATCCCATTACCGGGATCGATGGGCAAGATTGGGGGTTAGGAGTTGAAAAAGTATGAATAATGAAAGATATAAGAAATTATCAAGGGTTGAGAATTGTTGTTTGTTATTTGTTGTTTGTCCTTTGTTGTTTGGGAATCGGTAATCGGGAATTGGGAATTGCTCTCCCTCTCTTCCTCATCTCGGTGTCTCCCTTGTATCTCTATCTTCCCTAGCTCCCATTGCTCTTAAGCAAGAGAGCAATGGGATATTTTTTTATTGGGAAGTCTCTTCTTCGTTGTATTTCCTGAATGCTAGGGTGACGTTGTGACCACCGAACCCAAAAGAATTTGATAGAGCCACTTCTACTATCTGCTGACGACTCTGGTTTGGTACGTAATCTAGGTCACAATCGGGGTCTGGGTTTTGTAAGTTAATAGTCGGAGGAATTTGGTCATTGGCCACTGCCATAACTGTAGCAACAGCTTCAATACCTCCTGACCCACCCAACAGATGACCCGTCATTGATTTAGTGGAACTTACTGCTATGTTGTAAGCGTGTTGACCTAGAACTTTTTTGATCGCACCCGTTTCCGTAGAATCGTTGGCCGGAGTGCTAGTACCGTGGGCATTAATATAGCTCACCTGATCGCTAGACAAATCCGCATCCTTCATTGCTAGCTGGATAGCTCTGGCGGCACCTTCTCCATCTGGTACTGGCTTTGTCATGTGATAAGCATCACAGGTCATGCCGTAACCAACTATTTCTGCATAAATCCGGGCTCCACGACTAAGGGCATGTTCTAGTTCTTCTATGAGCAAGATACCAGACCCCTCCCCCATAACAAAACCATCGCGATCGCGATCAAAAGGACGACAAGCTGTCCCTGGGCTGTCATTACGGGTAGACAAAGCTTTTGCCGACGCAAAACCAGCCAAACCCAAGGGAGTAACTGCCGCTTCAGCTCCACCACAAATCATTGCTTGAGCATAGCCTCGCTGTACTAAGCGGAAGGCATCCCCTACAGCATGGGAACCAGCAGCACAGGCAGTAACCGTACAACTATTAGGTCCCTTGGCACCGGTATGAATTGCCGTTTGACCCGCTGCCATGTTGGCAATCATCATCGGAATCATAAACGGACTACACCTAGACGGTCCTCTTGTCAAGTATATTTCTTGCTGGTCTTCTAAAACCTTAAGACCACCGATGCCCGTGCCAATCATTACACCTACTTGTTCGGCATTCAGTTCATTGATCACAAACTGCCCATCGGCTATAGCTTGCTTGCTAGCAGAAACCCCAAATTGGGCAAAGCGATCCATACGCTTTGCCTCCTTACGTGTCATATACTCATGGGGGTCGTAGCCTTTTACCTCACCGGCAATGTGGCAATCGTGCTGGGAAGCATCAAATAAAGTAATTTCCCCAATCCCATTGCGTCCACTCAACAACCCTTCCCAATATTCACCCAGGGTATTTCCTAGCGGTGTAATCGCGCCGAGACCTGTAACAACGACGCGCTTGTGTTCAAAGTTAGTCATGATGCCTAGTAAAACAGGGCTTACACACCCATAATGCTCCAACTACTGATGACATAGCTCGTTAAGCAGGAGCTTCTAATTTTTCTGAAATGTGCTCTACAGCAGCTCCGACGGTAGTAATTTGTTCAGCTGCTTCGTCAGGAATTTCGATATCAAACTCTTCTTCTAGAGCCATTACCAGTTCCACTGTATCTAGCGAGTCTGCGTTGAGATCACCAGAAAAGTTGGCTTCAGGTGTTACCTTTTCTTCCTCAACATCTAGTTGCTCTGCAACTATGCTCTTCACTTTATCGAAGATCTCTTGGTTCATAAAAATATTCCTCAACCTGATCACTAAAACTTTGTCAGCAGTTTTACCTGGCTCTAAGCATTTTCCATCTTATCCGAAAGAGGGAGTATTGAGAATTTAGAATTTAGAATTTAGAATTTAGAATTTAGAATCAATCCACACCTGTGAGTCTCTCTCAAACAGAGCCGTATGGAATGTCATCATTTCTTCGTAATCCCCAAATACTGGTGAAGACTTGTCTGCACTTGTTGATATAGAGTTGGATCTTCCCCTTTTAGTCCAATCAAACTATAAAGCTTCACCAAGTTTTCTTGCCGCCCTTTGAGTTGATATTCCCCCATTGGCACAACTTCAACCTCATCCTGCACCAGTTGGTAGAGAGACTCAGTGATCAAAATATCAGTCCCAAGTTTTCCCGTTAGCCCCTCAACTCGACTCGCAACATTTACCGCATCTCCGATTACTGCATATTCCCGCCGGCGATAGGAGCCAATATCCCCAGCGATTAATTCCCCAAAATTAATACCAATACCGTTAAAGAATAGTTCTTGACCTTGTTCTTGCCATTGTGCTTGCAATTCTACCAATGCCCGTCGCATACCGAGAGCAGCTCGAATTGCTCGAATCGCATCATTTTTTTCTCCGTGGGAAATGGGAGAGCCAAATTCTGCCATCACCGCATCACCGATAAACTTGTCTAAAGTACCTCCCTCTGCCAAAATTGCTTCTACCATGGCATTGAGGTAGGTGTTGAGTTGCTCTACCAATTGCTCAGGCTCTAGTTTGAGAGACAGAGTGGTAAAACCCCGGATATCGGAGAATAAAATAGTTGCTCTGAGTTTACGACCTTTGAGCAGTGCTTGAAAATCATCAGCATGTTGTGTGAGAATTTCGTTGACAATCGGGGCTGCAACGTAACGCCCTAGGGTGCGGTACAAGCGTAATCTCTCTAGTTGTATTCTAATCGCTCCTGTCGCCAAGCAAGAAATACCAGTTAAGGCGATCGCAACTACTGGTACAGCTGTAGGTAAAATTATTCCACCATAAGTAAAACTTAGATAACCGACTGCTCCCCAAGCAACTGCTATCCCTAAAGCTCCCAACAATTGTGCTACAAGTCTTTTAAGAAAATTACTGAGGAAGATTCCCGTACCTGCTACTCCCAAAAACACTAGCAGTCCTCGTAGTAAGTTATTAGGAAAGGCTTGAGCGATCGCACGTCCTTCCATTAAAGTTGCGATCGCATTGGCATGGAGCTCAATTCCTGGCAGAGTATCTGAAAAGGGTGTACGCTTTAAGTCCTGTAAAGAATCTGCTGTTGCTCCAATTAGCACCATTTTGTCCTTAAAAGTCTGGTTTTTCAGATGAACTTCCCAGTTGTTAGGATCAAGGACGTGCCAAAATGATACTTGCTTAAAAGTGCCGGGAGGACCGTAGAAAAAAATATCCCTCCCTGGGGATGGCGGTGAATTGATTTTTGCGGCTCGTAATGTCGCTTCTGCAAAGGAAGGGATTTCCTCTTGTGCTAATCCTAGAGGACGAAGCACCTCTTGATCATAGTCATTAGCTAACTCATATATTCTTCCATCTAGGTCAATGGGGAAGTTTACTAAACCCAAGGTTTTGGGAGCAGCTTGAAAAATGGGATTCGGAGAAATTAGCTGAGCTTGTTGAACTTCTTCGGTACCGAAAGATTCAAAGCTAGTGGCAAGAATTATTTGCTCCCGATAGCGTTGCAGCACTTGTTGCAACTGTTGATCATCTGCTTTTCCATAGCTGCTAGCCAAATCAAAAATTACATCTACTGAAACCGATTTAGCACCAGCAGTAAGCAACTTGTCAATTACCTGAGCATAAGCAGTACGCTGCCAAGGCCAAGCTTGAATCGGTTCTAGTTCCGGATAACGCTCTGGTTCAGCTTGGTAGAATTCTCCCTGAGCTAGGGAGTCTTGGTCAATTTCCAGAATAAGGATATCCTCAGGAGGTGCAACCTGACCCCGTAACCTAAAAAATAAAACCTGAGCCTGACGTTCCATCCGTTGCACTATACCCAGGTTAACTCCAGTAGTGAGCCCTCCTGAAATTGCCCAGAAGCCAATCAGCAGGTAACCTAGTTTTGTTAGATTAAGCGATCGCCAAAGGTTACGACTACTTTTGGGAAGATTACATCTGGTTGGTGCTTGGCTTTTACGATCAGTATTGGATTCCATCACTACCTGGTTGATTCCTTGCTTTTAGGTTAGCCTTTGCGACTGTTTCAAGTCTCAAGGCAGGAATCACAAAAAGCTTAAATTTAATCACCCGCCTGTGTTACACAGGCGGGTGATGGGTAAATATATAGCTATCGGTATAGAAGTTAGAGCTTTGCTAAGGGGTATCAGCTCATTTGTCTTTGATTTAATTATGACCTGTTTTTAAGGGGGTGTAACCCGTGTTGCGTGAAGAGTTGATGAAGCCCAGGGTAAAGAATTGATGAAGCACCATCAGGTATTAGGTTTATACCAACTTCACAATCTACAAGATACTACAAGATATGCGATCGCTCCTGAATGATTATTGACCATCGCCTCTAGTACAGCGAGCCGATAAAATAGGAAGTGCTACATTTGGCACAGAAACTGGTACTATGGTTCAGCAACTTCAACCAACCGCCGTTGCTCCTGATTGGCTCTATCCTGAAAGCGATGGGTTACCTT
>JAAHGL010000052.1:0-21488 GCA_010692635.1 Symploca sp. SIO2C1 | reverse complement strand
CTAGTACAGCGAGCCGATAAAATAGGAAGTGCTACATTTGGCACAGAAACTGGTACTATGGTTCAGCAACTTCAACCAACCGCCGTTGCTCCTGATTGGCTCTATCCTGAAAGCGATGGGTTACCTTTGTCTGACAATACCATTCAGTTTCGCCTCATTACCACCATTCAGGGCGGCATTGATTCCCTGTTTGCCGATGACCCTAATATTTTTGTCGCCGGAGATTTACTCTGGTATCCGGTAGAAGCAGTCGAAGGTGTATCTAAAAGTCAAGCACCGGATGTGATGGTAGTCTTTGGTCGTCCGAAAGGAGATCGACGCTCCTACAAGCAATTCACTGAAGATAATATCGCACCTCAAGTGGTTTTTGAAATCCTCTCCAAGAGCAACACCAGCAAAGAGATGGAGGCAAAATTTAACTTCTATGAGCGTTATGGAGTAGAGGAATATTATCTGTATGATCCAGCAAACAATGTACTCAAGGGTTGGTTAAAACAGGACAAGCGGTTGATACCGATTGGGAAGATGGAAGGTTGGAGGAGTCCGAGGTTGGGTTGTCGATTTGAGACGGGGAAGGGGTCACTGGAACTGTATAGACCGGATGGTAAACGGATGGAGACCTATGTAGAAACTTCAAAACGAGCTCAACGAGAAGCTCAACGTGCTGAGCAAGAAGCTCAACGTGCCGAACAAGAAGCTCAACGTGCCGAACAAGAAGCTCAACGTGCCGAACAAGAAGCTCAACGTGCTCAACAAGAAGCTCAACGTGCCGAACAAGAAGCTCAACGTGCCGAGCAAGAAGCTCAACGTGCTCAACAAGAAGCTCAACGTGCCGAACAAGAAGCTCAACGTGCCGAACAAGAAACCCAACGTGCTCAACAAGAAGCTCAAGCAAGGCGTGATGCAATTCCTCGACTCTTAGCGTTGGGGTTGAGTGTGGAGCAAGTGGCACAAGCCCTCAACCTGTCAGTCGAGGAAGTTAATCAGAGCCATTAAAGAATGCCTAACATAGGATTATGATCGCAGTGCATTAGCTTAGGTAGGGTTTGCTGAATAAGTAATAACTCACCGTTCGCCTATTTTGTCTAGTGGTTAGCAAAAATCGCCATACGCTATATATCGTGTATTTCACCGATTGCAAAAACAACTCTAGGTTAAGCGATCGCATATATTGGGAGTTTTTAAGACGATGAATATCACCTTAAAACCAGAAGAAGAATAGTTATCCCTCTTCTGTCACTTTCCGAAGTTCTGACGCAATTCCGTCATTACAGCCAACGACACCTAACGAGAGAATCAGGGTTTGACCCGCATTTTTCGGAGTCTGACAGAAGAGGGATAAGAGGTATATTTTTGCTAACGTAGTGCGAGCATCTTGCTCGCTGGTGTTTAATACCAAATCCGCTTTACCAAGGGTCTATTAAAAAAAATCAAAGCCTTTGTCTGGAAAAGATTTGGGGATTTTGATAAGTACCCCACAATAACCGGATTTGGTATAAGCCAAAAATTTTAGGGTGGGTATTGTCTTGCGGTGCGTTACGCTCCACTTTGCTACGCTAACGCACCCTACAATGTACTACAAGATATGCGATCGCTCCTGTTGGAAGTGACGTACCTACACTTAGTCGTAAGAGAAGTGTAGGCTTCTCAGAGACTCTTCGTTGAGGAAGCCATTGATGCTTTTGACGCTGCCCTGAAAATTCAGCCAGACAATCTCGAAGCTTGGTATGATAGTGGCTGGGCGCTGCATCAATTGCAGCGATACGAAGAGGCAGTTGGCTCCTTTGATCAGGCTGTGCGCTACAAGTCTGATTAAAACGAAGCCCTTAAGGCTAAACAGCAGGCACTCCAGGCAGCTAAAGTTGTCTCATAAGAAAGGAGCAGAAAGGAAAAAGGCAGTCAGCCCTAATATGTAAGTACTTACTCCACTGTCCCTATCTCTTCATTTCTTACTTGCTTCGGCTTGAGCTCGGTCAGCTTAAAACTTGAGATCTAGTCGTAGAGTAGCTTAAATTAACTTTACGAAAGCAACTAAATTATATACCATTGCTAATTAAGGCTTCATAATTTTCAGAAAACCTTAAACTTGTTTAGAAAAAATTTAGTATCACCCATTATAATCGGTACAGGATTCTTGATATTCCTCAATGAGTTCTTATTAAACTTTAACAAACACACTCAGTGGAAACTCTTTAGTGATGCCCCGGATACTTGTAATCGACGATGACTCTGCAATATCAGAATTAGTCTCCGTCAATCTGGAGCTAGCTGGTTATGATGTTAGTCAGGCCAGTGATGGCATCAAGGGTCAGGCATTAGCTGTACAACTACAGCCAGACCTGATCCTGCTCGACTTGATGCTGCCGAAGGTAGATGGATTTACTGTTTGCCAAAGGCTCCGTCGAGATGAGCGCACCACTGATATTCCGGTACTGATGTTGACAGCTCTGGGTCAAACCCAAGATAAAGTCGAAGGCTTGAATGCTGGTGCGGATGACTACATGACTAAGCCTTTTGAACTTGAAGAAATGCTAGCACGAGTGCGAGCCTTGCTAAGACGCACAGACCGCATTCCTCAAGCAGCAAAGCACTCAGAAATTCTGAGCTATGGTCCATTGACCCTAGTACCAGAAAGGTTTGAGTGTATTTGGTTTGATAAAACGGTTAAACTGACTCATTTGGAGTTTGAACTACTGCACTGCTTACTCCAACGTCACGGTCAAACGGTTTCTCCTAGTGAAATTCTCAAAGAGGTTTGGGGTTATGACCCAGATGATGATATTGAAACCATACGGGTACATATCCGTCATTTGAGGACAAAACTAGAGCCTGATCCACGCCATCCTTGTTATATCAAAACGGTGTATGGTGCTGGTTACTGTTTAGAATTACCTAGTAGTGCTGAGTCAGCCGTAGATGTTGATTCACCCCGTGCTGGGTAAACGATAACTTAACTAAACCCGCCCCAGTCCCCTAGCAACAATCATTCTTGGGCAAACCGGAGCAGGTTTAGAATATCGGCTTGTCAAAAAGTTCTTGTGGGATAGGCATCTTGCCTGTCTTTGTCTAACTCACAAGAGATGAAATTTCCTGTACAAGGCAAGAGTCAAAAATAGACCTCTCTATTGCCTATTTTCCAACCAGCAGTGAGTTAAAATTCTCCAGCAGCTTCTCCTGAAGGTAAATCTGCTTCTGGAATACGAAGTTCTTCGACCATTTCCTGGATCTCTGGTGGTGGTGGTGGGGTAAGACGAGAGACGATTAAGGTAACGATCAAGTTGATAATCATGCCTAGAGTACCTATTCCTTCGGCAGAAACTCCAAAGAACCAGGGTGGCATACCGCCGAATTTAACTCCAATGATGTAAAAGGCAGTAAAAGTTAAGCCTGTTGCCATTCCTGCGATCGCACCTTCTTTATTGGTACGTTTGTCGAATATTCCCAAAATAATTACTGGAAAGAAGCTGGCTGCGGCTAAACCAAAGGCAAAGGCTACTACTTGACCAACAAATCCTGGTGGATTGATGCCAAAGAAACCGGCAATCACTAAACCGAATCCTACCATTACCCGACCGATGAACACTCTTTGAGTTTCTGAAGCTTCTGGATTAACCAGGCGGTAGTAGACATCGTGGGCGAAGGAACTGGAAATTACTAGTAGTAAACCCGACGCTGTAGATAAAGCTGCGGCTAAACCTCCAGCAGCGACTAGAGCAATTACCCAAGGTGCTAATTTTGCTACTTCTGGTGTAGAAAGCACAATAATGTCACGATCAATCTCAATCTCATTGGTTTCCTTATCTGGTGTTAACTGAAAGCGCCCATCATTGTTTTTATCTTCAAAAGTCAACAATCCGGTGTTTTCCCATTTGGAGGCCCAATCTAGCTGACGTACTTCCTCAATTGTCTGGTTGTGTAGGGAGTCAATCAAGTTGTAGCGGGCAAACATCGATAGGGCTGGGGCAGTAGTATAAAGGATAGCGATGAATAACAGCGCCCAACCAGCAGAAAACCTCGCTGCACGTACATTAGGAACAGTGTAGAAGCGTACAATCACATGGGGTAAACCAGCTGTTCCCACCATTAGGGCAATAGTGATGAACAGTACATCCAGCATTGACTTATTGGCAAAGGGTTGAGTATATTCAGCAAAACCCAGGTCAACTTGAACTTGATTGAGTTTGTCAGCAATGTCACTGAAGGTAAAGGCTAACTGGGGAATGGGATTGTTCGTCAGGAGAAGGGAAATTGCGATCGCGGGAATCAGGTAGGCGATAATCAAAACACAATACTGCGCTACCTGAGTCCAGGTAATCCCTTTCATGCCTCCCAGGATGGCAAAAAAGCCTACAATTACCATTCCGATAATCACACCAGTTTCGATAGGAACCTGGAGAAAGCGACTGAAGACAATCCCCACACCCCGCATCTGTCCCGCCACATAGGTGAGGGAAACGAAGATAGCAGCAACTACTGCTACCAAACGGGCAACATTAGAGTAATAGCGATCGCCAACAAAATCCGGTACGGTATATTTACCAAACTTCCGTAGGTAGGGAGCTAGCAACAATGCTAGTAGTACATAGCCCCCAGTCCAACCCATCAGATAGATTGAGCCATCATAGCCCAAAAAAGAAATTAACCCCGCCATGGAGATAAACGAAGCCGCTGACATCCAGTCAGCAGCAGTTGCTGCACCGTTAGCAATCGGGGGAACCCCCTTACCAGCAACAAAAAAGCCAGAACTATCCTTAACTCGCGATCGCCAACCAATATAGATGTACAACAAGAAAGATAGACCGACAAACAAAGTTGTCCAAACTTCAACTGCCATGATTTCTCCCTATTTTCTGATGTTGTACTTGCGATCTAACTTATCCATTTGGATAGCGTAGATAAAAATCAGCGCCACAAAAACAATAATTGAGCCTTGCTGAGCAATCCAGAAGCCGAGAGGTACGCCGCCAAGGCGCACTCCATTCAACACTGTGACTAATAAAATACCGAATATCAGGGAAACTAGTCCCCAGATAATTAAGAGATTACGGATTAAAGCGATATTGGCACGCCAGTATAAGCGGCGGTTATTTTTATCCATTTGTTTGCAAAGTGAACATTCCAAAGTGAAAAGGCAAGAGTAAGGGTGAATGGTATTCACCCTTACATCAAGAGGATTTCAACCTCTTTCAAACCTGTTTTTCCTTAAAAGTTAAGGGATTCAGAGTCGCACAAATCAGCTTATCAGTCAAATGACACAAATTCTGCGATACAATTGTGAGTTTCTCCGAGAAACTCATGGCTCAAGTCCCGTTCATGAGGAGGGTTTTCCAAGTTTGACCTTGAGCGTTATTTTCTGAGAGTCACACAAAAGCTTTAATTAGAATGGACTAAAGGTAATAACTAAATTGATAACTAATGATTGCACAATCTAAACCCCCAGTCATGAGTCCTACTGAGTATTTGCAGTGGGAAGAAAACCAACCAATTAAAAATGATCGCCCGAATGCTTCGCCCCTAAATCTAATATCTAATTCTGGTTAGTGAATCAGCGTTCCAGCCTGAGGAAGCAGGAGTCGAATCTCATTAATGTGCCAACTCTCATGATTTGAGGTGAGGAGGATACCGCTTTGGGTCAAGAGTTGGTCTACCGAACACAAAAATTTATCAAAAACTGCTAAATCCACTACATTCCGAATTGTCTCACTCGGTACAGCAGCAGCAGCCGGAGTTAGTCAATTCTGTATCTGCGATACTTTTTGGCAGGTTAAGCTCATCCACAGTAAATGCACTATTAATTCGATTCCCACAGATTCATCTATCAAATTGGAGAAGATAGACTCTTGCGTTATTGTGTCGTGGTTATGGAATTGCTTCACCCGCTCTCCTATTCCTTAATAAGGGATAGTTATTGTTGCCTGAGTCTAGTAAATTTATGCAGGATGGTTACACAATTGCTTACCGAAGGACAGCTGTGCATCCCACTCATCTAAGGAAAAACCCTTAATCCCCTCCTCAAACAATAATTGTGCATCCCACTCATCTAAGAAGAAGCTTCCCTGCCACTCCTCGAACAGTAATTGTGCGTTCCACTCATCAAAAGAGAAACTCCCATGCCACTCCTCGAAGGATAGCTGTGTGTCCGTGTCTTCAAAGGATGGATTATCGTCCCACTCCCAGCCTGAGAGTTCCACGTCCCAGTAATCTAAAAAGTCGAGATTTGATGATATATCTATTGTTGCTAGTACTGTCATGACCAATTGAAAGATAGTTTTGGTGTTAAGTATGGGTATTTAGCTTTATTACCCTTTTATCTTCACTTATTTTTCCTAACAAGAGGGAAATCTAATACCTAAAAACAAGTGAAAATTCTCATGTAAGTTTGTGAGTAATTGGTTGTTTTGAAGTGAGGTATTCGCAAATAATTTGTGATTTCAATCAACTTTTTTGGTGATCACTATCACAATTGCCGCAATATAAGCTATAATAGTAAACAAGAGAAAGTTAGAGTAGGTAATAATACTGGAGATTTGCTCATTTTTCTGAAGTTAAAGTTGTTAAGTTGTGAAGTCAAAAGAGCGAATACGGGTATCTTCACCATTAGTGGTTGAGTGTCCTTGCTGACAGTACTTTACTATTGCCATATAACTATGTAGATTTGCATGTCTACATGAAACCCTCATGAAACTTTTATGAGAAAAATTTCATGATTGCGATCGCAGCAGATTTTGAATTCTTGTTGGTTCGGGTGAGCGAAAAAACGGTGAGGGAACAATAAGCAGACGTGGAGACGCGGAGATTAGTTCTCCTTTGTTTCCCTATCTCCCCATCTCCCTATCTCCCCACCCTTTTTTTAGCTCATCCGTAGGGGTGGGTAATGGGATGATTTCGGGATTTACATCAGTGATTCTCCGGTAAACTCCGCCCTTTGGTTCTGACGAGAAAGAGTAGACAATTGCGTATTTCTGCATCTGTTAGTACGGTATATACTACCAATAAATCAAAGTCAAGTAATGGCAATTAAAATTAATATTAAATTGTGCTTATTTACACAACTTCACGCTGCTAGTGCAGCGCGGTAGCAATAAGTGACCAGTTAAAAAAAGGTTAAAAAGCTTCTACAGTAAGCTTTCTTCTCTTCTCCCTCCTTGTATTAGGCTGAAGATGGGGTCTGACCGACCAAGTGCATCGAAAATAAAATGAAATTTGAGACCTATGAGTATTAAAGACAAACCTCAACCGCCTCGCAATCGTCAGATTGCCAATATCCTGTTTTTCTTGGCGGGTTTATTCTTACTAGCAAACCTGTTGCTACCAAATTTGTTCAGTCCCCAAATTCCTAGGGTGCCCTATAGTCTGTTTATTGAGCAGGTGTCGGATGGACAAGTTAGCAGTGCTTATGTGGGACAAGAGCAAATTCGCTATCAGCTTAAAGGTGAGGATAACCAGCCAGGACAAATACTCTCTACTAATCCCATCTTCGATCTAGAACTACCTAAAAAGTTAGAGAACAACGGGGTTGAGTTTGCTGCTGCTCCACCACCAAAAAGAAGCTGGTTTAGCAATATCTTGGGTTGGGTGATACCACCATTAATTTTCGTGGGAATTTGGCAATTGTTCATCGGTCGTGGTATGGGTGGAGGTCCCCAAGGTGCTCTTTCCATCAGTAAGAGTAAGGCTAAAGTCTATGTAGAAGACGAGTCTACCAAAATCACTTTTGCTAATGTGGCTGGAGTCGAAGAAGCCAAGACTGAGTTAGTGGAAATTGTCGAGTTCCTTAAATCCCCCCAACGTTATACCAAAATTGGGGCACGGATTCCCAAAGGCGTATTATTAGTAGGTCCTCCGGGAACTGGTAAAACTCTGCTGGCGAAAGCTGTAGCAGGAGAAGCCGGTGTGCCATTCTTCAGCATTTCTGGTTCTGAGTTTGTGGAACTGTTTGTCGGTGCTGGTGCAGCACGAGTACGAGATCTATTTGAGCAAGCGAAAAAGAAAGCCCCTTGTATTATCTTCATTGATGAGTTGGATGCGATCGGCAAGTCTCGTGCCAGTGGTGGTTTTGTCGGTGGTAACGATGAACGGGAACAGACTCTTAACCAATTGCTGACAGAGATGGATGGTTTTGCCGCTGGGGATGCTACGGTGATCGTGCTAGCTGCGACTAACCGTCCGGAAAGTTTAGACCCGGCACTATTACGACCAGGACGCTTTGACCGACAAGTATTGGTAGACCGTCCTGACTTATCAGGTCGTTTAGCAATCTTAGAAATCTATGCCCAGAAAGTAAAGCTGGGTAATGATGTAGATTTAAAAGCGATCGCTACTCGTACTCCTGGCTTTGCTGGTGCTGATTTGGCAAACTTAGTCAATGAAGCGGCACTATTGGCAGCACGCAATCGCCAGGAAACTGTATCCCAGGCAGACTTTGCTGAAGCAATTGAGCGAGTAGTAGCAGGTTTAGAAAAGAAAAGCCGTGTTCTCAATGATAAGGAGAAAAAGATTGTCGCTTACCATGAAGTAGGTCATGCTTTGGTTGGTGCAGCGATGCCGGGAGGGAGTGATGTTGCCAAGATTTCTATTGTACCTCGTGGCATGGCAGCACTTGGCTACACCCTGCAACTCCCTACTGAAGACCGATTCTTGCTCAATGAGGCAGAACTGCGGGGACAAATTGCCACTTTGCTAGGTGGACGTTCTGCGGAAGAAGTTGTCTTCGGTAGTATTACTACAGGTGCTGCTAATGACTTGCAAAGAGCAACTGATTTAGCAGAACAAATGGTTACTACCTATGGTATGAGCCAGGTTCTAGGACCTCTGGCTTACGAGAAAGGACAACAAAATGACTTCCTTGGTAATGGTATGGCAATGAATCCCCGCCGGATGGTGAGTGATGAAACGGCTAAAGCTATTGATGAGGAAGTAAAGGGAATCGTGGAAACTGCTCATCAGCAAGCTTTAGATATTCTCAAGCAGAATCGGGACTTACTCGAAAAGATTGCTCAACAAATCTTAGAAACTGAGGTAATTGAAGGTGAGGAACTCCAACAACTGCTTAGCCAAGCGCAGCCTGTTGACAAGGCTACGGTTGTAGTTTAGCGTTTCCGAATCTTAGCCCTGCCCCATCGAGTAGGGTTGATCTTTTACAAAAGGATAATCTTGTAACCTAGGAAGAGCTATGGTACTTTTACAGCATCAAACCAATAGAATCTTCAATTAAAGTACAAGATATTTACCACTGCGGCATAGTAGCGGGAATGATCGACCAGATGGGGCTTGCTGAGTAAGTAACAAGTAACAACTCACCGTTCGCCCATTTGAAAACGAGTTAGAGAAATTGTCACGAGGGAATGGGGATTCCAGGTTACGGTTAAGTTTATTGACAAATTTTACAAAATGTGTTTATTGGATTATCTGCGATCGCTTAATCTGGATTTGTTTTGGAAATCGGTGAAATACACTATATATAGCGTATAGCAATTTTTCCTAACCACTAGACAAAATAAGCGAATGGTGAGTCATTACTCATTACTTCAAAACCCGAATCAATCGACTTTTTCAGCAAACTCTACCCTAGCAGCTGATGGCACTGCTTCAATTGTCACCCCTGATCAATCTCTAAAATTCGTTTGCCGATCCATTCGCTGATTCCTGGTACGATGGCATTGCCAAGGAGTCGCCCTCTGCGAGAGTCCAACCGGGGGGAAACCCCATGAGTCTCTCCCATTCTGTCCACGTCAAGTTTCTCGCCACACAATATTGGTCTGTCTGAATGACCTCCTTGATGTCTTCCGGTTTGGGCACGAAGCGTGGGGCAGATGCTTTTTGCCAAGGTGTACCCGAAGCCACCGCGACGTTGTACCACAAGCGGAGTGTTTCCGAAAGTGCTTTCACAAACTTCGGATCCAATTTGCGACTTGCTCGATTTTCTCGACGAAGTATCCCCAGACAATTCGCTGCTGTTAGTAAAGAAGTGATAGGCACTTTCGGATCTAAAACTTGCGATAAAGAATACTCTGTCTCTGTTGTGAGGTAAGCCCGTATGGAGAGCGTTACACGATATCCATCCCCCCAAATACCCGTTCTTTTCAAGCGTGTCGATAACTGTCTCAAGAGCAGTTCCTTGCTCTGCCGAGAGCAACCCCGGCACATTTTCCATGACCAACCATTTTGGCTGAACTTCTCTAACCAAGTCCATAAATGTGTGAAAAAGGCCGCTCCTTTTGCCGGAGAGTCCTTGTCTTTCGGTATTTGCTGTGCTGAGGTCTTGACATGGCCATCCTGCACACCAAAGTTCAGAGGGAGGGATAGTTGCTGGAGAGAGGGTTGTGATGTCTTCGTGGATTGGGACATGAGGCCAATGTCTATTAAGAATTTGTCGGCAAAATTTGTCAATCTCGCATTGAAAGACGACTTGCATTCCAGCTCTTTCAAAACCCAAGTCAAAACCACCGATGCCAGCAAAGAAAGAGGAAACGCGCATCTTCAAAGCAACATACAGCGCTTACCGCTGCAATGAGGTACACCTGAATAAGTTGTCAAAATTTGATAGATTTTTTCCTCGTCGATTTTACTGTACCTCGTAACAGCGCGAAGCGCTGTATCATCAATTCCGGTCGTGCGATCGCGATAACTAGTCTACAAGCTAATATCGAAACTGGAACCATTGATAGTAGCTCAGCGATCGCTAATGGTGGCAATATTACCCTCAAAAGTGAGCAAGGAGCCATTAAATCTGGCAACCTCAACTCTTCTGGAGCGATTGATGGTGGCAACATCACAGTAGAAGCCAGCACCCAAATTAACCAATTATCAATTATCCATTATCCATTATCCATTGATAACTTTGCTCTCACCCATTGCTGCTGACTGGCGTGCGGTATCTGCCACCTTGAGCGCATACACACTTTCTGCTGGAGATACATACAAAGGCGTACCTTTAGTTAAGTGATCTAAGACCATATTGGTATCTTTAACAAATAAACCACGCTTGCCTGCAACTTCAATTGATATTCTTTCTTCTCCCCGAATGAGAGTCCCTTGTTGACCTTCAAATAATAAAGTACCTTCTTCTCCATGAACCTCAAAGTTTCTTAACCCCTGCCAGAAACGATCCCCTTTGCCATAAGTAACTTCTGCAATCAGACTATTACCAAAGCGCATTTGAGCAGTACATAAACAAGCACTGTAGTAATCTGATAGATTCCAAAACCGAGATTGACAGCTTACAGAGGCGACATCACCAAACAAGTTAGTAAATCGGTGAATGTGAGGGAGAGCAGCGTTGAACGGAAAACCAAATAGTTCTGGATTGTAACTCCACCGCTTTGGCGCAGGATGCTTAGGCACAATAGTAATGTAACGGGCATAAAAGGCATTGCCAATCTTTGGTAACCATTGTCTTAGTGCTTGGTGCAAGCCTCCTAACAGCTCAATATGTTCTACATGAAGCAGTTTGCTTTTGGACTGAGCAAGGGCAATCAACGATTCTGCTTCTGTAGGGTCTAGAGAGAGAGGATATTCAATAACTACATCTTTTCCTGCTTCAAGAGTAGCGCGAGCGATCGTACCATGATCCCGATTGATGGTACAAATAAACACCAAATCTATATTAGGATGCTCCACCACTTGTTGCCAGGAATCTACGGCTAAGGTTTTGTGGGTTTGAGCAAATTGTTGGGTTGTTTCTGGTGTGTAACCACTGACAGCGATTAAATGAGAACGGGAATCTGCTTGCAATGTCTGGGCTCGTTGATTTGCCACATACCCAGTACCGATAATACCAGCTTTAATGGGGAGAGTAATGTTGGTCATTGGTTATTACTATTTTTGAAAAAAGGCAGAAGGCAGAAGGCAGGAGGCAGGAGGAACTCAGGGAAAAGAATGAAAGTTTGTTTCTTATCTTCTGTTTGGAGCACTGTCCCCCTAAAACTTATTACTCTCGAGAAACACGCTCAAAGCTAATGGCTAATGGCTAATGGCTAATAGCTAATGGAAGAGAATTGTTTCTCCCATTCAATTGGGGGCGCGAAGTGCTCCTGGGGAGCTCTTGAGAAACTAAAAATCATATATTTGGGGCTGAATCCCTTGATATGACTAGTTTCTCACCTTTTTTTTCGGCGTGGTATTTTTACCCTGCTCCCTGCTCCCTGCTCCCTGCGCCGTTAGGCGCTTATTACTTAAAATCGTCCAGTTGACTATACACTTGTCCACCATCCCAACTAGACTTGATAAAAGTGGCTAGAGCATCCAGGAAGCCTAGAGTATAAAAAATAGCACGGCTGATGATTTTGAGGGGGGAACGACTTTTGTTGCAAGGAGGGTTTCCTAAGACATGACAATCAAACAAACGACTAAACAAGCGGAACTGCTCAAGGAAGGTAAGATTTTTTAACCCCATTAGGAAATGATTGTGATAGAAAGTCAATTGGTATTGTAGCGATCGCGTACTAAGATCATGACAGCCTCCAGTTTCTTCTCCTAAATGTACCAAATTAGCATCAGGGTCATACCAAATTTGGTAACCTGTGCTGCGCAATCGCAAACAAAAGTCAGATTCCTCTCGTACTGCGCTACCCCGAAACCGTTCATCAAATTCCAAACCATATTTCGTAAAAATTTCCCGACGGAAGGACATATTACAACCCCTAGCTGAAATGACACGCTGAGGTTTGACTGTATGTACTAAGTCAAGATAATACCAGGCAATTCCAGGATCCATTGCCTCCGACGGCAAATCCTCAATTGTATAAGGTGCATTTCCTTGGTTTGTCTTCTGAGAATCCTGCAACTTCATTCGATCAAAAACCCGTCCTGCAACTGCTCCAACTTCGCTGCGTTGGTAGTTACGAGCATGAGCTTTTAAATATCCCACAGGCATTTTGACATCATCATCGATAAACAGAATAATTTCTCCTGAAGCTCTTCTTACCCCATAATTCCGCGCTCCAGGCAAACTTGCCCAGTCAAGACAGAACCAGCTAATCTTTCCCTCAGCAGCCAACTTTTCCAAACAGGCTTGGGTTTGAGGTTCGTGGTTCAGAGTTTGATCAACCACCAAAACCTCAAAAGCGGGATAGTCTTGTTTTAGTAAGTCTTCAAGAGTATCCCGCAAAGGTTCTTCCCGTTCGTAAGTAGGGATAATTACTGAAATCAATGGCCAGTTCACAATAGTTTGCTTTGTATTAGGTGTTAGGTGTTAGGTGTTAGGTATTAGAGAATTGAAAATTGAAAATTGAGAATTGAAAATTGAGAATTGCCTCCGCATCTCCGAGTCTCCCCAACTCCCCCAGCTTCCCCAGCTCCCCATCTCCCCCACCTCCCCACACTCCTCCACTACCGGGAAGCTTTAGCGGCTGCTCGTTTTCTTGCTGCCTTTGCCTTTTGTTTCTTGTTAGATTCAATTTCCAAACTAGCTCTTAGTTTCTCCTGTTCCTGCTTGTCTATTTCCGGCAACTTGAGAATAACACCTGCAAAAAACCAGTAGTATACTGCCACTGGGTCTGTATCCAAAGGGTACCAGTAGGGAAAGTAACTGATAAACAAGACAAAAACCCAAAAACTGGCTCCTATGCTCCGTAAACTTTTGTCACGAACTGAGCGATACTCCTGGAAAGTGATCATTGTTAAACGAGTACAGAGGGCCAAAAATGCTAACAGACCAAAGTAACCTATTTCATAGATGAGCTTTGGGTGAAAAGTTTCCACCAACTTGGTTCTACCAAAAATGCGGGTAGAATTAGTAGCTCGTCCTAAACCTTTCCCGAAAATTCCCGGTTGTTCATTGATTGCCCACTGAAATTGATGCTGGATGAAGGCAGTGGGAGGTGAAGCTTCCCAACGTCCGACGAAACTGTCGATCCTCTCCTGAACAATACCTGGATTATTGGTGATCACAATTCCCATCACTAATGCCAGTCCCACTCCAATTGGGATAAATCGTTTGAGATTAGCTACCTGACCAGTGAGAACCGCCAAAATTATAATTAAAATTGGTACTAAGGCAAGGGCAATTCTTTGACCAGAGATTGCTGCATTGACAAAGATTAAGGCGATACCACCTAAGCCAGCAGTCCGCCAGAATAAGGAAGGATCGCAAAAAGCACTAACAAAAGCAAAAGTGCTATTGGAAATTAGGAACCAAGCCCAATGCCAAGGGGAGACAAACGTTCCTGGTAAACGTATCACTCCTTGTGAAGGACTGTAAAGTAGAGAACCACCGACTAAACACTTAGCATCTAGGGTTGCCTTAAATAAGCCCTCTCCTGTGAGATGATCTGTACCAGCACACCTACCACTGGTCAGCATTGAGTATTGTAATAAGCCTAAGACACAGCAAGCGATCGCAAGTACTAGATGCAGGCGACTACAAAAAAGCAACTGCTTTTTATTCTGAATAAAATAGTAGCCACAAAAGATTAGAGGAACGTACCCCACCAAAACTTTGAGACCCAAAATTCCCTGGACAAAAGGTTGTCCTGATTGCTTTCCAGACAATTGCAAGGAACCGTTAGCCACCAGTAGCGTGATTAGGGATAATCCCAGCAAAATACCCAGAGCAGGCATTAACTTTTTGGGTATCAAGATTGATTTTCCTTGCTTGCGACACTCCTGAACTAAGCCAAGGAGAGCAGGAAGATAAAAAATATCTTTAGCAAGTTGGAATAAAGCATTTCCACTGCCTATCCAGTAGGTGACAGTACCACTGAAAGGAACATAGATTAGAAAAGCCCACAGTGCTTGTCGAGGATAACTACAAGATAAAACTAAACAGGGGACTCCCAATGCCACAACTAAACCGGCTTTGGGTTCAACTATCATTCCTACAGGTAAACCCACCGCTAGAGCAAAAAAGATGCAGAAAGCGGTTATACCCATCAGCTTTTGGCGAGCTTCCCTAGCTTTACGCTTTTGAATTGAGCGCTCTTTTCTACTGAGGACTGGAGTCTCAGTCTTAGACTGCTTTTTTGATTTCTGTTTCGATTTTGACTTTAAGCGTGGCATGGTGGTGGAGCCATATCAAGTCCACATGAAAAGTTCATAAAATATCCGCATGTCATATTTGGAAAATGGGATACTCCGTAGAGAATTGCAATACTAGTCAACAACAAACATTCTAAGATGCTTACCCATTGGAAACAATCTCTAACCAAGAGTGCCGGACTATTGGCTGTTTTAACCATTGTACAGAGTTTCTCGGTTAGTCAATCCGTTTCGGCCCAATGCGTTCCGACTAATTTCACCTCTGACTGGCTACAACAACAGGAGGCTCTCGGAGGTCGAACAATCGCTCGTCACATTGGCAAGAGTGATCAACAACTAGTTGAACGATTAATTGATGCTCCCAGGATCAGCGCTGTTAGTACCTATTACGATTTAACAAGTGCTACCACTAATATCCAAGCTGCTTTGATAGCCAACGCGAGTACTTTAAATAATTGGGTTACAGGTGCTGCCATAGGCGAGAAGCGGTCTATTAATTATAGCCCTAGCGCTACGCCACCATTTGGTCGTGTAGCTAGCCGTCCTCCTTCTCTGAGCAATATTGCTGATAGTAGTAAGTTGCGTGTAGTTATGAAGAAAACAGAAAATGGAGGTTGCTTACTTCTTACTTCCTATCCTACTTGAATAAATGAGCAGGGAGCAGGGTATGCTTCTTCCTGTTGGCTGTTGCCTAGAACACTGATTCAGTATTCCTATTTACGACACAGTCCACATCCCGGGGCGAAGCATTCGGACAGAAAAACTAGGGTTTCAGAAGATAAATTATCGCCCAAATGCTTCGCCCCTACATCTAATTTTGGTTAATGAATCGGTGCTCTAGCGCGTAGCGTTATAATTGCTGACGAAGCGATCGCAACATTTTGCTAGTCCAGCGTGGCAGTGGACATTAAGCTCTCAGCAATGGTAAATAGTAACTGTTCACTGGTAACTTGACATTGGTGGGAAGTATCCCATTGAGTGTAAATTTTGTGAGTAGTAGCACAAAATTATTTGTATAAGCTAATGCGCATTTAAATTTAATATTTAATCAACTTTCAATAAAAACTCAATCCTTTTATTAAAGGGCTGTTTGACTATTGAGTTATTTTGGTAAATATCTAAATTAGATGCACAAAAGTTTCTTCACTCATTACTCATTACTCATTACTCATTACTCAAAAAAACTCTCCCACATCTTTTTTCACCTCACCCTATTTCCCCTTCCCTCTCGGATACACTTACCCAAAGTCCGGTTGTCACCCGTTGAAGTTTGTATATTTACTTAACTCTCCCAATCTATAGTAGTTCTCGCATCTATGAGGTACATTTCCTATTCCCGATTCCCGATTCCCGATTCCCAATTCCCAATTCCCGATTCCCGATTCCCGATTCCCAATTCCCGATTCCCGATTCCCAATTCCCAATTCCCCATTCCCCATTCCCAAAAACCAAGAACGAAAGTACCTCATCTAAATGAGAAAAGCTATATTGCACAAACTTGCCATAATTACCTATGAAATTCTCCAGAAGAATTTTTAATAAAAATGGTGCTTTGCTACTCCTAAGTAGTTCCATATCTCCATTACTTATCAAGGAAGTTCGCCAGAGGTTTGGAGATGATGAAGTTCGAGTAGCAAAAGCCAAAAACCTTAATTTTATCAACAAACTTGATACCAACCTACCTCCAGAAACTGAACTTTTAGTTCCGAGTTATCTAGGCAATGATCAGAGGAGATTTTATGGTAGAGGCATACCTCAAGGATTAAATCTGATTAATAAATTTAATCTAGGAAGTGGAAAAACTAACGTCTTTGGTTCAATTCAAGTATGGGCTGGTGCAGGTTGGACAGGACAACCGGCTATTATTAAAGATCAAGAGAAGCTTTACCTAATTATTGGAGCCTATGATCATCATTTAAGAAAAATTGACCTAGTAAACAATCAAGAAGTTTGGCGGTATAAATTTGATGATGTCATTAAAGGCTCATCCACCGTTTATATTCAACCAGGAGCAAGTGAACCAAATCGAGTTGTAATTTTACAAGGAAGTAGACTAGGTTTCAACAATTCCCCACAATCAAATCAACCAGTACCTAGTTTTAGAGCTATTTCCTTCAGAACTGGTCAAGAACTGTGGCGACTTAATATTAGAAAAACTGATAGCTATAGTAGAGATAACGATAGTAGTGCTATAGATTTGGGAAATGGTCAGATCTTTAATGTGGGCGAGAATGCGATTGGCTATTTTCTCAATAGTTATACTGGTGCTGCCAAAAATAAGGAAAATATGCTCCAGCCAGAAGTACTTGCCGAAGTTCAGCTTTATCAAGCTGAAGATGTACCAAAACATCGGAGAAATCTGGTAGCAGAGTCGTCCCCATCTAGATTAAATGATCGAATTTTTGTGGCTGCTGGTTCTGGACATTTTTATGGAATTAGTATTACAACTCGTAAAATTGTCTGGGACTTCTATGTTGGCTCTGATTTAGATGGAACTATTGCTATTTCGAAAGATGAGAAACTTTTTTGTGCAGTTGAGAAACAGTACATTCCCGGTAATGGTGGTGTCCTCAAACTCGATCCAAGCAAGCCTCCGGCTGAATCAGTAGATTGGTTTTTACCTACCAGCAACATCCCATTTGGTAATTGGAAGGGAGGAATTGTTGGCTCAGTAACTTTGAATGATGAATATCGCTCCGAGGAATTACCTGCCTTGTTCGCCACCAATGCTATAGATGGTAACCTTTATATTGGTTCCCAAACAATAACTACTGGTACGAAAGTTAGAGGACCGCTACTACAAAAATCTTACGATACACCCTTAATTGTCTTTAAACAAAGAGTAGGACCATCCATTTCTACACCAATTTTTACTGATGGCAATCGACTAGTCACAGCAGGATATGATGGAATTTACCTATTTCAGCTCTATTTTGATCCAGCTCAACCTGATGAACCAAATATTTTGCTTAATGATCGTGGAGATCCTTGGCATTTAGTGGTTGAGCAAGTGGGTAGGTTTATGCCTGGGGGATCTTTTGAATCTACGCCAGTTGTTTGGGATGGCTTAATTAGAATTTGTTCTAAGGATGGATTTATGTACACTTTGGGTTAAATTTTGCCCAACAAAATAGTGAAATGGGATATTTTTTATTTGTAAGTGCCTTAGCATGGCGATAAATAGGGTATTTTAGGATGAATATTTCATCAGTTACAAAAACGCAATCCCAAATCGAGAACCTTGCTGCAACTGAAGCAAAACCAGAATTATCAGTAGTTGTACCTATTTACAATGAGGTGGAGAGTCTGCCTCAATTGATTGAAGCGATCGCGTCTGTATTAACATCTGCTCAGCTGAGCTATGAATTGATTTGCGTAGATGATGGCTCGCTCGATGGCTCTGCTCAACTGCTCAAAGAACAGGTTCTTGCCTATCCTAACTTGCGGGCGGTGCTGCTACGACGTAACTATGGTCAAACCGCAGCAATGGCAGCAGGGTTTGACTATGCACGGGGTGATGCTATTGTTACTTTGGATGGTGACTTGCAAAATGATCCAGTTGATATCCCCCTGTTGCTTGCCAAGCTCTCCGAAGGCTACGATCTAGTCAGTGGCTGGCGTAAAAACCGTCAAGATAAGGCTTTGACTCGTTTACTGCCTTCCCTAATTGCTAACTGGCTGATTGGGCAAATCACTGGAGTAAAACTCCATGACTACGGCTGTTCCCTAAAAGCTTATCGCTCAGAATTAGTTGCTGATATGAACCTCTACGGTGAGTTGCATCGGTTTTTGCCTGCTCTGGCTTTTATTGAAGGGGCAAGAATTACCGAGTTACCTGTGCATCATCACGCTCGCCGTCATGGCAAGAGTAAGTATGGACTAGGGCGTACCTTCCGGGTAGTGATGGATTTGCTCACTGTCTTTTTTATGAAAAAGTTTTTGACACGGCCGATGCATGTATTTGGGTTGCTGGGTATCATGTCCCTGACCCTAGGAATAGGCTTAGGACTTTATCTAACCATTCTCAAGCTGGGTCTTGGTCAAAGTATTGGCGATCGCCCCTTGCTGATTTTAGCAGTAGTCTTGGTCTTAACTGGTGTGCAACTCTTGAGCTTTGGTCTGTTAGGGGAGCTACTAATGCGTACTTACCATGAATCTCAGGGTCGCCCCATCTATAGAGTGAGGGAAGTAGTACAAATAAATGTTAAGAATAGTAAAGAGGATGGATAAAACTTCCCTCAATGTTTCGCCGGGGTACTGAGCAAGTGAAGATTTTTCAGGAGCTGGAAAGATCACAAAGTCGAAATTTACTGACTCTGTTTATTGCTGGTCTATTGTTTTGGTCAAGTATAGCTTCTATGTTACCAACTATACCCCAATACATTGAGGATATAGGGGGTACAAAGCAACAGATAGGACTAGTAATCAGTTGCTTTAGCGTCGGCTTAATATTGTTTAGAACCATATTAGGACGTTTAGCAGACCAGCGCAGCCGCAAGCTGGTGTTACTGATTGGTACGGGTATTGCTGCGATCGCACCTTTGTGCTACCTGTTGGTGGACTCCATTGGTATGTTAATGCTAATTCGGGGATTCCACGGTATTAGCCTCGCGGCTTTTACCACCGGCTATCTAGCGCTGGTAGCGGATTTATCCCCAGTGGATAAGCGGGGTGAGTTACTGGGTTACATGAGTTTAGTCACACCGATTGGTTTGGGACTTGGTCCTGCCCTAGGAGGCTTTCTCCAAGTTTTAGTCAGCTATACAGCTTTATTTCTTGCTATTTCAGGTTTGGGTTGGCTGAGTTGGCTTTTTGCCAGCTTGGTTAAGGAGCCTCGAAGAGTTCAAGTATCTGATTCTGAAGCAGAAGAAGCAGCTTCTACCCCTCCTTGGCAATTAGTAAGCAGTCCCCGTATGCGGGTTCCTGCCTTAGTACTACTCCTAGTTGGTTTAAGTTTTGGAGCCTTGATTACCTTTCTCCCTTTGTTCATCAGAGAAACTGGCGTCAACTTAAATTCTGGGTTGTATTTTACCACTGCCGCGATCGCTAGTTTTATCATACGCCTGTTAACTGGTCCGGCATCTGACCGCTATGGGCGAGGCATCTTTATTACTGTCTCTCTCATCAGCTATGGGCTAGCAATGCTAATGTTATCCCAGGCTCAAAGTCCCCAAGCATTTTTGCTGGCGGGGGTGATGCAAGGAATTGGCTCAGGAACAATACTCTCAATTATGATTGCCTTGGTTTCCGATCGTTCTTTGTCCACGGAAAGAGGTATGGTTTACTCAGTATGTTTAAGTGGGTTTGATTTAGGTGGTGCGATCGCTCCACCAGTTTTTGGTTTGTTTGCTGAGTTGCTAGATTACCAAGGTATTTTCTATCTTTCTACTGTTCTGTCATTCCTAGCACTGATAATTTTCCTCACTCAATCTAGCAAGAACCTCTCCCACTCTTTGCGGTTTGCTACAGGGCGTGAACGGGATATTTATGCTGTAGACAAGGGATTTTAGGTAGGGTTTGCCTCAATGAATAATGAATAATGAATAATGAATAATTATACTAAATGGTTTTCATCTAAAAATACTTGTCAAATTTTTTGCGGAATATCACCTTTTTAAACTCCGAAATAGTCTCCTGAGAGCTTAAGAAGATATGATACTTAAAAGCAAAATTGACTACTTTAAAAGGATTAGATTTTTTAGAAAGTAAAGCACTAATAAAAATATTAGTATCAATCACCAAACGTAACTTACTCATCATCCGCCAAAAGCTCTTCTAAAATTTCTGGCGTCAACCCTCGTTTTTCCGCATTATCGGCGATCGTTTCCATCACCTCAATTAAGTTTTTATTTTGCCAATCAGATTTCAAAAATAGAGAAATTAAAATACTCAACTCTTGCTTTTTTCGGGCATCGGCTGCCACAAAAGCAGCTTGAATATTATCTTCTACATCAATCACAATTTGTTGCATTGTCCTGATTCCATTCAATAATTAAATTCTACCCCAGCCCAATTATTTGACATCTTAAGCGATCGCGTAAACCTGTAGTTGTTGACTTTGTACTGAGTAGAACCTACGCAGTCAACTGTCATGCTGAATATATTGGCGTGGCACAGCTAATTTAGTGGATTAGGTAGGTTGGGTGAAGCGGTAGCGTAACCCAACGCTGGAGGATATTCCGTTGGGTTTCACTTCGTTCCACCCAACCTACAACCTACAGTTTTAGGTGTGTTACGGCATTAGTATTGCTGGCGTTGGGTTTCGTTCCTCAACCCAACCTACGACTAATACACCATTTTAGGTGTGTCGCGCCAGTAGCGGACGCTGGTGGCGAAATTAATATTTGTTTACATTCATGAGGAACCGAGAGAGAGGAATTAGGGTTTGCTGAAAAAGTCGATTGATTCGGGTTTTGAAGTAATGAGTAATGAGTAATGAGTAATGAGTGATGAGTAATGAGTGAATTACCCCTCGATTAGCTCCCAGATTTGTTCAATTGTGCAAGCTTTTT
>JAAHGL010000051.1:4590-41191 GCA_010692635.1 Symploca sp. SIO2C1 | reverse complement strand
TCAAACAGGTTCTCGCTCATTGTCCCCTGCTTGCTGGGTCAGCCTTAGTGCATGAGGGAATGCACTATCTCTTGGTAGTTTTCGCTCTCCTTGAGCATTACCTTTGTACGCTTCGTAGCGCACTCACACCACCTTGAGGAGTGCCTGTTGAGGTAGGGTTGTATGTCCCATTATCGATGAATCCTGCTTTTAACCATCCTTTGATGAGTTCGACTCCTGGTATAGAGCCAATCATCTTGAGGATGGATTCATGAGCAACATTGTCAAAGAAACCTGAGATATCAGCGTCTAGAACCCATTTGTGTCCGCCCCTCACACCTTGTCTTAGGTGATTGAAACATTGCTCTATGGCATCATGGCAACTTCGACCGGGTCTGAAACCGTAGGAATTGATTTCAAATTGGGATTCCCATTCGGGCTCTAGGGCGTTTTTGACTATTGCCTGTGCGACTCTATCTCTCACGGTTGGGATTCCGAGAGGGCGTTTCTTGCCATTTGATTTCGGGATATACACCCGTCTTGTGGGTGTTGTTTTTGGCATTTCCCATTCTTGAGCAAGTTTCACTCGCTGTGCAGGAGTGTTGATTACCTCCTTGTCTATTCCTGCTGTTTGCTTTCCGGTATTAACCTGAGTGATTTGTCGAATAGATAGCAATAGGTTGGCTCGGCTTCTTATCAACAGCTTCTGCAATCTTCTTAGTTGCTTCCACTGACCAAGTTTTCTGGCACGGAAGATTCTTTGACGTAGATTCCTAACAGTCTTACGGACTTTTCGCCAGTTAATCTGCCTCCAATCCATAAGTTGTCCGTTGATTCCATTTATCAGGCTTTCGCTTGACATCTAACTTTTATCTTCGTTTGGTTTCTTGAGCATTGATTCATCCGTATAAGACCCAAAGGAAGTCTGCTATTGCTTTCGCTCAGGGACAAATTTTGAATCCCTATCCATTCCATTACAAAATGGCTTTTGCTTTTTCCTTCATCTTCTACCCACCAGAGGGTTCGGTCTTTGTTACCTCAGACTTACTCGTAATTTCGACCTCTTACGAGACTCTGTTGGGTTTACCCTGTTGTGTCATGTGGTTTTCCCAGATGGTTAGGATGGCTGGCTATTCAGCGGTAGGAATTTTGTTTCCACATCTAACAACAAATGAAATGTTAGACCTACCTACTTACCTTTTGGTCATAGCCTATCAGGGTTAATTTGGCTATTTTTCTGATCACGCCGTTTATTCACCAACTTAGACTGTGTTCATCCTTCCATCTTTCCCCTTCTACCTTCAACTACCCAAACCCTGGTGGTTTCAAGCTTTTTAGGGTCTGCATTCGGATCATTTCATTACTTACTTTGAGAGTGACCGGACTCTACCTGAGTCTTTTCTATAGGGGTCGGCGGTGGAAATCGCCGAGGGAGTCGGTCTCCCGTACCAAATGACCTTTTTCAGGTCGCGCCATCTGTCCAGAAGCGTTTATCCAGTACTCCGACTGAAATGTTCCCGTGTGCCCCACGGTACGTAGTCCTAATTTCAGAATGTTTTTTGCGGCATTTTCATCTGGAGTCTAGCACGGTTCCACATTTACACTTGTGGGTACGAGTGCTAAGAGATTTCTTGACTGTAGCGCCACAATTAGAACAGTTTTGAGATGTATAGTGGGGAGGTACGGCAACAGTTACTGTGCCAAATACTTTCCCGAAATACTCTACCCATTCCCTAAACATTGTCCAACTAGCATCTGATATTGATTTAGCTAGCTTGTGGTTCTTGAGCAAATTACGCACTTTCAAGTCCTCATAGGCTACCAAGTCGTTAGACCGGACTACGCACAATGCTGTCTTCACTGCAAAGTCTTTACGCTGCCTACTTACTTTCAGGTGCTTTTTGGCTAGCTTTTGCTTAGCCTTGCTGTAGTTGCTTGATTGTGGCTGACCTCTGTTGAGTCTTCGAGACACTCGTTTCTGTAGTCGCTTGAGAGCTTTTTCTGATTTCCTCAGGTATTTGGGATTAACAACCTTGTTGCCATCAGAGTCTGTGTAGAAAGCTGAAATGCCAACATCAAGACCTATGGTTTTACCTGTCGTTGGCTTATCCTCAACACGGTCATAGTTGATGCAAAACTGAGCATAATAACCATCAGCTCTACGTACTACCCTAACCCGCTTAATTTGCTCAAGTTGGTAATAGTTTAAGTCTCGACTGCCATAGAGTCTAAACTCACCAGCCTTAAAGCCGTCAGTGAAGGTTATTCTGTCTCGGTTTTCAGATAGCTTCCAACCCGTCACTTTGTACTCTACAGAACCGTGGTTAGCTCGATTTTTCTTGTACTTGGGGTATCCCTTCTTTCCTGGTATCTGACGCTTGCAGTTATCAAAGAATCTAGAAATTGCAGCGTACGCACGTTCTGCCATAGCTTGACGAGCTTGGGAGTTTAGCCTGCTAGCCCAAGGGAAATGACTATTTTTTGCTAAGAGGGTGACGTATTTGTATAGGTCATTACGGCTTTTGGCGTGGCCATCTTCCCAATAACGAAGGCAAGAGTTAAGGATAAATAGACCAGTACGAATGACTTCATTTAGCCGTGCATACTGATATTGTTTACCTTTTAACTTGGCTTCGTAGACTAACATTTATCATGTTTAACTCATGCTAATATTGTAGCACACCGCGCTTTCAAGCGCTACCTCGCTTTCATCCCTGCTCTGAAGAGGCAGGGCTTTCAGCTGCGTCAATAGTAAATCGAAGCTGGAGGAGCTCGGGAAGCTCTCTGAAAATTTGCAGAAACATTAGAGTTCCTTAAGCAGTCAATTAAACCATAGTGGTGGAATTAATCGGGAAACCATTAGCAAAGGGAAGAGCACAATGCTCCCTAATTTTGTAGTATTGGGAAAAGGGAGGGAAAAGCAACTCTAATGAAGAACAAATTTTTCCAAAAACTCACTGTTGGTACTGCTAGCGTTGCCTTGCTTAATCTAGCAATACTAGCTAGTCCTGGATACGGACAAACTGAGAGTCTGAGTGAAGAAGATAACTCTGCGCACTTAACTGAGTCAACCGAGGAGTTGAGTGAGAATATGATTGATAGCGATACCTTATGCAGTCCCTTCAGAACGGTAGGGGAAGATAAATTGCTCAATACCATCGGCGATTTGGAAGCAAGGGGAGGAGAACTAGAGGATGCTTTCCAGAAAATCAGGAATGTGTTAGATACACAGGAATCAGAAGAAGAAGATTTTAGTTTTGCCGATAGTAAAGTCTGGGATTTGATGAGAGCTGTGGCTTTAGGAATAGGAGGGGTGTGTACTCCTTCCTCCTAGAGCGTCGATTCAGTAATCAAATACAGCACATCAGATATTAATGATATAAACTCTTGTGGAATAGGCATCTTGCCTGTCCTTAATTCTGTGTAGGCAACCAGAGAAACAGGAGAGAGTTGAGATATTCTAATTTTTTGTATCCTATTTAACAAAAATAATTTAACTTTTTTGTTAAATCTTCCGGCAAAGAGGTTATTGGCTTTGAAGTCTACTTATAGAACTGATGATATCAAGGCAGTTTTTGCCCAGGCATCAGAGTACACAACTGTAAGACTTAGATAAAGATAACCAACTTATGAAATTGACTTATCGTGGTGTCAGCTATGAATATCAACCTGCCACCTTGGAAACCACAGAAACTGGGATTATCGGCAAATATCGGGGAGTAAAATCTCAATTTCGGCGTCGTAAATCAATTCTCATACCCAATTCAAGCTTTCGGCTCAAATATCGCGGCTTGATGCATTTAGCCTTTGGACTATCCTGGTACGAATTAAAAGTAAAAGAAGTTGCCCCTTCGGAACATTCTACTCTCAAAAAGCAGGATGAAGAATGAAAGAAGAAGTTTGTAATGGATTGTCTTACGAAAAGGTCTAGGAACAATAGATCTTTTAGGGCGAGTAAGGGGAAAGTTTCGCAATCACTTCATTATTTTTCCCCAAACCCTTGCCCGTTAACATCAATTTATTGGTGAAAGACTCCCATAAGCTAGGCACAGAGGAAAGGATGAAAGTATATTTCCTGACCCTCATCTGAACTGTTATCTAGACTACATTTTCAAGACAGAGACCAGAATAAGGAATTTAGTGAGTTGCTCAGACTAATTTGAGTCGTCACTATCTTTGCCACCACCACCGCAACCACAACTATCACCGTCACCGCCGCAATTACATTCGCCTAGTGCTTCCAACAAGATATGATCAAGCAAAGGTTATAAATTTCCCAGCAGACAATTGAGGGAGGTAAATGATGGTTGCACAGGTCAAATACAATGTTCCTCATCTTACTTACACTGTTGCTTGGGAAAAACTACCAGATGACTACCCATTACCGGATGCTCCAGTGGAGAATACCAGTCAACCCTTGATTGCGGCAGCTCTCAGAGAAAGCCTGGAATTACAAGGATTATTAACATCACAATGCCTAGTTGCCTCCAATTTGGGTATCTGCTCTACAGTGAATAACCGGACGATTGTCAAGGCACCGGACTGGTTGTATGTGCCTCGGATTATTCCCCTGGAGCCGCCGCGCTCGCGCCGTAGTTACACTCCCCGTTTGGAAGGAGATAATCCGGCGATTGTTATGGAGTTTTTGTCGGAAACTGATGGAGGAGAATATTCAGCACGTCCCTTCCCTCCCTATGGCAAACTCTGGTTTTACGAGCGGATTCTTGAGGTACCTGTTTATGTTATTTTTGAACCAGATGCTGGTTCTCTGGAAGTACGCCAACTAGTTGAAGGAACCTATCAGGTTCAAACCCCTGATGCTGAAGGTCGTTACTGGATGGAAGTGCTTGGCTTGTTTCTCGGAGTTTGGTCTGGCACAAAAGCCGATCGCACAGGCTATTGGTTGCGGTGGTGGGATCAAGAAGGGAACCTTTTACCTTGGGGTATGGAGCGGATTGAGCAAGAACAGCAGAGAGCTGAACAAGAACGCCAACGAGCTGAACGGCTAGCAGATTATTTGCGATCGCAAGGTTTAGATCCAGAACAGCTTTAAGCTCATCCCAGGAGAATTATCTAAACAATGTGACATTATTATTTACAATTCACTACCATAGCTTTTCTCGGACTTATGAGGCACAGTAGGTTTATTTTAATTGTATGTAGGCACTAGTGTAATGGTGCTAAAGATCAAGGAAGTCATGCAATATTTGCCATTCTTGATGTAACTGTTCATCAATAGGAAGACTAAATAGCTCTTCAATCAGATCCTTTAGCTCAAATACACAAATTGCTATATCAATGATTAATTCATAAAACCTATTGAATACGACTTCTTACTTTACTTACAATTTTATTGAAATATATGTCATCATTACTTCTGCATTCAATTGTTCCTGCATTTTAGTAATTCCATAGTTATCGTAGGGCGGGTTTTGTATGAAAATTGTCGCCCAATGGGTTAATGGTGACCCTAAACCCGCCCCTACTGCAATTGATTTTGAACGGAAGTTATCCCATACTTTTGTCATATAACAGCTCTCAAACAATCTGAAACAGCGACTTACAAAGGACTTACAAAGATTATCTGTGTCGCCCTTACTGGGTAAATTGCATGAAATTAGCTTCTGTTGATGGTTTAATGCGATTTCAATGGTTCAAAGAAGCTTTTGA
Organism: Symploca sp. SIO2C1; assembly: GCA_010692635.1. Lineage (GTDB taxonomy): Bacteria > Cyanobacteriota > Cyanobacteriia > Cyanobacteriales > Coleofasciculaceae > Caldora. The sequence continues at coordinate 35,542 of JAAHGL010000051.1, read as the reverse complement.
GTTACCTGTTTTATCGGTGGAAGAAGTTGATACCCAAATTGCTGCACGACCAGAAGACTCAAAAGGGTATCACAGCCGGAATGTTTCTTTGCAACAAGTTATGACTGAACTAGATATCACCGATATTAAACAACCAATATCCTCACCAAGCAATAGTTCTGAACTTTACTAATAATCCAGATAATAATGGTCACTTCTGGTTTTTTCGTAGTGAGGTAGCAACTAATCCATTATGCCTCAGTAAAGGCTCCGTACTTGGTTCACGACCCCGGAAAGCCTTGAACACTTCCATCGGTGCCAAACTACCCCCTAAAGCCAACACAGTATCTTGGTAGCGTTTACCTGTAGCAGCAACAGCTTTCTCATTATCCAAACCCGCCTCTTCAAAAGCAGCAAAAGCATCGGCACTGAGCACCTCTGCCCATTTGTAACTGTAATAACCTGCTGCATAGCCTCCAGCAAAGATATGTCCAAAGGCACACAAGAAGTTGTCTTCTGGAAGGGGGGGCAAAATTGTCGTGTTTTTAGCAATACGGTTACGCACATCTGCTGGAGTTTCCTCACCATGAGACTGATAGCGATGGTGCAATTCCATATCTGTAAAGCTAAAGTGCAGTTGGCGTAACATGCCAGAGCCACTCATATAGTTGCGTGCTGCTAGCAGCTTCTGGTAATAATGCTCTGGTAGAGGCTCACCTGTTTCGTAATGCTTCGCCATCCCCATCAATGTAGCTCGTTCGTAGCACCAGTTTTCCATAAACTGGCTGGGTAGTTCCACTGCATCCCATTCCACATTGTTAATGCCTGCTGCCCCTGGATAATCTACCTTAGTCAGCATATGTTGCAAACCGTGACCAAACTCATGGAATAGGGTTTCCACTTCCCCAAAGGTCATCAAGCTAGGCTTTCCATCTACTGGAGGAGTTTGGTTACAGTTCAAATATGCTACAGGTAAACGGATCTTTGTCGTACCAGCTTCTGTTACTTTAGCTCGACCAAGACAATCAGCCATCCAAGCACCGCCACGCTTCTCGGCAGGACGACTGTAAGAGTCTAAATAAAAATAGGCGATTGGTTCTCCTGTCTCATCAGCAATTTGAAAATACCGAACGTCCTTATGCCATATGGGAGCTGTACCAGAGGCAGCAGTAACGGTGACTCCAAACAACCGCTTCACTAGAGCAAATAATCCTTCTAATACCTGCGGTAGGGGAAAATAGGGTCGTAATTCTTCTGCACTGAAAGCAAACTTTTCTTCCCGCTGGCGCTCTGCCCAAAAACTGATATCCCAATGCTTCAAATCACTAGCTTCTTCAGCTCCCTTACGAGCAGCAAAAACTTTTAGTTCTTCTAATTCCTCAGCCGCAGCTTCGTAACTAGCTCTGCGCAGTTCTTCGAGGAGTAACTCCACTGCTTCAACATTAGGAGCCATCTTACTAGCAAGACTCAATTGGGCGTAACTCTCAAAGTCTAACAACTGGGCTTTTTGTTGACGTAGCTCTAAAATCCGCTCAATCAATGGTGCGTTATCTAACTCCCCTGATGAACCACGGTTGACAAACGCTTTATATAGTTTTTCCCGTAAATCCCGACAGGTGCTGTGTTGCATGAAGGGGATATAACTGGGATAGTCTAACGTAATCCGCCAAGGACCATTCTCTGCTGTTGCCCCTTCTTCACCTGCGGCACGAGCTGCCTGGGCTGCTAAGCTGATTAAGCTGGGGGGTAGTCCATCAACTTCCTCCTTGCTCGTCAGGGTTACACTAAACGCCTTAGTAGCATCTAACACATGATTAGAAAACTTGGTGGCAAGCTCTGCAAGTTCTAATTGAATCGTATTGAAGCGTTCTCGCTCCTCACCGACTAAACCCACACCAGAAAGTTCTGCATCCCGGATGGCAGCTTCTACAATCCTTTGTTGTGCTGGCTCTAAACTTTCCCAAACTTCTCCTTGTCGTAATGCTTTGAAAGCCTGGTAGAGAGATTGGCTTTGATTGAGCCGATTAGAAAATTGCACAAGTTCCGGCTGTACAGTCTCATAAGCTTGCCGCAATTCTGGGCTATTTTTGACGCCCATCAAATGAGCTACTATTCCCCAACTCCACTGGAGCCGCTCTCCTAAATAGTCTAGTGGTTCCACCAAACCACTCCAAGTGGGTGTTACTTGCCCTTCTAAACTAGTGAGTTCTGCTTCTAGTTCAGCCAATAGCTGCCTGATGCCAGGTACTACATGTTCCGACTTGATGGCTTCAAAGGGGGGTAGACCCTTACCAACTAATAAGGGATTCTCTGTAACAATAGTCATTGAAGGTGCTTGGTTTGTTGATGCTGAGGTTAAATGGCTTGCAATCTGGGAAAAAAATCAAACTTTCCCACAAAATTGCCTATTATTCCTCCTAAGAATAATTCTTAGCTATCAATAATCCTAACAAATTGGACGCTTGCCTGGATTTACCGCATGGACATACTCACTGCCGGAATCTGGCCATCCTCGTTTGTAAGAGGCTTCCTCAGGTTTTCCCCAACCTAACTGTAAGATAATTTCCAAAAAGGTTGAGTTTCCGTGTCCAGAGATATTTACCCATTCGGTTCTAGATGCGATCGCACCAACTTCATCGGGCATAATCTGTTGATAGTCTCTGCCGTTGCGAATACTTAAATACAAGTCCATCCCCACTGTTACCCTACACCAAAAACCCAGAATTGAGGCTTTTGCCTCGATGAGAATTACCAAATCACTAGGGAGTGCTACAAGGTGTTCATTGACGGTGGGGTACTTCAGAGTTTGATTCTTGACACTCATCTGCCGCCAGACAATCCCTGAGACTTGGTTTTGCCGCTGGTAGTGGTGAACAGCTGCTTGGAAGTTTTGATAAGCACTGAACTTTTGAATACCGTCTGGCTTCATAAATTGATCCAGCAAAGGATTGCCAGATACGGAAGCCGCCAGATTCAGTCGCTCTCCATTGATACAGGCACGACGCTCATCTGCCAAGATTTTGATTAGCTCTTTTGTGCTGTAGATTTTGGACATCAGCACGCCCATTGAATTGCTCTTCCAGAAATCTAGCAGGAAAATCCACAGAGTTATAAGGTTTTGTCAAAAATACTCTACCTTTTCCTGCCTCCTATCTAGTGCAGCACAGCGGTACTAGACTAATTTTCACTTAGCTGAGTATTAATCTCATTGATTACTCGCCGCTTTAGCTCCACTGATTCTGTACGGGGCAATAAATCAAATACTTCCCGAAAAACATCATCTACCTGTTCATAGGTTAACTCTCCTGTCTCATTGAAAACTACTTTACCCTGTTGATCAATCAGAACTGTCTGGGGCACTAATCCTTCGTAATAGTAACCGGGTTCTTTTGATGTGTAGGTAGTTCTGGGAGAGAGGGTATCAGTATTAATAGGAATAAAAGCTGCAACCCGTCCATAAGGACCTTGTAGTCGGGAAACAACGATGGAATAGCCCTTGCAATCACTGCTGTCATCTAAATAGAATACCAAAAGTGCTGGTCTTTGGCGTTTCAATGCCTCTTTCAAGGAGACTCGCGGCGGCACTAGAGAACCGTTACCAGCATAAATAGCAAAGATGTTGCCATCATAATTGTCATCATTGAGTCCTGCTAAAGCTGATGGTGTACCTAACAGCAACAGGCAGCTAACAATAGCAACCAAGCTCAAGCAGCAACGGGAAACTAGTGCAGAACGGCGGAAATAACCCAGCAGTGAAGAAAGGTGAAAAAGCTTACGGTACAAGCTTTCTTCCCTTCTGCCTCCTGTTCCCCTCACTGGAGGGGTCAGGGGTGGGTTCTGCCTTCTGACGAATTGCATTAGATACCTCTTGGTGAGACGAGTTGTCATAATTGAGAAGGGGAACCGTAACGATCGCAAGACCATACCCAAATAACTGCTAAACTTCTATTTTTTAGCACGGATCTAGCTGTTTAGTTAGCGATCGCAGAAATTCTCTGTCGGCTCCGAACTCAGATCTGATCTGGATCAATTCCCATCTCTCGCAACCTTTGGGCTAATTGCTCGGCTCGCTGTCGCTCGGTATCAGCTCGCTGTCGCTCGGTATCGGCTCGTTGCCGCTCTATCTCCTTACCTTCTGCTCCTGTAGGAATCGGCTTACCCTCTTTGTCGCACCACCGTAACCATAACCTCCTCACGTCTTCCTCAAATTCTCCTTCCCACAGCATCAATCCCATACTTACTCCCTCTAGCCACACTGACTCTCCTGCACTGATGATTTGTTGATTTGAGGTTAGTTCTTGGTAGCCCGCTGGTGAAATCATCCACACTCGCAACAAGGCTCCATCTTCTCTCCTGATTGGAGACAATTTCTATACAGATTTCTGGAACTTTGCGTAATTTCCAGACAAGGACAGGCAAGATACCTGTCTCATACCAAATCCGCTTTACCAAGGGTCTATTAAAAAAAATCAAAGCCTTTGTCTGGAAAAGATTTGGTGATTTTGATAAGTACCCCACAATAACCGGATTTGGTATCACAAGAGTTTTATTATTGATATTTGTACTTCATTTACCTGAAATGTGTTTGCTTTATGATCTGCGTTATTCATACCCGTGCTACACCTGAGCAGATGGAGCAAATGCTGGAAGCTTTGGGAATTTATATTAAACTAGCTGTAGATGTAAAGCGCAGAATTTTAGCTGGAGGCGGAGAGCTTCATGCGGATTGTGAGCAAGTTTTGCTCAAAGATGGCAGTGAACAGGCTGACATTTGGGGAGCTGATTGGTATCCTTTTAAACAAACAGTAGGGTATGAGTCGATTATCAATATTCGCCCCAGTGCTAATAATCGTTCAATGGAAATTCAAGACCCTGCATTACGGGAACAAGTTAATCAAATTGTACAATCTCTTCTGGGCGGTGTTCAATGGCAATGAACTGGGACGTACTTAAATCTCATTATCTTCAAGCAAATCCGGTAACTCAATTGGATAGTCTTGCCTTAAATTTGATGCGGATTCAACTGCTAGCTCAGAGTGGAACCGATAAGTCTGTCGCACAACACCTGGTTAGGGAAAGTCAGTTTTTTATTGAGTGGATGGTTCCTAATCTAGATTTAGAGACTGATATCACTTTCGCTACTGAATTAGTAGATCTTCAGCGTTTGCTCAGTCGATGGAAGCTGAGTTGGTCAGATTTATGGACTAATGAGAAGGAACGTCAGGAGGTTGCTATGCTTGCTCAGCAGTGGTGCGATTTTATTAATGGTCAATGTGAGTTGCTTGTAGGTTGAGTTTAGGGTTGCATCGCTATCTTACTAATTTCTGATCTTACGATTATTTTGTTTCTTTCTTTTATACCCAGATATCTTACTTAGCCTCCCGGTAGGTGAGAAATTACTCTTTTGAAGTTCCAATATATTTTTTAGAGGGTTTCTTGCTTTATGTTCAAGCCTTTTACCAATTATCCATAGTACTAGACATGTTACTATCATTAGTACCAGTGAATTTAATAGGTCAACCTTCTGCTCCTGTAGGAATCGGCTTACCTTCTTTGTCACACCACCGTAACCACAACCTCCTCACGTCTTCCTCAAATTCTCCTTCCCACAGCATCAATCCCATGCCTACTCCCTCTAGCCACACTGACTCTCCTGCACTAATGATTTTTTGATTTAAGGTTAGTTCTTGGTAACCCGCTGGTGAAATCATCCACACTCGCAACAAGGCTCCATTCATCCCTTCTTTCCCTTGTATTTTTTGGAAAGGATCAAAGACAGCGTAATAATTTATACCCATTTGGGCATAAATATCTAGCTTTGTTTGTGTCTTACCCTTGCGCTGTGATTGCTTGCTCAGCAGCAATTCGTCCCCTTCCTGATTAGAGACAATCTCGATACAAACTTCTGGCACTTTGCCGAATTCCCAGACAAAGTAAGAGCGATTCTGGCGTTGTGAATAGTCAGCTGCTCTTTTTACCCCTAAACTGAGCAGTACATCTGGAACGATGGGGTCACCTTTGAGTTTGTAGAACAATCCTACGTTGGCAGCAGCCAGAAATGGCCAAGGTAAGACTTTCCAAGAGGTTTATCAATTGTTGAAGTCCCTCAATCTGATATTTTAGGAAGATGAGATGTGTTGCGAACTTATGACTAGTCTTTCTACCGCCATTGTTGATAATACTAAAGGCACACATCATGCAGTTAGGGACAGTAGTTACCCCTTAAGTATTGCACCGATGATGGATCGCACTGATCGCCATTTTCGTTACTTTATACGGCAGATCACACGCTCTACTCTCCTATATACTGAGATGGTAACTAGTGCAGCAATTATTCATGGCGATCGCGAACACCTACTAGGCTTCTCTCCAGAAGAAAAACCCTTAGTTCTTCAAGTCGGTGGTGATGAACCAAAACACCTAGCTGAATGTGCCCGCATTGCTGAAGACATGGGCTACGATGAAATTAACCTCAACATTGGTTGTCCTAGCAGCCGTGTACAAAGTGGTAACTTCGGTGTGTGCTTGATGGCACAACCTGAAAGGGTTGCCCAGGCTGTTGAGGCAATGCTCAAGGCTGTTAGCATACCTGTTAGTGTTAAACATCGCATTGGTTTTGATGAATGCGATCGCTATGAGGATATGGCAAATTTTGTCCGCTTAGTCTCTGAGGCTGGCTGTAGGTACTTTAATGTACATGCTCGCAAGGCTTGGCTACAAGGTTTGAGTCCAAAGGAAAATCGCAATGTTCCTCCCCTGCGTTATGAAGAGGTGCATCGTCTCAAGCAGGAGTTTCCCTACCTATTCATTGAAATTAACGGCGGATTCACTAGCTTGGAGCGGGTACGGGAGCAGTTGACGTTGGTTGATGCGGTGATGATTGGGCGTGCGGCTTATGATAATCCTTATCTATTTGTCACAGCTGATGCTGAAATCTACGGTGAGGTAGTTACTCCGCAAACTCGTCATCAAGTTGCTGAGGCGATGTTCTCCTATATTGATTACTGGGCAGCAAAGGGTCTGAAGTTGAACAAAATTACTCGACACATGCTGCAATTGTTTACGGGGCAACCAGGGAGTAGAGCCTGGAGGCGTCACTTGACGGAAAACTCCTGTTTTCCTGGAGCTGGTTCCGAGGTGATTCGCGAGGCGTTAGAGAAAGTGCCTCAATCTTTGGGGCTTAAACAATTACAAAAGTGAAATCAGGATATAATCTTTTGGCTGCTAATCTCTGACATGACTTTTAATTTTTGATATCACATTCCACACTTTGTGTTGATTGGTAAAATGACTTGTAACATGCTGATGCGAAAAAGGACGCAAAATCTATTTTTTGCGTCCTTTCACAAGCAGTCGAAATAATCCCATGTCTCCGTTACTGTCGTCTCAGAAGAGTCAAAATTCGTGTATCGTAGACACACTGGTTCGTCAGTTCCACTCACAGAATACGTACATTGTTGACATCCAGGCACTACTTGATTCGATGATTGATCAATGCAATCCCCTGAGGGAAATTCAACTCCATCTATATCCTTACAAGTGAGTGCCAGTACAGGATTCATTGGCAAGATCGTAAATGCCAGCAGCATAAGTACAATTGCGCAGATAGCCTGAGCTATTTTCTTCATCTGTATTCTCCGATTTACAATCACTAATCCTCTTGGCAACCGCCGATAAGATTTCATTTCTAATAGTCAGCTTTTGGACTTTGGACAAAATTTGAGGTTCTGTCTTGCGTCCTCTATATATAGAGACGATTTCACAGGGAAATTTAGGCCATTTTTTTGAGTTAGGGGCAATTTTTTCAAAATGGGGTCATAATACCAAATCCGCTTTACCAAGGGTCTATTAAAAAAAATCAAAGCCTTTGTCTGGAAAAGATTTGGTGATTTTGATAAGTACCCCACAATAACCGGATTTGGTATAACTCGAAAAATTGGCACAAAAAATGGTGCTTTAGCAACAAAAATTTACAAATTCATACAGCCTCATTCACATCCTCCGTTCACTAACCAGAATTAGATGTAGGGGTGAAGCATTCAGGCGATATTTTATCCCTCAAACCCTAGTTTTTCTGTCCGAATGCTTCGCCCTGAGATGTCGATTTTGGCGTAAATATGAATACTGAATCAGTGTTATATGGTTTGCTGAAAAAGTCGATTGATTCTGGTTTGGCAGTAATAAGCATTAGAAGGCAGGAGGCAGGAGGCTCCGAGGCAGGAGGAAGAAGAGTTTTCCTTGCCTAAAAAGAAGCCAGAAACTATTCATATCAAAGGGTTCAGTCCCAAATATATGATTTTTAGTTTCTCAAGAGCTCCCAAGGAGCGCTGAGCGCCCCCAATTGAATGGGAGAAACAATTCTCTGCCATTAGCTATTAGCCATTAGCCATTAGCCATTAGCCATTACCTTTGAGTGTATTTCTCAAGAGTAATAAGTAAAGAGTTTATTATGGCTTGCTTAATACAGCATTTCTCAGTCTAGTGAGGTACAGTTACTATTCCCTATTCCCCATTCCCCATTCCCAAAAACCAGGCTCTTTGTACCTCATCTAAATGAAAAACGCTGTATCACTCTTTCCACAAAGCAATACCCCCTAATAATCCATTAACATTCGGTACTATTTTGACGTTATGAGGTAACTCAAAGTTGATTTTCTTGGCTTCACCACCACCAATGTAAAGGCAATCGTAATTAAACAGATGTTCAAGGGAAGCGATCGCTTTTTTGACGCGACTATTCCATTTCTTTTTACCTACTTTCTCCAATGCTACACGTCCCAATTGTTCTTCATAGGTGTCCTTTTTACGAAAAGGATGGTGTCCTGCTTCCAGATTTGGCACTAGCTTTCCCTCTACAAACAAGGCAGAACCAAACCCTGTTCCTAGAGTAATCACTAGCTCAACTCCCTTACCAGAAATTGCACCATACCCTTGTATATCGGCATCATTAGCCACTCGTACTGGTTTACCTAACCTTTCAGAGAGTTTAGTAGCTAGATCTAGCCCAATCCAATCTGGATCTAAATTTACTGCTGTTTTAGTAACCCCATTTGTTACTACCCCAGGAAATCCCACTGATACGCGCTCAAACTCTCCTTGTTCTGTTGCTAAGTGGGTAATCGCTTCAATAATGGCATCCGGTTTGGGTGGTTGAGGTGTTTCGACACGGCTACGTTCTGTCAGGGGATTACCTGCTTTATCTAAAATCATTGCCTTGACGCCACTACCGCCAATGTCCACAGTTAGAGTGCGAATCGTTCCGTTTTTTTCTGTCATATTAAGTTGATTCGGGAGCATCCCATTTTTGCACATAAAACTTTCAAGTAGGCGTTGAAAACCTAGTATTCTCCTTAGTTTGAGGAATAGATTTGCCAAATTGGGATGCTCCCGTTGATTCAATAACTACTCACCACAAACAACCAAAATTGCTCTTTCCTATCGTTAATTCCCATTTGAGTGGTGCAATAACTTTTTCCTTGCACGCTCAGCCCGTGCCTCAGCACTATTCATTACTTCAGACATATTTTCCAGCATCTCTCCTGGATAATTTTCTAAAATTTTGGTGGATAGGGAAACGCGACTTTTTCCCTCATCTAAACCAGCAATCATTACCTTGAGGGGTTGACCAATTTGGAATAGTGCTGGGAGAGATTCAATAGAGTTTTGGCTCACCTGCTTAATGTGTAGCAAGCCAGTAATGTTATCAAAAGCAACAAAAACACCAAAAGGCTTCATGGCAACTACTGTACCTTCCACTAGTTGACCTAACTCCAGTTGACTAAAACTCTCAGCGCGAATAGCTTCCCGCTGAGAAAGTACGAGTTTGTTGCGATCGCGATCAACTTCAAGAAAGTTTACAGTGAGGTTTTGACCAATCAGTGATTCCAAATCCTGACGCTGGCTCAGGTGAGATCGGGGAATAAACCCCCGCAATCCCAGTAAATCGATAGTAACACCACCCTTATTTACACTTTTGACCCGCACCTGCACCGATTTACCGCTTTCTTGTAATTCCCCAAGCTCATCCCAAACTTGCTGAATTTCCAGCTGACGCCGTGAAAGAGTTACCTGCCCATCTGCATTCTGTTCCCGAATAATCAGGAAATCCATCTCCTCTTGCAACTGCATTACTTCAGACCAATCTTGTGTTGATTGTAAAGACACTTCACTGAGGGGAACATAAGCAAGAGACTTGCCACCAATATCAACATACACGCCATCGTTTTCATAGTTGTAGACTGTGCCTCGCACCACCTGTCCCCTTTTAAACTCGTAGTCGTGTTCTTCTAGGGCTTTAGCAAAATCGTCCATTGAAAAAGACGAATTACTGGTTTGAGAACTAGTTGATTTTGAATTCATGACGATTAATCGTTGAAAAAAATATTTAATGACCGGAGTGGCAACTCATCAATTTGGTGATAGCAATTAGAACAAAGCTTATAACTAGTGCAATGCGGCGGAAATAAGTGACCAGTTAAAAAAGGTTAAAAAGCTTACTGTACAAACTTTCTTCCCTTCTGCCTCCTGCCTCCTGCCTTCTGCCTTCTTACACTAGGGAACCATCGGTCAACTCTCTATCCTATAGTTTACGCTAACGCCTTGACGGAAAAATTGTAAATTTTGTCGGGTTTGACGGAGCTTTCATTTACCTGGGAGGACTTATAGTCTCTCCCAAACTCTTACTGAAAGTTAACAAGCTAAGTCAAGTTCTTCCCTAAATAACCTCATTACTTGCTGCCAAGCATCAGTTGCTGCTTCCTCATTGTAGCTAGCCCGTTGGTCACAAAAAAATCCGTGCTCTGTTCCTTCATAAAGAAAAATACGGTGAAGAACTTGGTTTTTTTCCAGCGCTGCCCGGATCTTCTTGACTTCTTTAAGGGGAATGCTGGCATCTTCTTTGCCAAAGAAGCAGTAGATTGTAGTACCTCTGATATCTTTGGTTCTAGTAATTGTAGGTTCACCGCCCCCTGGAGTCCAAGTAGTAAGACCAGCGCCATAGAAAGAAGCAGTAGCATGAATATCTGGTAAAGTAGAGGCAAGATAAGCAACATGACCGCCAAAACAAAAGCCAATACAGCCAATGCCGTTGGCTTTTACTCGCGTTTGGCTGATCAGGTAATTGATTACGGCGTTGATATCACTTAGTAGCTCTTCTACATGGGTTTGTTCCTTATATTCCTTGCCAATTTTAATATCTTCGGGGGTGTAACCTGTCTCAAAGCCAGGGGCTTGGCGTTGATAGAGAGCAGGAGCGATCGCTATATAGCCTTCTTGAGCAAACCGTCTGGTAATATCACGAATATGGTCATTAACTCCAAAAATTTCCTGCAGCACCACCACACCTGGAAAAGGTCCTTGACCCTCCGGCATTGCTAGGTAAGCCTGGATTTCCAGAGTATTATTCTTAATTGTGATTGATTTGGTCTTAGTTTCTTGTACCATAATTATCTACTTACTATAATTAGCTCTTAGGGTATTTTAGTACTCAGGGTCAGACATCTTCTCAAGAAACATCAAAATATTAGTATGACAAAATGTTGTTTTTCAGAATCGCCAAATCGAATATAATATTTTTTAAAATAAAATTTTCCTAGTTTACTCTAAGGTTTTTTAATTGAGTCAATTACGGTAAAAAATCAGAGAGCTAATTAATTGTCGGGAAGTAGTGAATACTGGATCAACATTAAAAGTTTAGTCTTAACTTAAGTTAACCAAAATCCCTTGGAGGTTCTGTAATGATTCAGTATCATATTCAGCCAGATAGCGAAATCCCTGCATCAAAGCAACTATTTGACCAAATCCAGTTTGCGATCGCTTCCCGACAATATCCCCCAGGACATAAACTACCTAGTACCCGTCAGTTAGCCCAAATTACTGGTCTGCATCGCAATACCATCAGTAAGGTGTATCGACAGTTAGAAGAAACCGGACTAGTGGAATCCCAGGCAGGTTCAGGGATTTATGTCAAAGCACAGGGTCATGAAGGCGGAACTCAGCGTCAGTCTCCTATTCTTGATCAGTATCCCGATGCCTACAATGTAGTACAAAAAGGTCTTGATGAGCTGTTGGCACAAGGTTGCTCCCTGAGTGAAGCTAGAGAGATTTTTCTGGCGGAAATTGACTGGCGCTTGCGCTGTAGTGCTCGAGTTTTGGTTACAGTCGAGTCAAGGGATTTGGGTGCTGGGGAGTTAATGGTACAGGAACTCGAAGAAGCTCTGAAAATTCCGGTGCAGTTGGTACCACTTGAAGAACTAGAAGAAGCGCTCAATCAAACTCATAATGCCACAGTGGTGACCAACCGCTATTTTATTGGTAAAGCAGAAGCTATTGCCGCTCCGAAATCTGTCCGTGTGATCCCTGTTGATATCCATGACTATGCTAGGGAAATTGAGTTGGTTAAAAGTCTTCCTAAAGACAGTTGTCTAGGAGTAGTAAGTATAAGTTCTGGTATTTTGCAGGTGGTAGGGATTCTGATTTACAGTCTGCGAGGAGATGAGTTGTTAGTGATGACAGCTCAGGTTAAAGATAAGTACAAGCTCAATGTTTTGGTTCGCAGTGCCCAAACAATTGGTATTTTAGACCAGGGAAGTTATGACATAGTTCAACAAGCAGTCTTAGATGCCAGAGATGATATTATCCGTCCTCCAAAGCTAGTTCGCTGTGGGAATTATATTGGCACTAAGTCAATTAATTTGCTGAAACGGGAATTGGGTTTGGGTTAGTTATTTGTCATTGGTCACTTGTCATTTGTCATTAGCTGTTAATCGATTACCACTGACGCAATGTGCAACTAATTCTAATCGCGAATGATACCAGCAAACTGAAGTGGTGGTCGCTCATGGGTCAGGTTCAGAAAGACCATGACTTTATGAGCCAAGAGTTTACGGGCAAGGCTAGACTACATCGGTGAGATTTTCTTCTCCAAGTTAGTTGCACATCGCTTTACTGGACTGTTTCAGTTAAAATAGGTAAGAGAAACGAGGCAGCTTTTTCTGCTTCGTTCAAAAATTTGAAGCATTAACAAAGCTATTACTCAAATTTCAAACGGTGAAAAAGCATCTTTCAATTGTACTTATTTACGGTTTTTCAATGGGTGTCTGCCTTTCTGCTGTTTTTAGCAGTTCTTTAAATGGTCCCCGCTCCTGTCCAGTATCTACCACCAGTTGTTAGCAATTTATAATTCTAAACTTTGCTGGCAAACATTTTTGGATTTTTTATTAACTTAAATTGATGGGAATAAAAGCTTTAACGGAAGATGATTATTATCAGGAAGCAGAGCCAGCGCTAAGAAAAATTTTTTTGAATGACAGTTTACACAAACCTTCTTTTGGAGACAATGCCGAGGTCAGAAAAATTTTGTATGAATATTGGCCTCCTGATGCTCCTATTGTTAATGCCCTTAGCCAAGCCGCATCGAGTTGTGGAGACAAAGGCATATATTTGTCAATAATAACCAGGAGAGTAGGAAAATCTGATTATATTCTTCCTGAGCATTGGTGGATTCCTTTTGAGGATGTGCCTACTTACCTAGCTGGTAATACAGATATTTTCAACTTTGCATATCAACTTGAGAGCGCAATTTATTCTCCCCAGGGAAAGTGGGGATTAGTGAACGCTTTTGAGAGATATGGGATACTAGCAGGAGTAGAAGAATTTGTATCCCTTTTTGAGCAGATTTTTCCGGAAGTTGACCAACAAGTGGTAGACCTTCTCAACTTTGTTCAAGATTGCATCAATGTACATGGACAAGAAAAAATTGACATTACTTGGTTGAGTCCTTTTTTGAAGAACGTGTATGGCTCCATTACAGCAAAGTCTATACTACAAAAGTCTTACCTCCAAGATTATTTCTGCATCAACTAATTTCTGCTGGGACCATCCCAATGCAAGCAAAACTTAGTGCGGGCAAGAGGGCAAGATGCCCGCAGCCCTCTCCCAGTAGACAAGGTTTGAACCATTCAGGTAATGCACCAAATTAATTGAAACAATCCAGTAGTCTAAAATAGGCTCTAGACTTCCATCTGATAGGCGTGTGGTTAAGTACATTAGAACTCAATTTCTCCCAGTAGCAGGGTTGAAGGTTGCTCTACTCTGCCTTTTATTGTCTTTGCTTTTGGGTGGCAATAGCTGGGCACAACCCTCTTCTAATCCACAGATTGCTCCCTTGATTGAGAAATTGACAGACAATGATTTCCGGGTGCGTCATGATGCTGCTGATTCAATCGTGAAAATTGGCGCGCCAGCAGTTCCAGCTCTCATGGAAGCTTTAAAAGATGAAAACAAGCAAGTTCGTTGGCGTGCTGCCTCAGCGCTAGGAGAAATAGGACCAGAAGCTTCCCCGGCAGTCCGTAACTTGATTAATACATTGCAAGATGAGGATGGATATGTTCGTCGGATTGCCGCCTATGCCTTGGGGAAAATTGGTTCAGAAGCCTCAGCAGCAGTACCGCAACTTATTGAGGCTTTGCAGGATAACGATAGAAACCTGCGTCTAGTTGCCACTTATGCTCTGGGAAAAATCGGTCCGGAAGCTTCATCAGCAGTTCCTCAACTTATTAAGGCTTTGCAGGATGTTCATGCAGAGGTTCGCTTGAATGCTGCTACTGCTTTGGGACGAATTGGCACAAAAGCCCCAATAGTAGTTCCTGCTCTCACTATTACTTTACAGGACACCGAGAAATACGTTCGCCAAAGTTCTGCTGATGCTTTAGGACAATTTGGTCCAAAAGCTAAAGTGGCAGTGCCTGCTCTAATTACCGCTTTGCAAGACGAAAATAAATATGTGCGCTTGAATGCGGCTTCCGCTTTGGGGCGAATTGGTGTGGAAGCAAAACCGGCAGTGCCTGCTCTGATTCAAGCATTGCAAGATGAGAAGAAGGAAGTTCGTCAGAATGCGGCTAGCGGATTAGGAAGAATTGCGGGAACTTTTCTGGATAAGGCAAAGACACTACCCCTCTCGGAGTTAGAAAAGGAAATATCAGATTTAGAGAAAGCTTTAGAAATTGTAGAAGACTCTCAGGCTAAGTTTACAGAAGAAGATATTGCCGTAGTTCGTCGCCCCCTCTTGGCACTACAAGCGGAAAAAGAAGCCCGCTTATTGGATAGAACCTGGGAATGGGTTCTTCAGTATAAATGGTTTTTGGGAGTGATCAGTTATTTGGTATTTGCTCCCTTGCTCTGCCTAGGAGTTTTGTGGCTTCGTCCTCTTTGGCTGTTGGGGATTAATAATCTCCTCAAACCTTACACAGACGTACCACTACCCTTCATTGGTATCAGTGTACCGATTCGGTTTTCCCTGTTTGTTGGCTTTTTTCATTACCATCCTAGAGTACTGGATGCCTGGGTAGCGGCACACATTGAATCAGTTAGGGAAGAATTTCAACAAAAGGACACAGTACGCGATCGCAACGTATATATCCCAGTTCCTGTTGTCTTAGATGGTGAAACTATACCCCAACTCAAGGCTAAAGATTTACGCTCCAAGTTCAATAAACAGCGCTGCTGTTTGCTCATCTGGGGTGAAGGGGGAGCAGGAAAGACGAGTTTAGCCTGTCAAATTGCCAGGTGGGCTTTCTCTGAAGATGAGGCAGAGCGCCTGTGTGAACACCAGATGTTGCCCTTGTTAATTGAAGAAGAACTCGATTGTGAAGCAGCAGGAGACAAACAACCCTTCATTGCCGCTATTCAAGGACAGTTGCAAGCCTTAACCAATGAACCAGACCCCATTTCCGAGGAACTGTTAGAACGCCTTCTCAGGCAGCGGCGTATTTTGGTAATAGTAGATCATCTCTCGGAAATGAGTGAAGCTACACGTAAAACCATTCGACCTGAATTACCAGACTTCTGTGTCAATGCTTTAGCGATCGCTTCACGGACAGAAGAAACCTTAGGCAAAGTTACTAAGACGACTCTCCAGCCTCTGCGTATTGAGGGCAATCGGCTCTCTTCTTTCATGGAAGCTTACTTAAGGCAGAGGGGGAAGCGGGATGCCTTTACCGACAGTGAGTTTTTTGATGCTTGTGGCCGACTCTCGGTGATTGTGGGAGCGCGAAACATTACGGTTTTACTTGCTAAGTTATATGCCGAACAACTAATTGCGGCCAAAGAGAACACGGCAGCAGCTGCGGGGACAACAACAATTACCCCCTTACCCAACAATATCCCCGATCTAATGCTCAGTTACTTAAACGAACTGAACCAGGAGGTGAAAGAAGATAAGTTAGATGATCGCTCTGTTCAGGAAGATGCCAAAGCGATCGCTTGGCAATGCTTAAAGAGCACTTATCGACCAAGTACTGCTATGCGCAAGGATGCACTTGCTGCCCTAGATGGAGATGATGCAGAAACTCGCCTTCAGTATTTGGAAGATCGCCTTCGTCTCATCCAAACGATCGGTCCAGCTCAAGACCGAATTCGCTTCGCCTTAGATCCTTTAGCTGAGTATCTTGCTGGTTTGTATGTATTAGAGCTGGGGGGTGACAGTCGAGGACAGTGGCGTAAGTTCCTTGCTCAGGGAGCTGCTGTACCAGGGGCACCAGTTGCGATTCAAGGTTTTCTCTTAGCAGTATGGGATTGTTGTCTTGCCAAGGGGACAGAAGTAAAAGTTCCTGATTTTGTTGCCCAGGAATTAGAAAAACGGGTTGGCTAGTAATGTTATATTCGGCTAAACAGTAATTATCAATTGTCCATTGATAATTGATAATTGATAATTGATAATTGATAAATATGCATCAGGAATTTCTCGACTCAATCCCGTCCGAATCCTCATGGTGTGAGGTTTCTCGTCAGGCAATCCACTCGAATGTGGCAACCTTACGACAGCGGGTTGGCTCGGATGTTACTTTAGGAGTAGTGGTAAAAGCTGATGCGTTTGGACATGGGATAATACTTTGTTCTAGGGAATTTGTTGCTGCTGGAGTTGACTGGCTAATTGTCAATTTTGCCTACGAAGCGATCGCACTTCGTCGAGCGGGTATCCAAGCACCAATTTACATCTGTGGCAATGTATCTGCTACCCAAGCACCTCTGATAGCCGAAACTCAAGCAAGGATTGTGCTCTACGATCCCCAAGTTGCCAAAGCTCTGGCTCAGGCTGGCAGGAATGCAGGTTACTCCATACCAGTTCACCTGAAGATAGAAACAGGAAGCCATCGCCAAGGTATTTCCCTCAAGGAGGCACTGGAACTAGCAGAGTTAGTGTCTCAGTTAAAGGGTATAGAGTTAGAAGGGTTGACGACTCACTACGCAGATATTGAAGATACAACAGATCATCGCTTTGCTCATCAACAGCTAGCTTTACTCCAAGAAGCACGGAAAGCTTTCCGGGAAGCAGGCTTTGAACTACCGATGGTACATTCTGCCAATTCCGCTGCTACTATTCTTTGGCCAGAAACCCACGGTTCAATGGTGCGAGTCGGTATCGCTGCTTATGGCTTATGGCCCTCCACAGAAACCTACGCCACGGTACTGCAAAACTATGCTACCCGTGGTGAAGGATTTATCCCTAACTTGCAGCCGGTGCTATCCTGGCGTGCCCGGATTGCCCAAGTGAAGGACGTACCAGTAGGAGGCTATGTTAGCTATGGTCGCACCTTCCGGGCAACTTACCCGATGCGAATCGCTATTTTACCCCTTGGCTATCATGAAGGCTACGATCGTAGGCTTTCTAACCTTTCCCATGTTTTAATCAACGGGATGCGGGCTCCTGTACGTGGTCGTATTTGTATGAATATGATGATGGTAGATGTTACTCATATTCAGGATGTTAGTGTGGGGACGGTAGCAACCTTGATTGGTACTGATGGAGATGAACGGGTTAGTGCTGAACAACTTGCTTCTTGGATGGGGACGATTAACTATGAAGTTGTATCATGTATCCATCCATCCCAACCACGATTCGTTGTCGAGGGTACAGTCAGTGAGGGGTGATATCATGTCCGGTTGAATACTTATCTTAAGGCTGACGCGGGGACGCGGGGACGCGGAGAATTTTTTCACTTATTCCCCATTCTTAATTCTTAATTCTTTGTTTAAAGGAGGTCAAACCAATAAAGTTGGTCTTGATTGAGATTCGTGTTCGACTTCAAATACATGAGCGTAGAGATTAGCGATGATTTGCTTCCCTTCTTGGGTTAACTTTAGATGTTCTAAGGCATCTATGATGTAGGGGTGGACACTTTTCCAATAAAATTTCGGGTAGTTTTGTCTGACATCATCTGGATGATAATAGCCTAAGTCCTTATTCACACCAGTCTCTTCAAACTCATAGAATAAAGCAGGTATCTTTTCTAAGTAGCGTGGATCACTAAGCTGACCAATCAAATCAGCAGCCCTCACTAAACCTGGGTAGTGAACTGTATCTTGATGATCGCTATCCAAAGGTACAGGAAACCGAGTCAGCTCAATATTTTTCTTGATAATCTCAGCATCAATCAGTTGGTGACCACCAAATCTTTCCTCAATGAACAGTTTGCCTCGGTCAACATGATAGGCAGTAAGGCTGGCATCTGTAGAACCAGGAGGTAGAGTCAGCGTCCGGTTATTCTTGCCTGTGGCGTATACCCTATAGGGAATGCGATCTTGGCGACAGACTCCCTTAACATAGCCAATATCATGACATACCAGAGAGATAATAAAGTGCAGCCAATCCCTAGGAGATACTCGACCTTCACGGATATGTTTACCACGCAAGATTTCTTGACCAACTAAAGTTACAAAGATGGTATGCTCAACGTTGTGATAGAGGGCATTACTATTGGCAATGTTTTCCAATGCCATGTTCCCTGCCCAGCCGATGATATCGGCATAGTCTGGATTCAAACCTCCATAAGCTGAGTTATACCCTACTTTGATTGCTGGCACAAAAGTATCAATAAGGATCTTGCTGGGATTTAACATACACACCTCAAATGACTCTTGATCAGAAGTTATTGACAATTGGGTAAACAGTTAAAAAGCTTCAAACCTAGACCCAGCTAAGTTTTTTTATTTATCACCTTTTTACACAGATAATACTAATACCAAATTTGTCTTTCCAACCTTCTTGATAACCCATTTTTTCGATAAAAATACTGCGGCTGGATCAAGTTATTTGACCAGCTCAAATCTATGTTTGTTCCTGCATGCTTATCGAGTAGGGACTCTTACAATACTTGAACGCGACCGTCATCATTAAGATAAACAGCCCTATTTCCTGGAGGACGACCGCCGGGACGCAATTCTATCCGTAAGTTTCTTGCTCCTAATTTAATAATATCTGTTTTCAGAGCTAGCCCCATCGTATCCCAGAATATCAATGAGAAATTTGGATCTATGGTATTTCCTCCCAGAAACGTTCGCACTTGTCCGGGACTAATCGTTAGTGCGTCGGTGACAGGCATCTGTTGCAACTGAATAACACCTTGTGTAAGGTTGACTACTTCAATTGTAATCCTTTGTCCCGGTATAAATTTAATTGGAGGCGGGGGACAACTTGAACCAGCAACACAAGTTCCCGCGATCGCTAAGTTAGCATCCCCAGCTGGGAGAAACAAGAGAGTGCTTGCGAGTAAAAATATCGACAGAAGCTTAGAGCTATAATACATTGTGGAAATTGATGAGTTTTGACACTCCCCACGGCTAGAAGCCGGGGGATTCTTGGTTCATAGTCCAATCGTAACTCCGCAGGATTGCTCCAACGAAACTAGAGTATCAAACTCCCCACGGGCTTATCCCCACTTTCTAAAATTCGGGGGCTTGCGCCTTCCAATGATCAGTCATTTAATAGTACTGAAAACTTTTCTTACTGTAGACTCCAGGAGCTGTGGCGCACACCATGCATAATAAAATTTTCCAGTCCCCAATCCTCAACCAGAGCAAGCGGGTTGGTATTATTGGTGGAGGGCAATTAGCTTGGATGATGGCAGTTGCAGCTGAGTCTTTGGGAATTGAATTGGTAATCCAGACCCCCTATGCTAGTGATCCAGCAGTTGCGATCGCTTCTGAGAATATTTTTGCCTCGATTGATGATGCTGCTGCTACCGCCAAACTTGCAGCTAGGTGTGATGTGATAACATTTGAAAATGAATTCATTAACCTCAATGCTTTAATGCCCTTGGCAAGGCAAGGTGTATGCTTTCATCCTAGCTTGACAGCCTTAGCCCCCTTGTTAGATAAGTATCAACAACGTTGCTACCTTAAAGAAATTGGTTTACCTCAAGCAGGCTTTATGAGTCTTGAGGGGAAACTTGACAAAGAAGAATTAGGGTTGGTTGAAGTATCAGGACAATCAATCAAACTCAATGATTTAGAGTTTCCCTTGGTCTTGAAAGCGCGACGCCAAGGCTATGACGGCAAAGGTACTTTTATTATTAAGGATAGTAGTAGCTTAGATGCCACTTGGCAACAGCTCAAGTATGAGCCTGTCATGCTAGAAGAATTCGTGGGTTTTGAGCGGGAGTTGGCAGTAATTGCTGCTCGTTCAGTTACTGGGAAAGTTGTGGTTTACCCAGTGGTAGAAACCCAGCAGGAAGAGCAGGTTTGTCGTCGAGTTATTGTACCTGCTGAAATTAGTTCAACTCTTGCAACAGAGATTAATGCGATCGCTTCTACTCTTCTAAACAGTCTACAAGTGGTAGGTGTCTTCGGTATAGAATTATTTCTTACTACCACTGGCAAAGTATTAGTAAATGAAGTATCCCCTCGCACCCATAATTCTGGACACTACACTCTTGATGCCTGTGAAACTTCTCAGTTTGAACAGCAGTTGCGGGCAGTTATTGGTTTGCCTTTAGGTAGTCCGAAAATGCATTGTACAGGTGCAGTGATGGTCAATCTTTTAGGTTACGAACATTCCCAGTATGAATACTTAGAAAAACGGCAAAAGCTGGCAAGTTTACCTAATAGTTTTGTTCATTGGTATGGTAAAAAAGAATCCCGTCCTGGAAGAAAATTGGGTCATGTTACAGTGTTAGAAAAGGGAGATGATAAACTGAGCAATCGTAATTGGCAACAAGAGGTAATAGAGAAAGTAGAATCCCTTTGGTACGGTTAAGCCCTAGGAACAATTTAATTTCCCAAAGAAGGCGATCACGCACTTGAATCAGTTTTTAAATTTAGCTTTTACAACTGAAGTGGAGGCATGGGGAGTGTCAACTGAGCATTGTTGTTTCTTGTGCTATGGTCAAGGTGTAAATGGTTAACTGTCCTAGTCATGGCTCAAGCTGTTGATTTGACTGTTTCACCGTCACCGATGTCCCTACAAGCGTTTCTTGCTTGGGATAATGGTAATGGCAAGCTATATGAGTTAATCGAGGGTGAGCCTGTGCCAATGAGTGACCCGACTGCTAACCATGAAGATGTGGCAGATGATATCTGTGATCAGCTCAAATTGCATTGCCAAGAAAAAGAGTTGCCTTTCGTTCCTAAACGTTCCAAATTAATTGCGATCGCTTCACGATCTGGACGGGAAACAGCTAGGCGGGGTGATATTGTTGTCTTTGAGCAAGCTGAATGGCAACGAATGAAAGGACTGTCTAGTTCAGCAATGGCCTACACGGCTCCACCTTTAGTGATCGAAGTAGTCTCAACCAATTGGCGAGATGACTATCTGACCAAACTAGCTGAGTATGAATCTGTCGGGATACAGGAGTATTGGGTTGTTGATTATGCAGCACTTGGGGGTATGCGTTACATTGGTCATCCCAAGCAGCCAACCTTGTCTATTTACAACATGGATAGTAAGCAGGGCGAATTTGGCCTTGCTAAACAATTTCGAGCAGGTGATTGCATTGAGTCTGTTATTCTGCCTGAGTTTACACTAACAACCAACAATTTATGGAGAGCAGGCTAGTACCGCTGCGCGGAATTAAGAATTAAGAATGCTTATAGAGTAAGGATTCTATCGATCTCAAACTGGTCACTTATTTCCGCCGCGCTGCACTAGCGATCGCCTGATTAAGAGATGGCAAGGCTAAAAAGGACACTGGGTGTGGGGTGTGGAGAAAATCAATCCAGCTCAGACAGATGTCTATTTTTCTGTTTGACCTTTCCCAAGGAAGTAAGATATATGCCAGTAATGACAATGAACATAGCTAAGCAATCGAGGAAACTAAGAAACTCTGAAAAAATAAGATACGCCAGAAGAGCAGTAACAATCGGGTTGAGTAGTAAGACCGTTGCAACGAGCCCTGGTGAAAATACTTTCATACTACGGAGTATAAGCACCTGTGAAAGTATGCTCAATGCACCTAGGACAAACTCAATTAGCCAATCGTTTAAAGAATCAGGAAAGATAGGTCCATCTGTACCAATAAAGTAGAGTAGAATAGACATTAAAATGGCTGAACCAAAACTAATATAACCAACAATTTCTATGGGCTCCATTTGTGACTGAATTCTTTTTGACAAGATGAGATATAGTGCCCAAAATAAAGCGGAAATCAAAGCTAGAGCATCACCAATAAGCTTCTCTGGTGCAGTAGAATAATCATTTCCCACTAACAGGATAGAGCCTCCAACAGTTATTAATATCCCTAGTAAAAATAATCTATCAAATGATTGCTGTAGAAATAACCAACCAATTAATGTAGTAAATACTGGTGTAAAACTATGTAGAACTTCTGAGTTTGCAACACTAGTTTTAGTGAGAGACCATGCCCAGAAAAGCTGACATGGTAAAGCTGTACAGATTAAGCCCAGAAGCAACAGTGGGGGTCGAGAACCAAAGCCTGCTCCAAGGGGTCTAGAGCTTGTCAGCTGAGACTTTAGAAAGCTTCCCAAATTCCACAACCCCAAAATCAGTACCACAATCCAGACACGATTAAATATTGTGGCAAAGGGGCTCATAGCCCCTTCACTAATTCGTATTAGTATTGGAGTACATGCGGTAGCTGCTACAGCTAACAGCAACCCTATGTAAGCAATGACAACTTCTCTCTGGGTTTTTCTCATTTTGTCTTGAATTTTCAATTTCTTTCTGCATATAGACTAGGGTCAGATGCAGCCATCGAAATTGCCGACGTGGTAATTATGACTGATGCTCCCTCTAAAGTAGCAAGAGAATCCCTGCTCAGCACTAAACATATCGAGCTGCACCACTTCTTTGAAAGATAGCCATTCAGGCAAATTTTTCACACGCACAGCTCTTAACTCTTTTGGCTCTATTTTTTGAAGACCACCGCCATAACTTCTTCCAGCTCTCTGAATACATGCTATGGGAATTTGGTTTAGAGTTTCAAGGAGCTCAATCTCTCTTGCTTTACTTTGTTGTAGCAAATACTGAAGTTCCGGTTTTGGATAGAGACAAATAAACACGTTAGTTGCTATCGCTCTAGAGCGGTTCAAGAGAAAACGTATCGGAGCATTACCATTAGAATTAGTCCGTCCCATATATGTTGCAACAAAGAGAGGCGGCTCTCGTTTTTCTTGAAAGTACCATCTTTTTCGAGTACGACACAGATATCTATTATGGACACCTATTTTCTTTCCTTCCTCTAAGTATTGATAAAGACCTGGATGCTTATACCTTATCTCTGCGGGAGACAGTGTAACCAAAAGTAAAAACTTTTGCTGTGTCAGGAGTGGGACTCCAGCCGCATCTGATTCAATGACTGAACTTTTGATATACCTCGGACTGGGAAGTACAGGAACCAAAAATTGTGAAGGAATCTTCTTCTCATTGATTCGCCATTGATCCAAGATAAAAAAATCATTGTTCCCCGTTGCTAACCCACGAGTTATCTGAAAAAGTTTTTCCAGAGCAATCCCATCTTCAGTATCCGCTTGCTCTAACTCTGA
This sequence comes from Symploca sp. SIO2C1, assembly GCA_010692635.1. Lineage (GTDB taxonomy): Bacteria > Cyanobacteriota > Cyanobacteriia > Cyanobacteriales > Coleofasciculaceae > Caldora. The sequence continues at coordinate 11,788 of JAAHGL010000051.1, read as the reverse complement.
AAAATTCCACTTTTCGCTGTGGCTAATAGAAGAACGAGGAATCTCATAGTGCATTGCAGGATTTTCATATGTCCCTCTTGTCACACTAAATAGCAAGTCAGCAGCTGGTTTTTGCTTCCTGTAGGTAATAATACATGATGAAACCAAAGCATCATTAAATTGAACATTTTGGGCATCGAATCGATGGATACGGATTAGTGACACATAATTATACAAATACTCCCTTAGTGCACGTCCATAATTTACATATAGGAACTCACTGGGTATTAACCAGGAAGCTACTGCACCATCTTTTAAGAGCTGATCACAGAGCAGGATATAGTAGATATAGAGACCGGCTAAGCCACTCACTGATATTCCTAAAGTCCTTAAAACCTTTTCCTTGTATTGCTTCTTGGTTTCTGATGCGAAGTGATGATGGCGAACATATGGTGGATTAGTTATAACACAATCAAAATTTTCTTGACTTTCTTCTGATTCAATAAATGAGAAGAAGTCTTGATTGAGAACATTACAGCCAAATTCAGAAAAAAGCTCTTCGCATATCTGGGCATATAAGGCGTCAATTTCTACGCCTGTATAGGTTATATTTTGAGGATTTAATGAAATAATTGAGGAGATAAAAACACCACTGCCAATAGCAGGCTCAAGCAGATGTCTACTTTCTCTTCCTACTGCAAGTAGTGAAATAGTGTATCGAGAGATTTGTTGTGCCAACGAAAATGGTGTCGAGAATTGTCCGAGCTGATTCCTTGCTAAGGGAGTTTTTGAGTTATCTACTTCCTGCTGCCGACGAAACCGCTCAGCCTCAAGCTGCATGAAATCGCTTGAATATAGACTAGGGTTTTGTTGAGCCAAGTTACGTGGAAGAAGCGAAGAGTTATCCTCTATGTAATCAAGAAGGTCAGTAATTCTATGCTCCCATACCCAATCAATCCCCTCAGAAGCCTCATACCCTAAATAGCCAGGTTCAAAATAGCCACATAAAAACAAGAGAAATGGTACTGTATTCCCAAACTTTCGCTTTAGCTGCGAAAACTTTTGTGCTTCTTCTTTTCTCCTCTTATTGGTGTTCGTTGTGTCACCAGCAGATTTAGCTTCAATTAAAAGTGGCAGTGCATCTGGTTGTCTTGTATGGCTTGAGACTATGCAATCGATAGGAATATTTACTGAAGTTTTATCAGAGCCAACTGAAATATTGCACCTGAATGTATAGCTTCCTTGTGGCATTGCCAGCAAATTATTCAAATCATTTGAAGCTATTTCAGTATAATTATGAGACTTAAGAAATGCTCCTAGAGCGTTAAGTTGGCGCTGTTCCTGAGCATTCCTGATAATCGGATCTGCTGCTGCTCCACATAGTCTATCTGCTACAACTGAGGCACTTCGCGAAAGAGCTTCTTTGGTTGGCTCTGTATTAGGATCATCTAACCAAGGGAATAAATCGCGATCTGCAACTTCTCTCAGGACGTCAATAATACGTTCAAGATGAGCATCCAATACATTAGATGGCATTCTCGGCGGAATCCTGGGGGGATACTTTGCTGATCCCTCTAAGCTAGACACTAGACTTTTGGTAGTGTATGCAAGACCAATTAACCTGTCCCGTGCTAGCGGAGGTGCAGTCGTCATTCTTAGCATTGGCAAGATGCCAGGGTTGTTCTTGAGTAACTGAATTGATATTCCTCGAAGATAATCAGTTATTGCCAGGGCATTCGCTACTTCCTCAGCTTTAAGTTCTCTCTGTTCTCTGAAAGTACTGGGAGCAAAACGAAGAAACCAGTCATTGTAGAAGTCAATAGAGTGGAGGGAGTCTGATTTCCAGAGATGTGGCTTATCTAGGTTGACTGGCATATTGAAGTTTGAGTACTATGAAAGCTATCAGCTTTCAGCTGCAGCTTATGCTCTAGGTAATCGCTGGGAAAGCGGTTAAACGATTATAGCGACCAAGAAATTGGCTCAATATCATTTTTTTGCAAATACGCATTGGCTTTTGAAAAATGCCGGTTGCCAAAGAAACCACGATGCGCGGATAGCGGCGAAGGGTGGGGCGAGGTAAGCACTAGATGCCGTTCACGATCAATAAATTTTCCTTTTTGTTGTGCATAAGTGCCCCACAGCAGAAAAACTAGATTTTTTCGTTGCTGGTTTAAGGCACTGATAATGGTATCTGTAAATTGCTCCCAGCCTTTTCCCTTATGGGAGGCGGCTTTATGTTGTTCCACTGTTAGTACACTGTTGAGCAGTAATACTCCTTGATCTGCCCAGCCTTGCAGGCAGCCATGCTTGGGTAGTTTAATGCCCAAGTCTTGTTCAATTTCTTTGAAAATATTGAGCAGGGAAGGAGGCGGGGCAACTCCCTCCGGGACGGAAAAGCACAAACCATGGGATTGACCCGGACCATGATACGGGTCTTGTCCAAGAATGACAACTTTGACTTGGTCAAACGGTGTGCTGTTCATGGCATTGAAAATCAGTGAGCCACGGGGATAAATAATTTTGCCAGCAGCTTTTTCCGCCTTTAAAAATTGTTTCAGTGCCTGCATGTTGGGGGTGGCAAACACATCTTCCAGAACTGCTTTCCAGGTGGGTTCAAGTTTAATAGTGCTGGTAGGAGAGGGGGTGGCTTCTGTTGTCATAAGTTGAGAGGACAGCAAACTCAAGACGTCACTCACTAATCATGATACCCTGTATTGACACTCCCCATGCTTCCACGAGAGCTTCGCTCCGTTAAAAGCAGGGGATTCTTAAGTTCACTGTCAGACTTTAACTGAGCAGGATTGCTCCAACCCAGCTAGAGGATCAAACTCCCTAAGCTTTTTAGATTCGGTGTGCCCCACCGTACTTAGTCCTTATAGAAGTTAGTAGGCTTCATTCAGTTCTGAGTAATGGCACCAAGTGCATCATGTAATCCCGTTTACCAATTGGCACACCAGCCATGCGCAGAATGTCGTAAGCTGTGACCATATGGAAGTAGAAATTTGGGATCAGAAAGTCATTCACATAGGCACTACCAGATAGCTCAACGTAAAGACTTTTACCTAAGTCGATGCGCGTAACCTCATCTAGTTTTGCGTCTTCTACGTTAATACCCGAAAGAAGTCCCTTAGTGTTTTCTATGTGTTCGTATGCCTGCGTGAGAGATGTAACGTCTGGATCGAGATGATTCGCTGGTTTGCCGTCACACCAGAGAACAAAGTTGTGTGGTTGATCACAGGTGAAAGCAATCTGTGTACCGAAGGGAAGCATATCAGCCGCAATGCGCTTCTGAAGGAACGACTCACTATCGCCAAAATGTGTTTGAGCTGACTTCAAGAGGTGCTCAAGTGTGGTTAAGCGGCTTTGAAAAAGAGTTTGGATTAAACCGATATTCCGACTTGGCATTTCATAATCCCTCAAGATTTAAGTAGGTGGGCATAAATAAACTCACATGGGCAGGGCGGGTTTTGAAGGAGAGAAACAGTACACGTAGCAAGCATCTTAGCTAAACCCGCCCCTACAAATCCAATGATCGTTTTTTTTCACCTACTTACTTATTTCATCAAGTCTAATTGTATTTAGGACAGTTTGCAGCTCAATTTATAATTGTACGCCAGGTACAGTTTAATACTCTCTATGGCAGAATATTACCGCTTAAATTGCGATCGCTCTTTTGTTGTATTAAGGTGGATATGCTGTACAACTAGAGGTTAATTTTATAACTCTTCACGCATTAGTAATTCATATAGTCCTGCAATACGCTCTATATTCCTTGCAGCTATAATTGCAGCTTTAGGCATTAAGTGCTGTGGATAAGTCAACTTTCTCTTAATACATGGTAAATGCCCTTTTGGTTGCTTTAAATCATAGACAAGTTCTGTTTCCCAACCCACTTGTTTCGCAAATTCTCGTTCCCACTGAAGAAGAAAATTGCTCTCCTGCTGAAGACGATATATATTCCCAGATGCTCGAACAATGGAGTCAATAATATTATGTGGTGAGTGTGATTGAATTTTACTAATCTCAAAAGCAATTTTTTTTTGTATACTAAAGCCAAAATGACCACCACTGTATTCTGTCCAAAGCTGATCAATAATCTTTAAGTCAGAACCTGAAAAGTTTTCACTAGCTCTTTGGTCAAAATAATCTTCTCCTTCTTCGTCACGTCCAATCAATCTAAGCATAAGCACTCTAGTCATGTGGTTTGCACTCTCCCACTTCCTAGCACTAAGTAGTTCCCACAAATAGGTATACTCTCTACCACCTGTAGACACAATATGGCCTGTCGGTAAAGATATTGCAGGCTGCTTACTCTTTTCTTGAAATCTTGTCCACATTTGCTTCGCCCAAGTAAGCTTCGCTTGTTTATCTAAACAAACACCTTCGAGAGTTAGGGGGTATTGCATCAAATCCCAGGCACAGGTTCTACAACTAACCACCTGCTTATCAATATATGGTGTTTGACATATGGGACACTTTCCCAAAGCTTTCTATCCGTTCAAAACAACCATAGAAAATTTTAACCTAATCTGTAACTTAGCAGTGAGCGCGATCACTTGCCGAACCCTTCGCATTGTTTGACAAAACATTATTACTGAATCAGTGTTCGAGAATTAGTACATGTTTTCTACAAGCTCACAGTCATTACTTATCCACCCGACTTAAAATAGTGAGTATGTTAAGAAGTGTAATGTTAAAGTAAGGTTTTTTCATGGCTGATCAGTTAATTCGTGCTACAGCAGCCGAGGGTGGAATTAGAGCCGTTGGGGTTATTACTACCCGTATTGCTGAAGAAGCGAGACAACGTCACAAACTTTCTTATGTGGCTACAGCAGCCCTTGGTCGTGCTATGTCTGCAGGTTTGTTGCTGGTTTCTAGTATGAAGCGAGCAGAGTCGAGGGTAAACATTCGCATTAAGGGCAATGGTCCTCTCGGTGGACTTCTTGTTGATGCGGGATTAGATGGAACTGTAAGAGGTTATGTGGAAAACCCAGCAGTTGAATTACCACCCAATGAACTAGGTAAACTGGATGTTGGTAATGCTGTGGGACGTGATGGTTACCTCTACGTAGTTCGGGATGTGGGCTATGGCTATCCCTATTCCAGTACTGTTGAACTAATATCTGGGGAAATTGGTGATGACATAACTAACTACCTAGCAACTTCAGAACAAACCCCTTCAGCATTGATAGTTGGTGTGTTTGTTGGAGCAGAAGGGGTTACGGCAGCCGGAGGGATATTGATTCAAGTACTACCCAAAGCCGCTAGAGACGAAACTCTAGTAGAAATTCTAGAATCTCGCATTGCCAAGCTATCAGGATTTACTCCCCTGTTGCAGTCAGGTAAGACTTTGCCCGAAATTTTTGAACTGTTGCTAGGAGACATGGGTTTGGTTATACTCCCAGATATCCACATGGTGCGTTTTCACTGTGGCTGCTCTTTCAACCGGGTTTTGGGAGCGTTGAAAATGCTTGGTGAAGCAGAACTGCAAGATATGATTGAAAAAGATGAGGGGGCGGAGGCAACCTGCCACTTCTGCGGCGAAATTTATCAAGCTAGTGGTGATGAACTAGCTAAGTTGATAGATGATTTGCGAGCTGAGTCTGTATGAATTACCCGGCGCTGTATGCAATAGCATCAGCGCGGGCTTCTAATTTTACCTGTCATTCTTTCATTCCTCTAGTCAGCACGAACGCACTATAAGGTTTCAAAAATGGTAGCCGAAATACTGCATTGTCCAAAAAATTATAAATTGGCAGTGCCCAACGCAAACTTGAGGAAGCAATATAACGGTAGTGTAAGCCTGATAGATAGCTAGAGGTAACTTTAAAACCAGCCTGGGTAAAAACTTGGGCAATTTCTGAGGCAATAATCGGACGCTCATTCTCTGTTACCCCCTCACTACTATAGAAGGGAGAGGTGCGATCGCGATAAAGCCACATAAAGGGGTTCAAGCGGTTAGGATCAAAGGCAACAAAGACGCCGTTTGGTTTGAGTACCCGGAAAACCTCACTAGCACATTTGCTAGGATCTGGTAAATGATGGATAATGCCGCTGAGTAGAACTCCATCCAGACTTTCCGAGTCAAAAGGTAAGTTTTCGACATCCCCCACAATAAACTCTATTTCTGGATAAGTGCGTCCCGCTAGTTCAATTAATCCCTGGCTCAAATCCAACCCAGAAGCTAAAAATCCCTGGTTGTCTACTAGCTTGGTAAAAATACCCGAACCACAACCACAATCTACCACTCGCATTCCTGGTTGCAGACCACTAAATTCCAGACAGCTGTTGACTATCTTGAGATTGCTCTTATCCGTAAAGACATTATATTCTTGGGACTCTGCGTAGCTATCAAAGAAAGCAATTTCTCTTTGCTTATCCTGTGTCACCATAACTGGTACTTTGCTCCTCCACCCATTCTTGGAGTCAATTTAACACAGGACTAGGTGAGTGTGGTTATTACTTTGGTTCCCCGACAAACTGCTCAGTTAACAGATGGAGGAGCTGCCGCCATCAATTTATCCGGATACTAGAGTCTTACTTAAGAAGAAAGCAGTAGTAGATGCACCCTGATAATTAACCTCCAGCTCTAAGAGCTTGGGGGTTTTTAATTTTAGCTTCAATAGCTGTAATTCGGTTTTATCAAAGAAAAACACGACCACAGGTTATTCATTAATTCAGCAATAATTTATCCGGATACTAGAGTCTTACTTAAGAAGAAAGCAGTAGTAGATGCACCCTGATAATTGACCCCCAACTCCTAGAGTTTGGGGGTTTTAATTTTTCCTTCAATAACTCCAGTTTCATTTTATTAAAGAAAAATAAGACCACAGGTTATTAATTAATTCAGTAGTAATTTATCCGGATATTAGAGTCTTACTTAAGAAGAAAGAAGTGGTAGATGCACCCTGATAATTGACCCCCTGCTCCTAGAGTTTGGGGGTTTTAATTTTTCCTTCAATAACTCCAGTTTCATTTTATTAAAGAAAAATAAGACCACAGGTTATTAATTAATTCAGTAGTAATTTATCCGGATATTAGAGTCTTACTTAAGAAGAAAGAAGTGGTAGATGCACCCTGATAATTGACCCCCTGCTCCTAGAGTTTGGGGGTTTTAATTTTTCCTTCAATAACTCCAGTTTCATTTTATTAAAGAAAAATAAGACCACAGGTTATTAATTAATTCAGTAGTAATTTATCCGGATATTAGAGTCTTACT
>JAAHGL010000051.1:0-4490 GCA_010692635.1 Symploca sp. SIO2C1 | reverse complement strand
CTGCTCCTAGAGTTTGGGGGTTTTAATTTTTCCTTCAATAACTCCAGTTTCATTTTATTAAAGAAAAATAAGACCACAGGTTATTAATTAATTCAGTAGTAATTTATCCGGATATTAGAGTCTTACTCAAGAAGAAAGAAGTGGTAGATGCACCCTGATAATTGACCCCTAACTCCTAGAGTTTGGGGGTTTTAATTTTTCGTTCAATAACTCCAATTTCGTTTTATTAAAGAAAAATAAGACCACAGGTTATTAATTAATTCAGTAGTAATTTATCCGGATATTAGAGTCTTACTTAAGAAGAAAGAAGTGGTAGATGCACCCTGATAATTGACCCCCTGCTCTTGGAGTTTGGGGGCTTTTTATTTTTCTTTCCATAACTCCAATTTCGTTTTATTAAAGAAAAATAAGACCACAGGTTATTAATTAATTCAGTAGTAATTTATCCGGATATTAGAGTCTTACTCAAGAAGAAAGAAGTGGTAGATGCACCCTGATAATTGACCCCAAACTCTAGGAGTTAGGGGGTTTTAATTTTTCCTTCAATAACTCCAATTTCGTTTTATTAAAGAAAAATAAGACCACAGGTTATTAATTAATTCAGTAGTAATTTATCCGGATATTAGAGTCTTACTTAAGAAGAAAGAAGTGGTAAATGCACCCTGTTCAACAATTGATAATGAACAATAGATAATGGATAATTACCTCTCCTTGAAAGCAGAGGATTGACAATCAGGAAAATATTTTATTTTTATTTTCTTCATAAATGAAGAGGTCAAAGACCAAATTAACCAATTATCCATTATCCATTATCCATTATCCATTGATAATTGACCTCCTGCTCTTAGAGTTTGGGGGCTTTTTATTACTATTAAGCTACCAAGGATTTTTAATAGTCAATGAAAAATAGCAATACTACTTTTTCTAATTTGTCGATAATCTCTCCGGATATTGAAGATATTCCTCCGAATAGAGGAGTGGTAGATGATGTACCCTGGTAATTATCCCCGGAACTATGAGCTTCGGGGGTCTTTCTTATATCTTTGCAAGTATCAAAGAAAAACTATACTCCTTTCAAACGGGTGAGGTGAAATTTACAGTGGCTTTCAATAAATAAGGCAGAAGGCTCCAAGGGAAGAGAATTTGACAAAAGTTTCTTCACTTATTACTCATTACTCATTACTCATTACTCAAAAAAGCTCTCCCACACCTTTTTTCACCTCACCCCTTTCAAACCTTGGTGCGGTCAGTTAAAATTTCGTAGCCGTCAGCTGTCACTAATACAGTATGCTCAAATTGAGCTGATAGGGCATTGTCTACTGTAACTACAGTCCAACGGTCAGATAAGGTGCGGGTAAACTTTGAACCAGCATTTAAAATTGGCTCAATTGCTAGAGTCATACCAGCACGAAGCTTGACATTTGGCATCTCACGAGTGCGAAAGTTAAAGACAGAAGGTTCTTCGTGTAGATTCCTACCTACACCATGACCAGTAAAGTTTTCCACCACACTAAAGCCATTAGCTTGAACATGATCTTCAATCGCACCAGCAATGTCAAGTAAGTAGGCTCCAGCTTTTACCTCTTCAATTCCCTTGTAGAGAGCTTCTTCTGCTACACGAATTAACTTAGCAGCCTTTGGTGTAACTTGATTGATCCCAATGGTGATGCAAGAGTCACCGTGAAATCCCTCATAGTAAGCACCAGTATCTATTTTCAAGACATCACCATTGCGAATCACCTTTTTGCGGTTCGGAATGCCATGTACAACTTCGCTATTGATACAGGAACAGATGGAACCTGGAAAGCCATGGTAACCCTTAAAGCTAGGTTTCGCATCCATCTCGCGAATGCGCTTTTCTGCATAAGCATCCAAGTCAGCAGTTGTCATTCCCGGTTCAACTATCTCTGAAATTTCCTTGAGCACCTTGGCAACAATCTTTGCCGCCTGCCGCATAATCTCGATTTCACGTTCAGACTTGATTTCAATGCCTCGGCGTTTTTTCTGTACCCGAGGAGGTTTAGCTGGTTTGGAAAGCAGGTTGCTCAAAATGTTCATTTAGTTGATAGATAATGCTACTTGAGGTTACTACAAGGATTATAACGGGAGGCTAGGAGCATAGAGGGTGAGGTGAAAAAAAGGTGTGGGAGAGCTTTTTTGAGTAATGAGTAATGAGTAATAAGTAATGAGTGAAGAAACTTTTGTCAAATCCTCTTCCCTTGGAGCCCTGGAGCCCTCTGCCTTGGAGCCTTATTTATTGAAAGCCACTGTAAATTTCACCTCACCCGAGCACAGAGTACAGATAAGGAAAACAGGAATGAGAAAATAAAGGAGAATCAGTTCTTATCCCCTTTACTTTTACTCTATCCCGCAGTAACTTACTCTTTACCTCTGTTTAAAAACAGTTCCTAATTCCTAATGATTCGTTCTATGTTATCTATGTTCAGGTTAGATAACTATTTCTTTATTTCAACCTAATTTTATTAAATATTTTAGATATCTGGCAGTTGAGAATTGATAATTGGCAACTAATAAGTGTAAAATAATAAACCCTATTAGTATACAGTATTTGGTCAAAAAAAACTTTAATTGATCATTATTTTACTAGTTTTATTTACGGTGCTCAATGATAGATGTAATAATTTCCGGTTATTTTAGTAAGTGTCATAATAGCAATTAAGTAACCGACTCAGGTTGAGGGTGCAAAAATCGACAGTATATCTTGCCTAGGAAACATCAAATGAATTCTTCGTGTGAGGAGAGTGAGCAAAACTTAGCCAGTAGGTCAGCATCTCTCCAAGCCTTCTTCAATCTTTCTCCAGATTTGTTATGTATCCGTAGCAATGATGGGTATTTCCAGGAACTCAACTCAGTTTGGAAAACTACCCTAGGCTGGACACTCGAGGAATTGCGATCATACCCCTGGTTGGAGTTTGTCCATCCTGACGATATCGCTTTTACCCTTGATATGGAACGTCAATGTTATATCAAGGTAAGCCATACCCCCATACAATTTAAAAATCGCTACCGTTGCCGAGATGGGAGCTATCGCTGGTTGTCCTGGCGTTTATCTACGTATGAAAACGGCTTAAGCTACGGTATTGCGCAAGATGTCACAGAAAACAGTTGGCGAGGTAGTGAAGCCTATCGTACAGAGTTACAGGAAATGGTGAAGTTAAGGGATCAGGCAATTGATGCTAGCAGTGTAGGGATTACTATTGCTGATGCTCGCTTACCTGATATGCCCCTAATTTATGTGAATCCTGCCTTTGAAGTAATAACCGGTTACTCCCCTGCTGAGGTACTCGGTTCTAACTGTCGTTTTTTGCAAGGAGAAAAGACTCATCAGCCAGCTGTTACAGAACTTCGTGCTGCTATTAAAGCTGGGGAAAATTGCACTGTTACCTTACTCAATTACCGCAAAGACGGAACTCCCTTCTGGAATGAATTAACTATTTCGCCAATTTATGATGATGACAACAGACTCACTCATTTTGTCGGTATTCAAGCTGATATTAGCGCTCGTGTTAGAGCAGAAACAGCACTGCGTATAGAAAAAAACAAATCAGAAAAACTACTACTCAATATTTTGCCCCAACCGATTGCTGAACAATTGAAACAGAGTGAAGGTTCTTTGGCTCAACAATTTGACGCAGTCACAATTTTGTTTGCTGATATTGTGGGTTTTACTCCCCTATCTACCCAAATGCCACCTTTAGAGCTGATCAATTTTTTAAATCAGATTTTTTCCGCTTTTGATCAATTGGCTCAAAAACACGGGGTTGAGAAAATAAAAACTATTGGTGATGCCTACATGGCGGCTGGCGGTTTGCCTATTATGCAAGATAATCATGCAGAAGCGATCGCAAACATGGCTCTGGATATGCAACAAGCAATTACCCACTTCCAAGCACAACAAGGTGAATCTTTTCAAATTCGCATTGGTATTAACACTGGGCCTGTAGTAGCTGGGGTAATTGGTATCAAAAAGTTTATCTATGATTTGTGGGGTGATGCAGTAAATGTTGCCTCACGGATGGAATCATTAGGAGTGCCAGGAAAAATACAAGTTACCACCGCTACCTATGAACGATTAAAGGACAAGTTTGCTTTTGAAAAGCGGGGTGCGATCCCGGTTAAAGGAAAAGGAGAAATGACTACCTATTGGTTAGTTGGTAGAAAGTCAATTGATTCAATGAATTCTTGACTCATTACTCTCGATAAACATGCTCAAAGCTAATGGCTAATGGCTAATGGCTAATCTCTGAATAAACACCGAGTCTCCAAGTCTGGCAATAGGTAAGAAACTTGTTTCTCCCATTCAATTGGGGGCGCGAAGCGCTCCTTGGGAGCTCACTAGTCATTAGGGCTTGCTGAATAAGTCGTAATTTTCTGGTTTTGAAGTAATAAGTAATAAGTAATAAGTAATAAGTAAAGAGTGTACTATCGCTTGCTGCACAACTCTTTGAGGCAATTAATTGAAGTGAAAG
>JAAHGL010000050.1 GCA_010692635.1 Symploca sp. SIO2C1 | reverse complement strand
TTAACTAAAGCAGTTTTACCAAGGATGAAGGAGCAACAATGGGGGCGAATTGTTGCGATCGCTTCAAACACTGCTTTAGTTAGTCGCACGACGCTCATCAGGCTAAGTTCCAACCCTTCATGCCATTGCTCTTCACTAAGTTCCATGAGACCACCAGGAGCAGGTCCGCCAACATTATTCACTAAAATCTCGATCGAACCTAATTGAGCTTGTACTGTTTCTACCAACCTGTTTATGTCTGACTTTACACTTAGATCTGCTACTACGCTAACAATCTTTGAACCACTTTCAGCTTCTAATGCTTCTTGGGTTGTTCTCAGATTTTTCTCATTCCTAGAACAAATAGCAACACGTACTCCCTCACTAACCAATGAGCGGGCAATTGCTCTACCGATACCACTACTAGCAGCACAAACTAATGCCGTGCGATTTCTTATTCCCAGTTCCATAAAACTTGATTTTGCATTATTTAAGCAGTTTATTGTATCCGAAATGCTTTTAATATGGAACTACCTGGAAAACTAAAACTTACGAAAATGTAAAATCCCCCAATTAAGATAGCCTTGTTTTCCTGTCTTAACCCACTTGTTCAATCTGACTCTTTGATACTCCAGAAATTCTTGATCACAAGACTTAGCTAATTCATCATAATTTTGATCCATGACCGAGAGAGTTTTTTGATATTGATTCGTGAGTTGCTCTGGCATGGCAATAATTTGTATCTCCTCAAAGCCAGTATCTTTAGCTATCTTCTGATAAGATTTGATAGAAGCTAATGAAGTAATATCAACAGTTGCTAGAATCGGCTTGCTTACTTCTACTGGGCAGTTATCACTCTGCATTACATCTGTTAAGATAAATTCTCCCTTCTTTTTGAGAACTCTCGATACTTCCTGAAAAACCTTGAGGCGATCACTACTGTATAGTAAAGCATCCTGAGACCAAACTATATCGTAGATATTAGAGGTAGTGGGAATGGCTTCAAAGCTCCCATCGATTACCTGAATCAAAGACTCAAGTCCTAGTTTTTTGTTCAATTGACGATTCAACTCATTTTGTGTTTCACTTAAGTTTACACAATCAACTCTACAGCCAAATTTTTGAGTTAGATAGCGAGCTGTTCCTCCATATCCCGAACCCAGATCTAAAATTACAGTTGAAGGACTTAGGGTTAGTAATGAAGTAATCATATCTAATGCGTTCAAATTAGCTTCAGCAATAGATTCATGCCCATGAGTATAAAGACCAATATGAATATTTTCACCATAAATAAAAGAATGAAAATTCATCATATTATCGCTATTGTAGTAATCGCGAGTTTTGGCGATCGTTTTTGAGTACTCCATTGTGTATCTCCAGTAGTACAAATGCCCAAAAGTAAATTGTGGGAATATTTGATTATAGCCACAATTACCCGAACTATTGCCGAGTACTCACCGTCGGTGAGTTGTTACTTGTTACTTGTTACTTCCTCTAGTCTCGTATTTGACTTATTCAGCAAACCCTACTTATAAGTCAAGTTTTCCCTAGTTTCTACACTGCCGCAGAAACCTAGCAGGAATCTCTGGACATCCACCCCAATGGAGATGAACATAGGAAGCATGTAGCTGATGCAGTTGCCACCCTTCAAAAGTTACCTGAACCTGCTTATATCCCCGTATCTCAAACAAAGGTTTCTCTGGCATCATTGTTAACTGGGAGCGATGAAATTCATGTCCCCAAACCTTTGCTCCCACTGGTAGTAGGGGACTTTCCTGTAGGACAGTTGCTTGCCGATATCCTAAGGTAAGACGCTTCCCCATTACTGTGGTTGTCGGCAATAATCCTACCATTGACCAAGACTGGTTTTCAAAGTCGGTAATCTGTTTACATAAATACATTAACCCCCCACACTCGGCATAAGTGGGCATTCCTTGAACAATAGCTCTTCTAAGAGCCTCAATAACACTAGTATTTTCCGCGAGTTGTTGAGCAAAGACTTCCGGAAAACCACCCCCAAAGTACAGTCCCTGTATTCCCGCAGGTAAAGTATTATCGGTCAGAGGGCTCCAGAAAACTAATTCAGCCCCCAGTTTTTCTAAGATATCCAGATTGTCTTGGTAGTAGAAACTAAAAGCGCGATCGCGTGCTACTGCTATCCTGAGAGGAGGGTCATTGGGGGTGAACGAAATATGAAGTGGAGCTTCAATTCTCCGCGTCTCCGCATCTCCGCGTCTCCGCGTCTCCGTGTCTCCTTCGCTCACCCGTTGACTAGTAAGTGGTAACTGATAATTGTTAGAGAGTAGTGGTAACAGTCGTCCCCAATCAAAACAACTATCTCCCAGATAGGCAAGTCGGTCAATCAATTCATGCAACTGAGGGATTTCCGCTGTTGGCACTAGACCTAGATGTCGGTCGGGAATGGTAATCTGATCTTGACGTCGCAGTACTCCTAGTACTGGAAGTTGCAGCGGTTCTAGAGCATCTTGGAGAAGTTGTAGGTGGCGATCGCTTCCTACCCGGTTCAGTACCACACCTGCTAATTTAACCCTAGCATCAAAGGATTGGTAACCATGAGCGATCGCGGCTACCGAACGAGATAAACGAGAGCAATCTAATACCAATAGCACTGGCAATTGCAGCAGTCGCGCTACGTGAGCCGTACTAGCAAAATCATCCCTCCCAGATGCCCCATCAAACAATCCCATCACCCCTTCAATTAGGGCATAATCCACTTGTTGGAGATGACTAGCAAAACATTCTTGGACATAACTTTCACTAGTCAGCACCGGGTCTAAATTTCGGCAAGGGCGCCCGGTAACTCGTTGATGAAACATCGGATCAATGTAATCCGGACCAACTTTGAACGATTGTACACAGCCATACTTCCGGGACAAAGATGACAGTAGGGCAAGAGTGACTGTTGTCTTGCCCACTCCACTACGTTCACCAGCAATTACTAAAGACATCCCAAATTTCCAATCACAGTTGGCTACTCTAATTTTCGGTTAAAAATCTGGAAAGCTATCCTTTCGTTGTTCAGGATATTGCTCATAATGTGGTGCATTATGATTTAAAGCTACCTCTGCAATTACTAAGAAAGGGACGCTTTGACGAAATCTTTTTTGTAGATTTACCAGATACTCAAGAGCGACAAACCATCTTTCAAATCCATCTTTCTCTGCGCAAACAAAATCAACAATTTTTTGATTTAGAATTGCTAACTGCTGAATCCGAAGGCTTTAGTGGTGCAGAAATCGAGCAAGTTGTAATTGCTGCCCTTTATCGAGCACTTTACCTAAAACAGCCTTTAGATACCAAGCTACTGTTGGCAGAAATTCGTCAAACAATTCCCTTGTCTGTTTCTCGGCGAGAAGATATTGAGCGACTGCAACAACTAGCACGCGATCGTTTTATTACTGTTCATTGAAAGCGCCCGACAGGTAGCGCACCACCCCTGATGAAGGGAAGAAATAAGGTCTAATCCTCTTCCCTCTTGCCTCCTGCCCTTAGTCGGGGAATGCTAGTCCTGTTCGAGGATCGCGGATATACAAGCCTAGAACTAAGGATTCCATAACTGTGTCCCATACAGGAGTCAATCGTTCTGCATCATCTGCCCAGTAGTCAAAAGTAATCAAGCACTGAACCCCAGAACCTAAGCCAATACAAATTCGGGAATAGGCTTCGCGGTTCTCTTGAGAGTCAATAAACTTCATTTGAGTCCAAACGATACGTGCTGTTTGGCGCTTGAGTTGAATAACTTCCCCTTTCTCAATTACATTCCGTTTATCCTCTCGAACCGTTCGCTTTAATAGGGAAACTAGTGGAAATTCTGCCCAATTGCCAGGGGGGAGTAAATTAAAAGAAGCTTCTAAGCGACAATCATCGTTCGGTGGCTTGTTGTCTAGAAACCGGAATGAGTCTTTATCCGGTTCAAAATGCCAATTACTAGGGACATCGAAGCGTAACGCTCCTCGTCCTGCTACAAAGATCTTAGTTCCTGGCTGTGATTTCCAATTGTGGTCTTCTTCTAGATCCAGGGTTTCTTTGAGCCATTGGAGATTGTGCTTTTTGCGCTTAGACATAGCTACTCCATCTATTGACCTCTTTCTTATTTTGCCGTAGGTTAGATTTTCTGGGCAACATATACAGCAGATTGCAGGTAAATGATATAGATATCAATAATCTTTTCTCTTGTGGGATAGGCATCTTGCCTGTGCTTGTCTACGTCAAGGAATTATGTCATCCTGAGCGGTAGCGAAGGATCTCCAGACGGCCGGTGATGCTTCACTATCACCTCTCCAGAAACTAAAAATGAAAAAGGATGGCTGAATCCCTTGATATGACTAGTTTATGACTTATTTTTGGGGCGCAGTCCCTCTAACGCTCATTACTCAAAAAAGCTCTCCCACTCCTTTTTTCACCTCACCCGCATGATATTTGAGTGCGTAATTCCTAAACTATTATTTTTTGTTAGTAAATTTTGTCATTAAAAAAGCTTTCTACTGTTACCTAAATTTTTGAAATTTTTGCTAATACTGTAGCAATTAAGTAGTAGTATTTATAGGCGTTTTTTAATCATGCAGAATACGAATGAAAATTATCGAAGATAACCATCACAATAGTAATTTGGTATATTTTAATACCAAATTACAACTTTAACCTAAATACTCTCAAGTCAATATACTAAAGTTTAATGTTATCCAGTACGAGGCAAAGTTAACCCTCTAAAACCTAATATTTGGTATGAATCAGTTAAAATGTTTGGGTAAAGTTTATTTGGTTGGTGCTGGACCGGGAGATCCAGGCTTACTAACTCTTAAGGGTAAAGTATTGCTAGAGTGTGCTGATGTCGTAATTTACGACGCTCTAGTTAGTCCTCAAATTCTGGCAATGATTAACCCCAATGCGGAAAAAATTCACGCGGGGAAACGTCGGGGTCGTCATTCTTTATTACAAGAACAGACAACTCAGCTGCTAATTCAACAAGCTCATACCCATGCAGTAGTAGTCCGACTGAAGGGAGGTGACCCCTTTGTGTTTGGTCGTGGTGGGGAAGAAATGGAAGATTTAGTTAAGGCTGGAGTACCTGTGGAAGTAGTTCCTGGAGTAACCTCTGGTATCGCAGCTCCAGCTTATGCAGGCATTCCCCTCACTCATAGACAATATAGTTCCTCAGTAACTTTTGTTACAGGTCACGAAGTAGTAGGTAAGTATCGACCTGCAGTAAATTGGGATGCGATCGCTCATGGCTCAGAAACTATTGTCATTTACATGGGAGTTCACAATCTGCCTAATATTGTTAAGCAATTGACCGCAGCAGGAAAAGACTCAGAAACACCAGTAGCGTTGATTCGCTGGGGTACACGACCAGAACAGGAGGAATTAATTGGTACTTTAGCAACAATAGTTGAACAAGTTGAAGTAACCGGGTTTGAAGCACCTGCGATCGCAGTTATTGGTGCAGTGGTTAACCAACGCGATAAGTTAGATTACCATCAAAAGGCTATCAGTTATCAGCCCGTTATCGGGAACTCATCCCCCGGCTAAAGCACGGGGGATTTCGTGTTAGCAAGTTGTTAGTTTTTGGTTGTTTGTACAAAAAACTTTCTAACAAATAACTTGCCAACCAAGCGGCGGGCGGCTATCCCTCCCATCCCTAAAGGAATGGTCTTCCCGCCGCTTTTGGTAACTAAAAATTAGACGGGAAGGGACACTAAAAAAAACGAACATACTAAAATCGTAATTTCAACAGTGTTACTTCCCAGACAAGTCGAGGCTGAGCGTAACTGAGAAGGTATTTTCGAGCTTGCTCTAGTTGTTGGATAATAACCGGTTGATGTTGGCTTTGCCAGTAACAATGCTGTAGATAATCCGTAATCCATAACTGGGCTTCTGTGTCAAGAGTTTTATCAATTTCTTTTGCTAGTTCTAGTGCCTTGCGAGGTGTCTGGGGTGTCTGAGTGAGTTGAGTAAGTAAGCTATCGGGAATGGCTTGAAGTTTTTGGAAAGAAGCGATCGCAAGGCCTGGACTTCCTTGTGCCATTGCTAATATTGAGGACTCTTGGAGAAGCTCTTCATTACCTGTCTGTTTCAGTACCACCTCCATATCTGAGAATGATAGGCGATAAAACGGAATCCGTTGACAGCGAGAAACCAACGTCGGTAATAGAGATTCGGTGCTGGGGGCAATCAAAATTAAGGTTGCTACCCCCGGTTCTTCCAAAGTCTTGAGCAAGCCATTGGCTGCTGCTTCTGCCATTGTTTCTGCCTGCTCTAGCACTACTACCTTACGAGGAGCTTCTAGAGCGGAACGACTGAGAAATTGGGCAATTTGTCGAATTTGCTCCAACCGAATTTGAGGGGGAGCCCTGCGCTTGAGAGCTTTTTCTGTAGCTTCCTGGGCAGATAATAGGTTGCCATTGTGGAGATAGGTGGGTTCTATCCAGAGCACATCCGGATGGTTACCCTGCTCCAAGCGCCTTTTTACTAAAGGTTGCCTCTCAAGAGGAATACCCTGACAAAACAATAATTCAATAAAAGCCCGTGCTGCGATACTTCGCCCAATCCCGGAAGGACCAGCAAAGAGATAGGCCGGGGCAATCCGGTTCGTTGCGATCGCTCCCTGTAATAAAGTAACGGCTTGATTTTGCCCTATGAGGGTTGAGAAAGCTTGTTCGACCATTCATTAAACTGTTGACGCAAAATCTCCTTTATCGAGGAGTGTACTTGTTCCTCACTGCGATTAGCATCCACATGCACAATCCGATGGGGATTTTGTTGATACAACGACTGAAAGCCTTCCTGCACTCGCCGATGAAATTCGATATCAGCTTGCTCAATGCGGTCAAAAGTTCCCCGTTCTCTAGCTCGCTTTAATCCTACTTCAAGCTCCACATCTAGCCACAGGGTTAAGTCACTTTCCAAACCACCAGTGGCAATTTGGTTAAGTTGCTCAATCAATTTTAGGTCAACTCCTCGTCCGTAACCCTGGTAAGCAACTGTCGAATCAGTATAGCGATCGCACAAAATAATTGCCCCCTGTGCTAGCTTAGGCTTAATATATTCTTCAACATGTTGAGCTCGGTCAGCAGCAAATAGTAACAACTCGGTTCTCGTCTTTGGTGCAGTATCCCCATGTTCATCTTCTGCAAGCAACAACTGACGAATTTTTGTGCCAAATGAGGTTCCCCCTGGTTCTCTTGTGGTAACTACCAAGGGCATCTTGTCGCTGATAGTATCTCTAGATTCGAGCCAACCACCAGCTTGTTTGAGCCAGTCGGAGCACCGTTGCAGTTGAGTCGTTTTTCCACCTCCTTCGACTCCTTCAAATATAATCAATTTACCCCGTCTTACCCAATCGTGATTACTAAGGCTCATAAGTAGGACTTACGCACTCAACTTTCATGCTGAACAATAGTGAAGGATCTCAGAACCCTCGGAGATCCTTCGCTATCGCTCAGGATGACATAATTCTGTTACGGGACGTAAGTCCTAAGTAGCTTATAATACCTGAGGAAACTTAGCGGATTTAAAATTCCTACTGCTCCATCCCACTCTAACTAGAGGTATAGTTCGCTTACTGTTCTGTAACATTCCATACTGCCTATTCAATTTGATCCGGATGAACCGCTAAAATGCTGGTAGCTGATAACAGTTGAGGGCGACTCAACTCCTTCTCCCTTCTTAATCATTGACCTTAACAGAGGTTCGATAATATAAGAGGGTCTAACTATACTGACTTTCAGGGTTATATATGGCTCGCTATACTTGTTCTTTCATTGTTGCAGCTTCCCTTGAGCGTCTTCAGCAGTCACTGATTGAGGTTTTGCAATCCTGCAATTTCGACATCATCTACGATACTGGGGACTACTTAATGGCAAGAGAGATTCCAGGTAACGTCACCTTTGCTAAGCTAGTGACAGTAGAAGTATTAATTGACAAATCGGTAGCTACTCCTCAAGAAGTACAAATGCACTTTGTCATTAAAAATGAAGAGTTACCTCTCCAAGTAGACAATCATTGCCATCAAATGTTTCAGGTTGTGCAGTCAGCGGTTTCTAAAAATCAACATTGGCAGCTAGTAGAAAATGTTGCTGGCTAATTTTTGGTTAGCTGAAAATCGTCTAAAAGTTACCCTTTAATCGCCAGCATCTCCATCCTCTTCTAGTCCAAGTGAGCCAGGACTAATCAGAGTAATATCAAACTCATCTATTGGTCCAGTTGGAGTTGTCTCCCGCTTGAACTGTAAATATTTAGCCGTCACATTAGGACCAAACTCAATCTTGTCTCCATCTTCAAGATCGTGAGTTTTAGTTTTGCGACCATTAATAAATAGTCCGTTAGCACTTGGTTTTCCCTTAGCATTGCCATCGACAATTCGGTAATATGGGCTCCCATCTCCACGCTCATGGCGCACTAAAGTTGCATGTTGACGAGAGACAAACTGTGAGAACAGGCGGATATCAGATTTTTGATCTCTGCCGATGGAATACACGTTCTCTTCCAAAGGATATTCTTTACGTCCCTTGTCGTCCTCAATAATCAATACATGTTCGTGATTTGATTGTGTAGCCATCGAAAAAAAGTAATAGAGAATGCAGTCAGTTGAGAAAAATGCTCTTGCTTATTCACACTGGCACACTTGTGAGTCAGCTTTTCTAGACTCTCGAGAAAGAAGGCAGGAGGCAGGAGGCAGGAGGCAGAAGGCGAGGAAGGATGAAGGAGGTAGAAGGTAGGAAGGAGATATTGTTTCTCAATTGCAATTGGGGGCGCCAAGCGCTCCTGGGGAGCTCTTGAGTAAGTCTCTCCTGGTTACTGCTCATTAACCGAGTGGTTACCTCACTAAATAACTCTTAGCATTTATGGAGCCAATGGTATAGACTCCCAAGTGACAGTTTTCCTGACGCTGAAGAGAGATAAAAATATCTGCTTACTCTGACTCCTGCTTTCATTATTTATAACTTGCCATTCCCTATTTTGGCACATCAATTCGGTACTCAGTACTTTAGAGCCAAGTTTTGAGACAATTAGAAACGTGACCAATCAAAGGGTGAAGGAACAAAAGGGTGGAGAAATGAGTAAGCAGACGTCGAGAACAGCTTAAATCTCAAATCTCAATGCTTACTAGTACGCAGTAATAGGGAGTTTGTGACCACACTAACAGAGCTGAAAGCCATTAAAGCACCGGCAGCAGAAGGAGACAGAGCAATGCCAAATACTGGTAGCAGTATCCCACAGGCAGCAGGGATACCCAAAACATTGTAACCGAAAGCCCAGAAGAGATTTTGACGAATTTTCTTGAAGGTAGCCCTTGAGAGCTTGATGGACTCAACTACATCTAGTACACGGTTACGCATGAGGATAATTCCAGCAGTTTCTACTGCAACATCGGTACTCCCATTTAGGGAAATGCCAACATCTGCTTGTGCCAAAGCTGGGCCATCATTAATGCCATCGCCAACCATAGCTACCCGGCATCCCTGGTTTTGCAGTTGAGCGATGGCGGCAGCTTTACCATTGGGGCGCACTCCGGCAATCACATCGTTAGGCGAAATTAATAGGTTTTGAGCAATAGCAGCAGCGGAGTTTGGTTGATCTCCAGTTAGCAACATTACCCGGAATCCCATATCTTTAAGGAGTTTAACTGTCTCTTTTGCTCCAGTTCTGGGAACATCTGTTACAGCAATTACTCCAACGAGTAAACCCTCTACTGCTAGGTAAACCACTGTTTTTCCCGCATCTAGAAGGTTCTGTACTTGAGCCTGGACTAGATCACTAATCTTCACCCCTTGCTCACTCAACCACTCAGCATTTCCTAAGAACACCCGCTGATTTTCCACCAAAGCTGATATTCCTAGTCCTGCTTCGGTGTAAAAATCCTGAGCAGTCAACATTGGTAACTGCTGCTGCTGGGCTTTATTACAAATTGCTAACGCTAGGGGGTGAGATGTACCACTTTCCGCTGCTGCTGCCACTTGTAGCAGTCGGTGTGAAGTAAATTCACCAATTTGATTTGATTCCGGTAGCGGCAGACAATCGGTAACAGTGGGTTCACCAGTGGTGAGAGTGCCTGTCTTATCAAAAATAATTGTATCAAGTTGATGAATCCGTTCTAAAATATCACCACCTTTGATTAATAGACCCCTTTCTGCACCAAGGCTGGTACCGACTAGAATTGCCGTTGGTGTTGCTAATCCCAAAGCACAGGGACAGGCAATTACTAAAACTGCGATCGCGAGTTTGATGCTCAGGAGTAAAGGAGAAGTCGATATTGACGTCGGCATGGGCATATTGTGAGCTAACCCTCCTGTCATTGGTAACAAAACCTCAGGCCAGATTTTGGTGCCCAAAAGATACCAAAAGAGGAAGGTTAACGAAGCGATCGCTAAAACACCATAACTGAAGTATCCTGCTACAGTATCTGCTAACTGCTGTATGGGAGCCTTACGGGTTTGAGCTGATTCAACTAATGCCACAATCTGTGCCAGGGTTGTCTCGGAACCAGTTCGGATTGCTTTGAGGACAATTACTCCTGACTGATTCAATGTGCCACCAGTAACTTTGTCTCCTGCTTGCTTCGATACCGGCAACGGTTCTCCCGTCAACATGGACTCATCGACTAAAGACTTACCTGCAACCACTTCTCCGTCTACCGGCACTTTTTCCCCTGGTAAGACTCTCAACCACTCACCTACCCGGACTTGCTCTACAGGAATTTCGATTCCTGGTTGCTCAGTTACCTCAGTTATTGGTGTTGAGCTACCAATTAAACATGCTACCTGGGGTTGTAATGCTAACAGAGACTCAAAAGAAGCTGATGCTCGACGTCTAGCTCTTTGCTCTAAGGTACGCCCCAAGAGAATGAAACTCAACATCATCACCGGCTCAGCAAAAAAGCACTCCCACCCCAAGTGGGGAAAGAACAAGGCTACACTACTAGCAGCATAAGCAGCAAAGGCCCCTAGACCTACCAAAGTGTTCATATTGGGAGATTGATGCCAGAAGGTGCGCCAACCATCCACCAAAATCGGACGCCCTGGCACCAACAAAGTCAAGGTTGCCAGCCCCCAGTGGAACCAAATATTACTCAATACAGGTAGCATCGGCCCATCAAACCAATGACCAATATGCCCTAATATTGAGAAGAAGATGAGAATACCAGCTATTAGCAATTGCCGGAGTTGAGCCCGGGCTTCTTGTTCATGCCTCTGAGCTGGAGTCAACGTAGATTCAGAAGTAGGTGTTGATGTACCTGCTTGAGGAGAACGAAGCTGAGAGGGAAAACCTTTTGCTGTTAGCTGCTCAACTAATACTACTGGGTCAACAATATCAGTTTGACAGTCTACAACTGCTACCTCAGTCAGCAGATTGACCTGAGCATCAATAACACCAGGATTAAGACTCAATTGTCTTTCCACGACACTGACGCAGCCAGCACATTTCATCCCAGTGACATCTAAGGTGATTTTTTCTATTGGTAGGTTAGCAGGAGCTACCACTTTCTCTGGAGAAACTTGCATAGAAAATATACGCCTTTAATCTTTCTCAGTATTGTAGTGCTTTTCAAAAGTCCATCAGATTATAGATTTAGATCATCGAAAAAATGGGTTTGAAACCCCATCCTTCTAGGACAAGGCGTCCTAGAAGGACCGCCGAGTGTCAACAGCAGCCGGGGTGAGGTGAAATTTACAGTGGCTTTCAAGAAATAAGTCAGAAGGCAGAGGGATCTAAGGCAAGAGGATTTGACAAAAGTTTCTTCACTCATTACTCATTACTCTCCAGAAAGAAGGCAGGAGGCAGAGGGCAGAAGGCAGAAGGCTCTAAGGGAAACTGACTTGTTTCTTATTCTCTTTTTCGACGTGGAATTTTACCCTGCTCCCTGCGTCGTCAGACGCTCATTACTCAAAAAAGCTCTCCCACTCCTTTTTTCACCTCACCCCAGCAGCCCCTACCAAGCTGCCTGAGGACCTGCCCAAACGTGGTTAACTACTTGACCAAAAACAATTGGCTTTTCTTCAACAGCAAGAATAGTTTGACCATTGAGAGCAACACTCCACATTGACCAATTCTCATCACCCAATTCACCAGCACGAAAGATGACTTGCTCTGGGTTATTCTCACTCCAACCCAGTAGTACGGCATAGGTGTAATCAATTCCCTTGGGTGCTATAGTGCTGAGATCATTTTGCTTACAATCCCAGACTACGGCATAATCGGAAGCATCTGAGGCGCTCAGTAGACCTTCAAACTGTCGTGCTAAAACGCGATCGCTGGAATTTGACCAGGAAACTGGAAGCAAAATTGAGAATGTTCCTGGCAGATAAGCTTCTTCACTACTAGTTAAGGGATTATCTGCCAGGGGAGAGGATGCCGTGATTGTTCGCAAATCTCCAGTCTGCAAGTTTTCTACGAACATCACACTAGTAACACGGCTGCGGTGCAGTTCCGGTTCTCCCTTCATCTGAAGACGACTGTAGGCAGCATACTTACCATCTGGAGAAATTAATGAATGACTGCGATAATACCGTACACTAACAGACCCGTTAGCACTAACTTCAGCGTGAGTCGCCAATACCCAACTCCAAGGGACAGGATGGGGACTATTGATGGGGTCAACTTGCACTCCTATTTGAATCATGTTGGGGATTATTTCTTCAGGAAACTTGAATATAAAGGACACTCTCGAGAAACACGCTCAAAGCTAATGGCTAATAGCTAATGGCTAATGGCTAATGGCTAATAGCTAATCTCTGCAATTATCACCGAGTCTCCGAGTCAGGTAACAGGGAAGAGAATTGTTTCTCAAAAGTCAATTGGGGGCGCGAAGCGCTCCTGGGGAGCTCTTGAGGAGCTGAGGAAGTGTAAATTGATAGATGGCTAAATTGCTAAATCACTTCTCTTGTGTTATGGGCAATGCTTAAAAAACTACAGTTGTCTGCCTTAGTTTTAATATATATATCAAGAGCAGAATTTCTGAACGTACTCTTTTACGAAAGTTTTCACTCTGAGTTTACAATTTTTTGTGCAATATCCTGATTTTAGTGATATAATTACTGACTTTATAGTCAGAGTAGTAGTATCTAAATTTTTTATAGTCTTTGTTGTTGTTCCATTGTCTGGATAAAATTCGGAGAAATCAGTGACTCAATCGGCTAATTCAGCAGCTCAAACTGCTCCGAAAAAATCGACGGGTAGATTTTCTTGGTTAGTAACCTTGATTGTTAGACTGCTACTACTGGGAGTAAGTGGGGGTTTAGCCATCATTGTCGGAATTGTCCTTGCCAACTTCTATCCCAGTACTAATCCAGACAAACCTCTACTTCTTAGATTAATAGAGAGTTTTGAAAATGGGACACCAGTTATTGCTAGTAATTCTACCTTAACCCCTGTGCCGGATACTGCGAATCCGGCACTACAGCTGACTGCAGAACAAAAACAGCAGGTACAAACTGAGCTAACCAAGTTACAGGAGCAGCAACAGGCTTTGAGAGATGGTGTTGCCAATCTGGAAACACAACTGGGTATTACTAGCCCTAATGAAATACTAGAAACACGGCTTCAAGATCTTTCCCAGCAAATTCAAAGAGAATCTGCTCCTATCACCAATGTCTCGGTTTCTAATGGTAGTGCTAATGAAACCACCAGCTCTTCGGAGTCTGTCTTGTCAACTGACAAGTTAAAGGTAACTTTACCCAGTGATGCCCTCTTTGAACTGGATAACAGCATTTTGCGACCTGAAGCAAGTTTAATTTTAGACAAAATCATCGCCGATTTGCGGGACTATCCTTCGAGTACGATCCGCATTGCTGCCTATACCGATGGGACTAAAGAAGCGGAAGATAATCGGGAATTGTCATTTCGCCGTGCCAAAGCTATTGAGCAATATCTTGCCAATGCCTTGGGAGATGAATACCGTTGGCTGGTTGTTGGTTACGGTGAAACTCTTCCTCTTGTAGCAAATGATAATCCTGCTAACCAACAACGCAATCGTCGCCTTGAAATTGCTGTTGTTGAGTAAAAAACAATATTTAAATTCAAGTTTCACTAATCATTCATGAATCATAAACCATCTTCATATATTGAACAATCTGGAGTGATTCCCTATCGCATCAGAGAGGGAAACATTGAAGTTTTGCTAATTACTTCCATAA
The DNA here is from genome assembly GCA_010692635.1 of Symploca sp. SIO2C1. GTDB lineage: Bacteria > Cyanobacteriota > Cyanobacteriia > Cyanobacteriales > Coleofasciculaceae > Caldora. Next base: position 28,816 of record JAAHGL010000050.1, on the reverse strand, counting down.
ATAGCAAACGCTGGATTATTCCCAAAGGAATGATTGAACCAGGAATGATTCCTCAAGACTCAGCTGCAAAGGAAGCTTGGGAAGAAGCAGGAGTGATTGGTGAAGTTTTGCCGACGTTGATAGGTACTTACGACTATCCCAAACAAGGAAGTATCTGCCGAGTTGAGGTATTTTTAATGCCAGTGGAAACAGTGTTAGAAGATTGGTTAGAAGCTCAATACAGGAAGCGCCAATGGTTTAGTCTGGAGGAAGCGATTGAGTGTGTACGAGAAGTCCAACTCAAAGATATCCTCACTACCTTACACTCCCTAGTTTAATTAGGATAAACACCTCTTAAGTTTTGACCAAAATATGGTAAGCAAACCTATATACCCCTCTTCTGTCAGACTCGGAAAAATGGGGGTCAAACCCTGATTCTCTCGTTAAGTCTCGTTGCCTGTAATGACGGAATTTCGTGAGAATTTCGGAAAGTGACAGAAGAGGGATACAGCACTTTGCAGCTTAATGAGGTACATCTTACTTCTGCCTTCTGCCCTCTGCCTCCTGCCTTCAAGCGACAAATTATGTACTTCACTTAGATGAAAACCGCTGTATCACTTACCATCGACAAGTTGCCAAATGGTTTGAGGCAGTTGAGTAATTTGCTGCCATAGCTCAGATGGCTCAACGCCAAAGAGTAGTTGTAACAGTAGTACAATAATAGTCACAATGATGGCAGTTGCAATACTGGCTTTCACAACTTTAATCAGCCAGGTAAAAACTAGCCAGGAGACAATTACTGCAGCAATGATAATAATTAGTTCTGGCATAGTGATACTTGAAATATTTAACGAGTTGGTTGTTAAGTGACCAATTGTGGATGTTTCATTCAGTCTGGAATCCCTATGATATAAAAGACTAGATATCGAGAGTTCGACAAAGTTCTTCAATAGATTTTATGGGGAAATATAGCTTCATATGATTTTGCTTAAACTGTTTAAAACCATACTTTTTATAAAAATTCAAGGCTTGCGTATCTAAAGCTTCAGTTATCATAGCTAGAGAGGTAACTTGCTTAGAGACATTCAGCGACTTTTTAAGAGCATCCATCAACATTAGCTCTCCAAATCCCTTACCTTTATGCTTATTATCAACAGCTAAACGACCCAATAGTGTAGCTGTCAATAGTGGGTAACGTGGCAATTTTTTTGCGAAAGCTTTGTCTAAAGCTGTAATATCAACAGTGAATGAAGAAAGCGTATAATATGCCAAAATATTAAAATCAGGATCATCAATCAAAACAAACACAGTTGTGACTCGTCTTTTGAGATCTTGAGATGCTTGCTTACTTATGTAGTTATCTAAGCTATCCTTGCCGCAGGAAAAACCGGAACGAATATGCTTCCGAGCATCAAGTGGCTCGATTGTTAAAACCATCAAACTGACATAACTTCCTTGTATCGTAGAGCTGCTGATTTCAGAGAATCATTAGGCTTCGGAGGACTAAGGAGTGCATCGACAAAAGCTTCGCTATCCTCAACACTCAGCTTAAGCATTTGATGTTTCTGAATGACTCGGCTAGCTTCTGCTTGAACACTTGCAACGACAAAATCCGTTAAAGTACGCCCTTCCAGATTTGCCGCTTTCTGAAAGAGAGCTTTAGTTTCTGGGGTAATGCGAGCCTCAAGTCTCGCCATTCGTTTTGAGTTAGTCGTAGTAGCCATATCGACAAACTATAAATCTTATTAAGGGCTTACAATTTCTATTATATACGGCAAATTGCCGGGTTTAAACTCCGACGATATGGCATTTATAGGCGGTATCGACCCCAACCAACCCCCTCACTGAACAAAAAATCCAAACCTGAATTTAGAGCCCCTCGACTTGCTGTAAAAGCTTCTCAAGTGGTGTCTCAAGAATAGTAGGCTCAAACTCTCTTGATATTTGTGTTGGCCAAACCTCCCGCAGTAGGCAGAATAATGTATTCCCTACCCTTGAATCATCGCCAAATCCTGACCAGTTGCAACTTGTCATAACCAGCCAAAATATTGTAGCTTCTGGGAATACTGCTTTAACTTGCTGTTCACGTTTCACAATGTGATTCCCCCAGTTATGTCTCAACCACCCAAGCTGAGTCTTACACTCAATAACAGCTACTAAATTGTCCTCTCGCCAAAGGCTAATATCCGGTCTGATAGCATTTCTCTTTTTCTCGATCGCACGTTCTGAGGCGATCTGCAAGTTCAGATTTTCAGTATCATTGAAAAGCTTAAGTGAGAACAGAATGGTCTCTACGAAAAAGTCAGATCCTGCTTGGGCAACTCTCTTATTGAGGAAGCATTTCAGCTTATCTTGAGCACAATAGAAAGCTCGTAGTCGACCAAGAACTATTCTGGAGTAGTCCAAATTAGTTCGTGATAAAGGTGCTACCCTCATCTTTTCATAGGAATTTTGTAGTGCTACTGATAATTGATCTAAGGCAAAGGTATACTCATCAATAAATTCATCCGGCATAAGAGTTTGTCACAATACTTTTCAGAGACTCCGTTATAACATTCCTGCCTATCAACATAGTAAAGCCTGTATCAATGACAAACTCGATCGGGAAAGTTGCGCCATTTATAGCAACCGCCACAACGGTTAGGACACTAGGTTTAGCTCGAAATAATAAACGACGTTAATCTGATGTCCTAATGACCCTGGCGGTTGCTATACCAGGAGAAAGGTCAACGAGACGATCGCATGTCTGTCAGTCACAATACCGGAAATCACTGCTTACCCGCTCCATCACACCGCCGAAAGAAGCCGCTATGTTATAGCCGATGCGGATACCAAAGAGTCTTGCATAGGGAGACTTTACCTGGAGGTTTTTAGCTGCTTGTAGCCCTGTCTCATCGACCTCATAGTCACCTGTCTCAATATTGATGATGACCATTTTGCCAATATTTTTCTGTGTCTCAACCTTTTGGCGAATTCCGCCCTCGTAGATTTGGTAGGCGCGTTTCGCAACTTCTTCACTGCTTAACAGGATCGCTTGCATGGGTTGACTCCTGATCGCTACCTTATCCCCTAGACTCCCTCATAATATCTTGAAAATCAATCAGAGTGGGCGAACTCACCCTACCTGCTTTGAATTCGTCTGTGGCTGATGATCTGTATCCAACAAATATCTCATAGCTCGTCTTGCACTTCGAGGATAGACTCATCCCCTTGGCGAATCGCTCGTCCATAAGCAAGTACTTCCTCAAAAGCAGGTTCATCCTTGAAAGACCCTGTAATTTGTTGCAACCAATGCGTTGGCTGAGGAGCCGCAACCTGCTTCTGTAACTCAGCAATCGCTACTTCAACTGCTGCAAGCCTTTCCTCTAAAGAAGTGTTAGTTGTCATTCTAGTTCCCTCTAATCCCTTAATTTGGGCTGCGCGGCTAAGGCTGCTTATTAGGATTCTCAACTATCAAACCTTCATCAGATGCCGCAATATTGAGTTCATTATCTGCCGAAACAAAAATGATAGGAGCTAAACCGCTGGAAATACAAAGGGTATTAACTGTACAACCCGCTGCTAGTTGAATTGCATCGTAGCCTCGTAATCCATGAGTTTCAGCTAACACCATTCCAGCCATGATTATACTTTCCGTAATTTCAATGACTTGATACTCTGTCTTCAACTCATTTTTGAACTGAACGCGCACCGCAAGCGCATCATTAGCACTGATCCTTTTACCACGCTCGGCCCTTGTAATCGCAGCAACGATTTCAACACTAGTAATCGCTGCAATAAAAATTTCATTGTTCAATGTAGGCGCAAACAGACTCAAAATCCATCTTGATCCAGCTTCATTGATGTACCGCTTGACTAGGGCACTGCTGTCTATGAAGTAGACTCCCATCTAGCGGCGTTCCTCAATGATCGTCTCAGAGATTGGTTTTCCTTGCACTTGAATGAGTGGCCGTATAGACCCGGAATTACGAGAAGTTTGCTTAATCTGTTTGACTAATCCAGAAGCTAATAAAGCTTTATGAAAGGCTAACCGTTTATTCTCTTCAGAAGTTTGTTCATACTCGTTAAGCTGTGTTTCAAGCTTTATTTTGTTTTTCTGCTCAAGATCCTTGAGAACAATACTGTGCCAGTATTGAGCTTGAGAATAGGTTTGGTTAATTGATAAAGCTGTATTGTAACTAGCGAGGGCATTTTCAAGTTGCCCCAACTGCCGTAGTGCATTACCTCGGTTAGTCCAATATAATGCTTTATCCAATTTTAGTGCAACAGCCTGATCAAAGCTATTCAGTGCCTCTTGGTAATACCCCATCGAATAGAGATCTGCACCTCGATTATTCCAGGCACTATAACTAGTGGGACACTGAGTTAGAGCTTGATCATAACTAGCAATTGCTTCATTTAATCGATTAAGTTCTGAAAGGGCACATCCCCGGTTATCCCAAACCCAATGATTACTGGGATTAATATTTAGAGCTTGATCATAACTATTCACTGCTTTGTCAAAATGCTTTAGTCTAAGTAATGCGTTGCCTCTGTTAAACCAATTAGTATCTTCATCGGGTTTAAGAGATATGGACTGATCAAAGCTTTCCAGTGCTTCCTCGTATCGATCAAGCTCATATAAGAACACACCTCGATCATTCCACAGCTCATCATTTGCGGGGTTTAGTTCTAATGACTTATCCAGGCTTTTAAGCGCTCCTTCAAGATTGCCTAATTCAGAAAGGGTTATAGCTCGATTGGCCCATGTGAGGTACTCACCATCTTCAATTTCTATTGACCGATCATAACTGGCTAACGCTTCTTGATAATGACCTAGCTGAGATAGCACCTTTCCGCGATTAGCCCACGATTGAAAATTTCGGGGATTAGTGCTTACAGCGTGGTCATAACTCTTCGCAGATTCTTCAAGATGACCTAAATCCCAAAGGCTCAAGCCTCTATTATGCCAAACCCAATCTTCATGATGTTTTGGCTGGCACTCTAAAGCCTTGTCATAGTTTGCTACAGCATCCTCATGATGCCTTAACTCACGTAATACGTTGCCCTTGTTATACCAAGCAACATAGACATTGGGGCTAATCTCTATCGCTTGGTCAAAACTTGATCTTGCCTGCTGATACTGCTGAAGTGCAGCTTGTGCTAACCCAAGTTTATTCCAGACAAGGTATTCGTCAGACTTATTTACTAACGCACGTTCATAACATGCAATGCTTTCCTGGTAACGTTTGTGATCGTAAAGTCTGTCTCCCTCACTATGCCATACAGAATGCTGATGAACGGGACTAAGAGAGCCATTTAGCTCTGAAGGCTTTATATGGAAAGCTGCATAGGTCTCGTCAAATCGGGGAATAGTTAGCATCAAAAATAGTTTCGATACAACGTAGTAAGCCTATCTCCTTTTTACACCATCTAAAAGCTCTTGGCATAATTGCTCAAAACCTGTCTTGCTTAGATAAACTAAGACATGAAAACTCAGTATTGCATGTTCCTATAAATAACCCTGAGTCGGACTAGTTTTGATACTAACAAGTCGTCTTACTCTACCGTCCCCAGTCAGATATAAAGCAGCCCAACTATTGATTTTGATTTAGGCACACAAAGGCTTGTAATTTCTGGGTTTCCTACCTCCCACCTACTTAGGTATAATGCTTAGGAACAGCTCTGGGTGAAATGGTAGTCGTAATTGTCTGAACCTGCCTTGTATAGCAAAAACTCTTACAATTAGATGAACTTCAAGACGGTAGAAGAAGTAACATGCTGGAGAAACTTCACACTTGATGGGAAAGAATATGACTTGTCGCACCTCAATGCCCATCGGGTTGAATATCTAGATGAAAGGGATAAGACAAGACCAACCACATATAGATTCATCGTAACCTATGGCTTGCATTGCTTTACCAAGAATGTGGGGGAGATTTCAAAAGAACAAGAACGATTATTAATGTATCATGCTCCAAGGGAGTCTAGGTCGTTTAATCTTGAGAGGTATGAACTCTCAAAACACTTACCCACTATCATAAAGTCATTAGGCAATAAGGAAACTTTGGTTTGCCATGCTGGGTATGGTAAGTATGCTGTGGTTAAGGTATTGAACTCTAGGGGCTGTGAGGTTAATTATTTTGTTCCCTTTGCAGTATTCAGAGAAAGTAAAAGACTTAGATTACATGTGCGAAGTGCCTATCCTCGTCACGAAGGACTAGGCAAGGTAAAAAAGGTTGGATTTTTCGTAATTGCTAAAAATCTGTTGCAGAATAAAAATTTACCCAGACCACAGAAATAACAAAGACTCCTTCAGGAGCCTTCGCCAAAACCATGATTTTGGTATTCAGAGCGTCTTTACCGGAATTCCTCGACCTTCTTAGGTAACGGGATGTCATGCGTACTGCATGTCTGCTGCATCCATATTTCTATGGTAGTTCAAGGTTATAGACATGTCAACGTCCGACTCACAATATTAAAATGTAGATGGAATAACAAAAAGAGCGATCGCCTACCGCAACCTCAAACAACTCCTCGGTAAAGACTAAAAACTTATCATAGAAATGATTAACTCGGTGTGCATTGGGATTGTTATACCAAATCCGCTTTACCAAGGGTCTATTAAAAAAAATCAAAGCCTTTGTCTGGAAAAGATTTGGTGATTTTGATAAGTACCCCACAATAACCGGATTTGGTATTATGCCAAGCTGTTATATCTGCCGTAATAGTCTGTCATATTCGGCATGTGAACCAATCCAAAACCAAATCACTGTATCTCCGTCTATTTGACCTACTGCACGATAGTTATTACTCACGCGGGCAGAGTAAATGGGTAGTTCCGGATGCACCTTCTTGAAACGTAGACTTGGATAGCTTGGGTCTGCTTGAAACTGCCGATAGGCTGCACGAGCTTGCTGCTGAACCTGTTGAGGCAAATTAGCAAACAGTCTGCGGAACTCAGCAGTAGTACGTGACTTCACAACTTTTCTGGATCAAGTTCCTGGGTTTCTCCAGCATGGTATTCAACCATTGCCAAAGCTGCAAGTTTCGCAAGAAGATCTGGGGAACTCGAGAATGCTTTATCCCACTGCCGTTCATCCTCAATTTCTTCCAAAATGATCGACGCGATCGCGTTCTGCTCACTTTCAGGCAAGTTTTGCAACCTAGCGATCGCACGCTCAAGCAACTCGGTCATCGCTACTTCACCCGGCACTTTATACTTACCCTATCCATTATCGCTGCTTTCAGGCAGATTGAGCATAGCCCGCACACGCTCTTGAAAAGCAGACAGCCCGCACCAATGACAAATAGCTAATGACCAATGACTAATGGACTAGTGACAAATTTACCTGTATTTACAGCTGCCACAACTTCCTGTCTTGCCCAACTATCCGCTGCCAAAATATCATCTAAAGTAGGATTAGGACAGTTATCAGCTTGGTGGCGATCGCAAACGTATTCGATACAACTGGCAATGTCCAAGTAACCGATTTTCTCTTCGAGAAAGAGTGCCACAGCCTGCTCATTTGCTGCATTCAATACTGCTGGCATGGAACCCTCAGCACGGCCTGCGGCATAAGCTAGTTGCATACAGGGATACTTTTGATGGTCTGGTTCCCTAAAAGTCAAATCCCCCGCTTTGACTAAATCCAGCTGCTCCCAATCAGTATAGATGCGCTCAGGCCATGACAAAGCATAAAGTAGGGGTAAGCGCATATCAGGCCAACCTAGTTGAGCTAACACTGAGGTATCTTGTAGCTCGATTAGGGAATGAATAATACTTTGGGGATGAATCACAATGTCAATTTGGTCGTAATTCATACCAAACAGGAAATGAGCTTCAATCACCTCCAGTCCCTTATTCATCAGTGTCGCAGAATCTACCGTAATTTTCCGTCCCATCGACCAGTTGGGGTGCTTGATAGCGTCAGCAACCTTGACTTCTGGTAACTTCTCCACAGGCCAATCCCGGAAAGCTCCGCCAGATGCTGTTAGCAGAATTCGTCGCAAGCCACCAGCTGGTACTCCCTGGAGACACTGAAAAATTGCCGAATGCTCTGAATCAGCGGGTAAGAGCTTAACACCATGTTTTTCTACTAACGGTAGTACTACGGGACCACCAGCAATTAAAGTTTCCTTATTCGCTAAAGCAATATCCTTACCAGCTTCAATCGCCGCAATAGTTGGCAACAAACCAGCACAGCCAACAATGCCAGTAACTACGGCTTCAGCATCCCCATACTTCGCAACCTCCACTATCCCAGCTTCTCCAGCCAGTAGAATTGGTTGGGGGTCGAGATCTGCAACTGCTTCTTGCAGCATTGGGAACTTCTCTTGATTGCGGATTGCCGCGATCGCAGGTCTAAATTGCCTAATCTGAGCAGCTAACATCTCCACATTACTTCCCGCTGCCAATCCTACTAGTCGGAATTGGTTGGGGTACTGAGTCACAATATCTAAGGTTTGAGTACCTATAGAACCGGTGGAGCCAAGAAGAGTAATTGATTTCATTAAAAATTTTCGGTAGTTTGGAAATTCCGTGTTTTGAGAACGGGGTACTGACAACAGTTCAATAATTACACCACGCTCTCCCACTATAAAATTCTTTGTACCAATGACCAATAACCAATGACCAAGGCAAAAATGCTCAGGATAGTCAACTCATCCTTACTCATTTGCAGTGCTTTTATTTTTTGTGCTGCATTGGGTATGCTAATTAATCCTGATGCTTTCCATAAATTCTTCTCTCCAGTTCAATTAGTTCCCGATCCTCCTCTACCAGAAACTAGTAGAAGCTACTACTGGGATTTACAAGGTTATGCTGATATTGCTCTGAGTAACACTTGTCTTGCTTTTTACCCTCTTTGGCCTCTGCTGATTCGCTTTCTGTTTCATCCTCAAAATGTAGAGCAAACCGCACATTATTTTTTAGTTGTTTCTACGGTTATTTTCTTACTCTCCACTCCCTTATTAATTTTGGTTTTTACTAAAAGCCTTAACCATAAATACCTTACTTTACTCTTGGTTATGGCTTTTTCTCTGAGTCCCATGGCAATTTTTCGAGTAATTGGTTATACAGAAAGTTTGTTCTCTGCTCTCAGTGCTATTTTTATTTGGGTTTGTCTACGTCAAACCAACCTTAATCAAATTGTCAGACTTACTCTAGTATTTATCCTGACCTTGATTATGGGTTTGACTAGACCAATATTAATACCGTTCGTTTTTTCTTCCGCAGCAGCAATAGGAACAATTTTTTATTTTGAGAGCTTAAAACTAGAAACACATAATTGGAGAGATTGGCGAACAGTAATTAACAAGTATAGCCAAGAGATTAAAATCACCCTAACTCTCTGGGTTTCTTCTTTCCTAGGATACTCTATCTATGGATTGTTTTGCTGGCAAGCACGCGGGGACTTCTTCGCTCCCTTCAAAGACCAAAAAGACTGGGGTACGAAGTTGGGTTTACATTTAGAGCTGTTACTTTTTCCTAAATCTCAGTTTTTTGATTTGTTAGGACTTTATTTTCCTTTAATAGTCTTATTTGTTGCTTTTATTTTGGTCTACTTCAAAATCAAAGATATTAATTTAGTAATTTGGCAACCAAAATCAACTTTATGGAATCTTTTATTTTTATATCCACCTTTACTAATACTGACTCACATATTTAATTGGTTTTATTTGAAAAGTAAATCACAAGGAAAAGATAATTCACTAAAAAAAGTAATAACTTCTGACTACCCTATAACTTTAAGTAGCAACTATGTATTTTGGTTTTGTGTCTACTTTCCAGTAATCCACTCTCTGATTATATTTTTTACTAGAGACCGTCTTTATAGTCTAGGTAGATATATATTTGGAGTCCCCTTCTTTTTCATAGCTCTAGGATATCTCTTTTGTTGTATCCCTGGTAAAAAAGCTTATCAAACTTTGTGGTGGTTGATTGGGATATCTGGGTTTGCCTTAGTTGAACAGTGGGTTAACTATGGTCACAATAAGTGGCTTGGCTGAGGCTAATTCAGTATTAAAATACTGCATTTTAACATACAAGAATTTTATCTTCCTTTGATGATTCACTAGTGAGATGACAATGCTAAATCTGTAGGTTGGGTAGAGCGCTAGCGAAACCCAACGATGTCCTGATTTGTTGGGTTTCGTTCCTCAACCTAACCTACACTCATACCCACAGTTTTAGAATAGATGCTCTACTTACACCTAGAACACATGTACTGAACCAAGGTTAGTGCTGAAGGCTACATTTAAATTTTCCAGGGACTCAACCAGCCAATAGACCTTGTCCTTAGCGCAACCTTCATAGTGGTTGAACAGAATGGCAAATCGCTGTTCTAGGTAAGACTTGACTTGGTTACAGAGCAATACTATCTTCAACAGTACACCGACAGTGGGAGTAATTCCCAAGTTACTGGTGAGATCGCCAAAAATGTAGTGGGTTGGTTGTTGGGGACTTTCCACCACCAGAAAATTCAATAATTTTCTACAAGTCCCCAGCAACAGCACATCACTGAGTTTTTGGCTATCATTCTGAGGTAAAGTATTTTGCAGTTGTTGATATAACCGTTGACTAAACTGACCACTGCTATACTTTATGTCAATTGAGGCAGTTAGGTATTCGTAGAATTCCTTTTTAAAAGTCCGGTAAGAGGGAGTCCAGCGGCTGTAAGTACGGAACTGTTCTGCTAAGTCCCGATAGGTGTTGGAGCCATCCACTTTACCTGTAAACTGTTTGATGGCAAAATTCAGTTGCTCATTACTCAACAATGTGGGATTTTTCCCAGACTGGGAATGTCTCGGCAACTGTTGATAGGTAATATACTTAGACAAATTAACTTCAAATTTCCCTTGTGCCTTGTCTCGCATTAACCGGACTTGTTGCCGCTGCTCATCAGTACTGTCATTGGTTAGCAGGCAATGTTCATATAGACAGGGATATCTAGGAATTAAAGTTACTAAAGGCTTGGCTTCTGGGCTGTTTTTTTCCTCACTCTTCTGACTAAGAACTTGAGCTAGTTGTCGTAGTGCTCGATATTGCTCAGATTGGGTGAAACCGGCTACCAAATCTCGCAGACGCTGGGTTGTCCGAGCACGAGCTGGTGTAGTTGGAGCAGATTCAAACAGTCCTATCAATCGAGGAATAGCACCTTGGAGTTTAGGTTGATTCAGCCATTGGTTAATCAGGATATAGCAGCTGCGATTGAGAATGAACTTAAATTCCCTCTCAGCAAAATCCGAAAAGACAATTTTCTCTAAAGCAACCCAAACTTGAGCATTAGAGTATCCAATCCCTTCAATGAACAGCTGACGAAAGTGATCTATCAAGATCTTAGGGGACTCAACCTGGACGCGAGCCCCAAAATGAGCGTATAACACCTGTTCTTGTAACGTGGTTTGTCGATTATAGTATTGCAACCAAGAATCCATTGTAGTAGCACCCCCACATCATAAACACAGGATATGGACTGAAAGCAGAAACCAGACAAACATTAATGTTTGCTGGGCATCTATATTAATCTTCACCTTTACCTTGAACATTTATGCAAAAATAAAGCTTAGTAACTAGTGTAAATAATTTTTAAGCATTTCTAGGAGTAGAATCTCTGAGTCTGTCTCTCAAACCGGATAATCACGGGGGGATTATCTCTAGAATAACTGTTACAACCCATTCGGGTAAACTAAGCTGAATGTTGAAGGTGATTATATTTGAATAACTGAGTCAAATATATAATATAGCGAAAATTAACTAAAACTGTATATAAAGCTGCAAAAGCTTAAATTATGGTTCAATTTATTAGCATTTTTGCAAGGGAAAGGCAACTCTCCTTGGTTTAGTTAGCATGTCAATCAAGAACTCAGTTTCCCATACCCACCGCAAATTTTCCTAGATGTTCTTGACGCCATCTCGCATCTGCTTTGCGATTGGTGCGTAACTCCAAAACCCGGATACCTTTAGTTGGAAGTGGGTTTAACAACTGCTTTAGCTCCTCCCAAGATTGAATCAGTTGGTGTTCCACACCATAGGTACAACACAACTGAGCAAAGTTGACGGCTTGGGGTGTCGCAAAGAATTCTTCAAAAGGTGGATCAAACTGGGAGATGGGTAACATCTCAAAGATACCGCCCCCATTATTGTTGATGAGCACAATAGTTAGATGACCGACAAACTTACTTTTTAATAAGAAGCCATTGGTATCGTGTAACAAGGCCAAGTCTCCAGTAAGCATCACACTACTCTGATTCTGATGAGCAATACCCAAAGCTGTAGATAAAGTCCCATCAATACCATTAGCACCTCGATTGAAGAAAGGACGAACACCAGTATTACCAGGAGACCAAAAAAACTCGACGTCCCTTACTGGCATACTGTTGGCAATAAATAGGGGTGTTTGTGATGGCAAGCTTTGGGAAAGTAACCAGGCAGCTTTGCCTTCAAATAAGTGGCTGACGGTACTCATCTTTTGGTCAACTGCTAATCTCACCTTGGCTTCAGCCTCACACCACTTTTGTAGATATTCTGTTTGCCGTTTACCCTTCTTACTCTTGTTGTTTTGTTTTTGGGAAGTGCTGTAGGTTGGAAAATAGGGAGATAGAGGTAGATCTTCTGTTGCCTGGTGTGGTTGGTGAGTAGCAACGAACCACTGACTACTAACTACTGACCAGTCTATCCGCAAGTGAGTAGTTTGACCGTGGAGGGGGTCGAGATTTTGATCGCTCGAGTCAATTACCCAACGCTGGGGTTGGCTATCATTCAACCAGGTACGGAGTTTGTTACTAATTGGTAACTCACCAATTTGAATCACCATTGCTGGTTTCAATTGTTGTGCTAGTTGCTCGTTACGCAGGATGAGATCGTAGGTGGAAATCAGATAGGGGTTAAGTTGAGCGTAGTTTCTGACTGGAGATAGTCCCTCCGCTAATATCGGCCATCCTAAAGTTTGTGATAATTGTGCGATCGCTTCACAATAGGATTTGGGGTTTTGGGGTTGAGCAGAACCAGCGATGATAATACCTTGTTGCTCTTGTTGCCATTTTTGGTAAAGGGAGAGGGGGAGATGGGGAGATGGGGAGATGGGAAGATGGGGAGATGGGGAAATAGCAGCAAAGAAATCTTCTAGTTCAAAGGGAGAGGGAAGAATATCTGTATCAATTTGTGGCAGAGGAGCAAGGGGTTCCCGGAAGGGAAGATTAAGATGTACTGAACCCGGAACCGGAAAAAGCGTCCGTTCCCAAGCATGAATAACTGTTTGTCGTAGATATCTCAGCATCCCAATTTCCACCGAAGGCGCTGCTAAAGATACTTGCCAATTGGGGTAGTTACCGTATAATTTTATTTGGTCAATGGTTTGTCCTGCATGACAATGCCACAGTTCCGGAGGACGGTCAGCGGTCAAAACTAACAGAGGAACTCGACTTTCCTTGGCTTCAATTATCGCTGGGTAGAAATTGGCAGCAGCAGTTCCAGAGGTGCAAGCAAGAACCACTGGAGTTCCAGATTTGCGAGCAATTCCCAAAGCAAAAAAGGCTGCTGAGCGTTCATCTAGAACTGGAATCACTTCTATCTGTTTTCCTTGGTTTGCCTGAGAACATCGGGCAAAGGCTACGGCTAAAGGGGTTGAGCGAGATCCCGGACAGATGATCGCTGTAGTTAATCCCAGACGGTTGAGGGTTTCCACTAAGATGGAACCCCAGATAGTATTAGTGTTGCGGAAATCAATTGGCATTTTACCATTTTAAATTTTGTTGTTGGTTATTTGTTAGCGGTACAAATAACAAATAACGAAACTCCAGCCAAGGATGACTAAACTAATTATTCAAATTCCTTGTTACAACGAAGAACGTACTCTAGGGATAACCTTGGATGCCTTACCTCGCCAGTTGCCAGGTATTGATGTGGTTGAGTGGTTAGTCATCGATGATGGTAGTCGCGATTGCACTTTTGAGGTGGCTAAAACCTATGGAGTGGATCACATCATTCGTTTTTCCACCAACCAGGGTCTTGCCAAAGCCTTTATGGCGGGGATAGAAGCTGCTCTCAAAGCGGGTGCTGATATCATTGTCAATACGGATGCTGATAATCAATACTGTGCTGAGGACATTCCTCAGCTAATACAGCCAATTCTAGTGGGACAAGCGGCAATTGTCGTTGGTGCTAGACCTATCTGGGAAATTCGCCATTTTTCTTTATCTAAAAAGCTACTACAAAAACTAGGTAGCTGGGTAGTGCGCCTTGCTAGTAATACCCATATTCCAGATGCTCCCAGTGGCTTTCGTGCCTTCAGTCGTGAGGCGGCGATGCAGATTAATGTTTTCAATAGTTATACCTATACCTTGGAAACGATTATCCAAGCAGGACAAAAGGGGATGGCAATTACTTCGGTTCCCATTAGAACCAACCAGGTTTTACGCGCTTCTCGCTTAGTGAAGAGTCCCACGTCCTACGTGATGCGATCGCTTTTTACTATCCTGCGGATCTTCATGCTTTACAAACCCCTGCGCTTTTTCCTCATTCTGGGTAGTATACCCTTTAGTTTCGGATTTTTGCTGGGCTGTCGTTGGTTAGTTTATTTTTTGCTGGGTACAGATAGAACCAGGATTCCCAGCCTAATTCTTACCGCTATCTTGATTCTGATTGGTTTTCAGTTGTGGATGTTTGGTTTAGTTGCTGATTTAATGGCTGCCAATCGTAGGCTACTAGAAGAAATTCAGCTGCGCTTGCGTCGCCAGGATTATGAGTGATAAGTGTTAGGGAGTATACTGCTCATCTGCTTTGGATATAACAACCTATCTAATTCAATTTCAAGAGAGTTGCATTAAATTTGGCGTACGGACGCACTGCAGTGCGCCCTTTTAGTAAATAACAAAGACTTTGTCATTTTGCAACTACTGTACCCACAAATTCTTGATTACTCAAAACCTTTTGTAAATTTCCAGTTTTTGAACCATCGATAATAATAGTTTGTAAATTTAATTTCGCTATTTTTAACAACTCCCTAACCTTAGTTTCCATTTCTCCAGAGATATCAGTTTGTTGAGATTTATAAAAATATTTCTTTATTTCAGTAAAATTGTGATAATCAATTTTAGGGATAATTTGTTGTTGATCATCTAAAACTCCAGGATAATTACCAGCATTTATGATTTTGTTAATTTTGAATTTCTGGTGATGAGCGAAATATCTTGCCAGTAGATATAAAATTACATCAGAAGAAATTGTAGTACAATTCAATTTTAGGTCTAGAATTGCTTCCCCATATAAAACTGGCACAAAATTCCTTGCCAAATAATTTTCTAAAATAGGTAAATCTTGGTGAAAATATTGCTGATTTTCTGCCCAAAACAAATTACCGGGAGCAAAGCTGATAGCAGAAACATCATGTTCGATAAGCTGATTGACTAAAATTCGATTCAATTGTGCGGTATCTTTTTGCAGGTAACAAAAACCCAACCTACCTTGTTCATCTTGAAAACCATGATGAGTACCAAATTGATGAGCAGTATTGTGTCCAAAAGAACCATTACCGTTGATTAAAATCAGCCTCAAATTAGGGATATTTTTTTTTATTATGGCTATCTCATTAACAATAACCTGCAAATTTTTATCATTCAAGGTAAAGGGTTTAGCTTTATTGGTAATTAAAGAGCCACCAATTTTGATAATTGCTAGTTCCATAGCCAAGTTGGTCATTGGTCAAGTACCGTCAGTATAAAAAATATTATCTTGCTCAGCAAAATTTCTTGACTTAAAATAAATAGGTTACTGTCACACTGGTTGGGAAGCTTTTGCTAGCTGCTTTTCCTTCCAAGAGTAATAGGATATCTATCCAGAAGGGAATTTTCCATGAAAACTGAAGATACTCAATCGCCAAGTGATGTACAACAGCCTCAGGCATTAGCAGAACATTCAGAAGAGGAAATAGCAGCTCAGCCAGAGGAAATAGTATCTGAATCATCTGAGAAGGTTGATGAAAAAAGACCTTTGTGGCCCGATGTGCCTTGGACTCCCATCGCTAAAAAAAATCGGTGGACTTTTTCCCTTTTCCTCGTAATTACAGTGATTGGAGCTCTACTTGGTTTCAGAGCTTTCACCGTTATCCAGAATAGATCCAGCTCAGAACAAACTGAAACTGTAGCTCTAGAAGCTCAATTACCTGTAAAAGTCGTGCCGGTAAAGACACAACCGATTCAAGAATGGGTTTTTAGTCCTAACGGTGAAGTGAGAGCCTCTCGCTTCAAGCATTTGACCTTTGATGTTGCAGGAACAGTCACCTATGTCAAAGATATTAATGGACGTGATCTAGAGGAAGGGGATTATGTGCGAGCTGGTGAGCTATTGGCAAAAGTAGACCAGCGTAAATCTAACCAAGACTTGAATGTGGCAAAAGCAGCGGTGTTTGAGGCTCAACAACAGGTAGAAACGGCAAAAGCTAATCTCAAACAGGCTCAAAATCAACTTATACAAGCAGAAGCTGAACTTAAACAGGCTCAGACAAATAGTGAGTTTGCAGCCACTGATCTAAAACGCTATCAGGAACTTTATCAGGAAGGGGCAATTCAAGGGCGGGAAGTAGAAGTTAAGGAAACTGACTTCAAAAATACCCAAACTGCTATCGCTGCAGCAGAAGCAGCAGTAAACTCTGCTCAAGAAGGAGTCACCTCTGCTGATGCTCAGGTTCAGGCGTCTCAATCTGGGGTTAGCTCAGCTATTGCTCAACTAGGAAAGACCAAAATTGACCGAGAAGATACTGAAATCAAAGCACCGTTCAACAGTCAAGTGGCCCACCTTAATATTAAAGAGGGGATATATTGGACGCCCCAAAGGGTACAACCGAATGATGATAATTCTATTCCTAAGACAATCCCAATCATCGTCATTGACCCCAGTAGTTTTGAAGCGTATGCCCAATTCCCTGCCTTTCAAGGAGCTAACGTTAAACCAGGACAACGAGCCTTCGTTATTTTAGATCAGGATCAGAGTAAAGCCTCTTCTGGGAAGGTTACGAGTGATGATCTGATGAGACTCGCTGCTGCTAGGGGAAGAGTTGAATCTGTAAGTCCTTCCGTCTCTCCTGGTGAACGCTCTGTTGAAGTCAAAGTGCAAATTATACAAGGAGCAGCAAATCTACAGGATGGTTCTAAAATTTATGCCTGGATTGCTGTCGAAGAAAAAAACGACGCAACAGTGGCTCCCTTCAATGCCTTTGTCTTCCGCGATCAAATTCCTCATGTTTTTGTCATCAAAGAAGAAAACGGCAAGAAAGTTGTGGAACAGCGCCAGGTGGAATTAGGGATTGAAGGAATTTCCAGGCGAGAGATTCTGCGGGGGGTGAAACCTGGGGAATTACTGGTTACCGATGGTAAAAATCGCCTTGTTGATGGTGCACCAGTGGATGTTGTGGAAATTATTAAATGATGGGTCAAGCTCCAGGAACAAAAGCAAGACATGAATATACAATTGCTTTGGCACACTGCCGTAGGCAAATCACGAACCGGAAAAACGCGATCGCCTGGTAGGTACTACTTAGGGTTTGCTGAAAAAGTCGATTGATTCGGGTTTTGAAGTAATGAGTAATGAGTAATGAGTAATGAGTGATGAGTAATGAGTGAATTACCCCTCGATTAGCTCCCAGATTTGTTCAATTGTGCAAGCTTTTTGAGCCAAAAGGTATAATTTCCTTGCACTTATTTGGCTTGCAAAATGATTGAAAGCCTTCTCTGGCATAGCTTCCACACTTATTCAGCAAACCCTACTTATACTGAAGATTACAATAATGAAGTACCAGTTCCTTGAAACATTGCCCAGGATAGGAAAAAGTTAGAAATAAATATTGCTAGCAAAGCGGTGACGACAGCAGTAGTTGTAGATTGCCCAACGCCTTTGGCTCCACCAGTAGTGGTTAAACCCCAACTACAACCAATTACAGCAATCAACCCCCCAAAACAAAGAGCTTTAATCGCAGCGGAGCACAAGTCCCAGATACCCAGAAGTTGACGAGCTGAATCAAGAAACTCAGATTGGGAAATACCGTAGGTACCAGTGGCAATGAACATCCCTCCAGCCATGCCGAAAATAATCGAAAGAATCGTCAACACTGGCAGCATCAGACAGCAAGCAATGACACGAGGAATTACAAGGTAATCAATGGGGTCAGTTTTGAGCATATAAAGAGCGTCAATTTGCTCTGTTACCCGCATGGTACCAATTTCGGCAGCAAATGCGGAGCCTACCCTTCCTGCTAAAACCACCGCAGTCAGAACTGGTGAGAGTTCACGAGTCAAGGCCAAAGACAAAACCCCTCCTACCAGGTTAGCGGCACCAAAGTTGATAAACTCTCGTGCTACCTGAATAGTAAATACCATACCGATCACAGCAGCAGTGAGCATGGCAATCATCAGTGATTCTGGACCAGCCATTGCCATTTGGTTAAGGGTGTTGCCCTTATGAATTTTTCCCCTCAGGATATGGAGAATCACTTGACCAGCCAAGAAAATCGCTGCTAGCAGGCGCTCAGCCCACAAACCAAAGCCAGAACTAGTAGCAGTTTTACTCATTTTTATTGGTTGTTGTTTATTATCTTGCCAACAAATAATAAATAACTAAATACCTAACATCTAGTACGGGCGAATGGCAATTCGCCCGTACAGACTTTTTTTTCCCACTTTAAGTTGATAGCCACTCTACTTACCCTCATTGGATTCAACACGAAAGCGTTCAACAGAAGATAGTAGATCTCGTGCGACTCCTACAAGATTTTGTAGCGAGCCAGACACTCTCAGGGCATCCTGGGAGGTTTCTTGAGCAGCCAACTCCACAGATTGCATTACCTGGGCTACTGCACGGGAAGTTTCCGTCTGTTCTACAGTATCAGCTGTAATAGAACGTACTAAGGCATCGATGCGATTAGACACTTGAATAATATCTTCGAGTGCTCTTTTTGCCTGTTCTGCCCGTTTTGTACCATCAATTACCTGCTGAGTGCCTTCTTCCATTGCTGTCATCACTGAGCCAGTTTCACTCTGAATTTGTAACACGATGGCTTCAATATCCTTTAGAGCCTTTGCTGAGCGATCTGCTAACTGTCGTACTTCATCAGCAACAATAGCAAAGCCTCGACCTGCTTCCCCAGCTCTTGCCGCCTCAATACTAGCATTGAGAGCCAGCAAATTAGTGCGGGAGGCAATGGTAGAAATTACTGCCACAATTTTAGAAATTTCCTGGGATGATTCCGCTAAACGCTTGACTTTACGAGTACTTTCTGCTACAGTCTCTCGGATTTGTAAAATCCCTGCCACGGTACGTTCTACCGCTTCCCCACCTTTGAGAGCTGTTGCCGATGCTGAGCGAGCAACTTCCTCTGCTTCTCTTGCTGCCTCAGCCACTCGCTGAATTGAGTCGGTCATCACTTGAACTGAGTTAAGGGTAACAGCTAATTCCTCAGCTTGTCGTAAGGCATCACTAGACAAACTGCGGGCAAATGACTCACTATCGGTGGAGCCTCTAGTCACATCTTGGGCTGCTCGCTTCACCTGTTGTACAATTTCTCGCAAGTTTTGAATTGTCAGGTTAAAGGAGTCAGCAACTGCCCCCAAAACATCAGCTGTCACTTCTGCTTGTACTGTCAGATCCCCCCTCGCCGCACCTTCAACATCGTCCAGCAATCTAATTACTTGGCGTTGCAAGTCTTCTTTCGCCTGCTCTTGTTCTTCTGCCTTCCGTTGCGCTTCACTAGTAGTAGTCAGGATCACTCTTGCCATTTGATTGAATCCAGCTGCCAACTGACCAAATTCATCTTCTGAGTAAACCGTAGCGTGAGCATTGAGATTACCCTGACAGACGGCGTCAAACTGGGTTTGTAGATCAGCAGTTGCAGATTGAATCTGTTTTGTCGTGATTCTGCCAAGAGCTAGTGCGGTGCCAAAACTAGCAAGTCCTGCTGCTCCTGTCATCGCCCAACCGGTATTGCGTAGATGAGACACTACCGGCTTGTTATCTCCTGCTATACTAGCTGAGACAAAACTTGCCAATGCTACTACTACTGCTGAGACAATTCCCGCTGCGCCAGCAGTCATCCACTGTTTCTGTTGTAGTGAGGCATTCTCAAATGGAGCGAGTAAGCCCTGTTCGGTACTGGGGATGACTTCCTGCTCACTATCTTTCGTTTGGTTAAATACGGGGATTTGTTCTGCAGTTGTACCGAAGTTAAACATCTCTTCTTCGGCTCTGCGAGTGCTATCACTCTTGTCACTCAAGCCGATACCACCGGTAATTTCCGAAATCATCCCACCAGTACTGTGGTAATCAAAACCAGAGGAAGTCGTATTTCCTATTGAGATGTCTTCTCGATCACCGAGAGAGAAATCAGGGATTGAACCTAAATCATCATCAAATACATCAAATTCATCCAGAAAACCATCTCTTGAACTTTGAGGTGCCTCAATTCCTGAAAGGGTTCCACCTGCTGATTCAGTAACTTCGTCCATATCGAAGGCAGCTTGTCCATAAGCTTCATCAAAGCTCTCAAATTCAAAGCTATCTTGGGAGTTAAATCCATTCTGGTCATAGGTAGAATCAAAAGCGCGATCTTCCTCACTAAAAGTTTGCTCGTCCTGAATATAGTTGCTCTGCTCAAAGGAATCATTGAACTGTGCATTACCTTTACTGAGGTATTCCAAGTCGTCTCTATCTCCAACCTCAGGCTGATTTATGGTCGAAAATTTACTCTCACTGACTTGCTCTTCTGAATCCATCAAGAAAGTTTGTTCTTCCACAACTGGGTAGGTGGAGTTGTATTCCTCACTCATTGGATTGTCACTGTAGACAGACTCCTCGCCTTCCTCATCTGACAATTGAGTATCAAATAGGGATTGTGCTTCAGACAATTCCTCTGAACTATCTTCAAATTGCTCAGAGCTATCTTCATAAGTTTGTGCCTGTTCAAAGCCTCCTCCTAGAGGCATAACAAACGTTGCTGCTGTGACATCTGGATAGTCATTGTTATTATGGGAAAATTCTTCTGCCTGCTCGTATAGTTCGGCAGAACTGAAAGCATCGCCATCCAGCTCCAGCTCATGTGATTCATCTTCCAAACCCCCAAAATCTTCACCTTCCTCCTCGCCAACAGCAAACGCAAAAGGATCCTCATTAGCAGCGCCAGGAGTTGGTTCTGTTAAACTATAATCAGTCTGTGAAGTTCCAAAGGGATTTTCGTCAGAAGATTCAGCATCAAAGGATTCAGCAGACGAGCCAAGTGCCCAATCATCACTTTGAACCTCATCCAAATCTAAACTTGCCAGATCAAAATCTCCCAGATCATCATCAGTGTCCAATTCTTGCAAGATTTCAGAAGTCGGTGCTTCATCCAATTCAATAGAGTTTGTCGTCGCTTCCTTTGAATTGAGTACTGCTGGACTACTCTCTGATAGACTAACGCCATCAGTTTCACCAAGTTCTAGTTCATTAATATCGAAATCTTCTGATGAAATATCAAAATCTTCTGATGACTCGATCAGATCGGCGGTTTCTGAGCCATTAGTTGCTTGATTAGCGTGCTCTAGACCATCATTGGCATAATTAACAAAATCTGCTTCATCAGTCAGCTCTTTAACTGACTCGTACTGTTCCCGTGCTACATCGTACTGCTGTAATCCATAGCAGTAGATATGACCTCTAAGCAAAAGGGTACTTGGATCATCCGGAAAATCCTCAATTAATCGGTCAATAACAGTAGCGGCTTTTTGGTAATTACCTTGCATATAAGCCATTTCCGCTTCTTTATATTCTTGTGCATAATTCGTACTTAATGCCATTTGCCTCCTCCCGCTTGTCATCAGAAAAAAAACTAGCTTTTTGCTATATTTTTCCTTATATCGCTTAATTTCATGCTGCCCACCGTGCTGATCTGAGAATTGCTACCTGCTCTAGTAGTAGCAAATATCGATTAGATTCTTCATTTAACAACCACTCACCCCGCAAAAAGGGAGCCATACTGTCTGGAACATTGGTCGGCATCTGTAATTGCTCCGGATCAAGCCAGTCCATCTCCCCAATTCTGTCAATTGCTAATCCCAGCATTGTTTCTTGGTCTTCGATAACAATGATGTTAATTTCTGGGCGGTCTGTATTCAACATTGTTGTATCCCCCAGAAACTGTCCTAAATCTGATACCCAAATCACCTGCCCTCGAAAATTGATCGTCCCCAATAGCAAGGGAGAGGAATTAGGAATAGAAGTGATCCAATCTGGTGATAGGGAGATTACTTCTCTAATACCAGTAGCAGGCAGAGCAAATTCTTGACCAGAAGGGACGAAAAAACGCAAGTGTAGTTCGCCTTCAGGAGTTTCTAACTCTTGAAATTCTGGAGCTTGATCTTGACCACTGCCAGTTAAAAAGTCCGGGTTACCAACCATTCCCTTGAATACCTGTGTATCACTTTATAGATCTATCCTCTAAGCAGCTGTTTTACCGTTCCAATGAGCTCTGTTGGCTGGAATGGTTTGGCAATGTAAGCATCTGCACCTTGCTTCATGCCCCAATAACGGTCAAATTCTTCGCCTTTTGAAGAACACATAACTACCGGTACATTCTGAGTTTTTGGATCGGACTTGAGACGGCGGCAAAGCTCATAACCATTCATCCGAGGCATGACAATATCCAATACCACTACATCAGGGAAAGACTGATTAATGCGTTCTAAAGCTTCTTGGCCATCACTGGCCACAGTGACTTTCAACCCACTTCCTTTAAGTAGGTCTGAGATCATCTGCCGTTGTGCAAGGCTATCTTCTACAACCAGAACTGTGCTCATAACTCCCTACCTGACTAGCCTTTGAGTTGGGCGAACCCGAACGTGAATTTAGGCTTTATGCTTAAACCGTTAATGAGTAAAGTATCCCTCATAAGTCTTTAATAATTATTATTGCCAATGCGCAACTGTTAACCAATTTTGCATTTTGGCAATTTTTTCCACTGTATGGATGCATTATGTACTGGTAGGTGAGTTTCATCAAAAAAATGGGTTTGAAACCCCGTCCTTCTAGGACGGCTTAACAATTTGCTAAAATATAGGAATCACCGCACTTTTATGGCGGTCAGGATGTCAAAACGTGATTGTAACGAAAGAATCACCTCCAGCAAACAATGAGAGCTGCTCAAGCTCAATGGGTAAAGGTTCCTTTAGGCTTACTCCAAGCATAAAATATCTTCTTTCGCGAGAATTGTGTTGGGCTTACTAAAGCAGTTTATACAGAGGCTGACTTAGTAATGTCAGTTTCTTCGAGCTTCTGCTCTAATCTATTGGTGATGTAACTCTCATTGTGGGTTATTTCTAGGTCTCTCGGATAAAGGTATTTCTCCAATAGCAACAACAGCTCACTAGCTCCAAAAGGTTTGGTCAAGTAGTCTGTTGACCCTACCATTCTGGCTCTGACTCGGTCAATAAAAGCATCTTTGCCCGTAAGCACTATAATTGGAGTCTGCCGAAAGGCAGTAGATTGGCGAAGCATTCCACAAAGCTCATAGCCATCTAGTTTAGGCATAGCGAGGTCACAGAGTATCAAATCTGGTTGGAGTGGGAAAATGAGCCTCAGAGCTTCCAGAGGATCCTGAATTGCAGTGATTTCATAGCCCTTGGCTTGTAAAATCTGCTCTACACTCTTTCCCACCGCTACATTATCATCAACACAGACAATACGAAGAGCTCTTTTTGCAGTTTGTAACTCCCACTCCCACGAGATAGCAGATGAATTTTGGGCTGTTGACACGAGCAATTGGATCCATCCCTTTTGGACATATGGATAAATTGCCCTTGCTACTGTGATGAGATCCCGATTCAGGTAGCGAGCTATTTGGCGTAGAGAAGTCTTGCCATCTGCCCAAAGATCAAGACTTTTAAAGGCATTGGTTGGTAGGGAAGCTTTTAGTTGGGAACGATCAGCAATCATAGGACATTGGTTGGGGGACTGAATATGTGGATTAAATTGCTTCCATTCCTGCACTTGCTTCATAATTTTGGTTGTTAGTGGAGCAATCTCTAGAGTCGTTAGTTGTGGTGCTAAAGCCGGACTAATCTCGAAAACAAAGTAGCCATGATGGAGACTAAGCAGATCGAAAAGTGTTTCATGCACCATACTTTGAAGGATGCTACGCCCTTGAGCTGGTGTGAGCACATGCTTCTCAAGCAAAACCCATAGATAACCATATTCCGGTGCATTCGTAGAAGGAATTAATTCGCATTCCAAGTGCTCCAAAGCGCCATTGGCTTTGTAAGGGCGTAGATAATCGCGCAGGCGTGATAAGTTACCGTCGCTTTGTGCAGCATAAGCAATCTGCCCATTAAGGAAGAAGACCAACCAAAAAAGTCCAGAACTTTGTGATTTAACTTGCTGGTATGGGTGAGTGATAGTGCCCTCACTACTCACACTATATGGGTGAGTAGTGTAAGCCTCCACCAAAAGCTCGCCTGTTCTCTGACCTAGCTCGATCAGTTGCAGGATGCTACGGATATCAATTTCATTCAACGTTCCCTGCATTTGTAAGGAAAATACGCTCCTAAGAACCTTTATGACTAAATTACGCCGCGTGCAACTGTTACCGCTTATCTGTAGAACATTGGCTGTTTTTTAGCAGAGTGATCGATCAAATTATGGATTCAATGGAATATCGCACTAAGCTTAAGCTGCAAAGTGCCTAGGTGTAGGCAGTAAATACCGAAATTCCAATATATTTAGTCTAATTTAAGATTTGACTTACGGATAAACTTCACTATATATTGCATTTTCTTTACACTGAACTAAACTATCTATTTTCTTTCAGGACTAAGAGAGAAAATGCATTTATCAAATTCTATACTTAAGTGGGGGTGTGATAATGTAGCTGCTCTCTTTGCCGCTAGGCTTGCATAAGAGCCAGGAAGGCTGGTATTAGTGGGGTAGTTGTAATCTTTTGTAACAATTTATGATTAATCGTAATGTTTGAGAAGTTGTGAATACAGAGTTGCTCAGTTGAAAATAAGGGATATGCTTTAGTGTTTTGCCAGTGTGGTCTTACTCAACTGGAGTTAATGAGACAGACTAAGCCCTAGCTTAAGTTAATTTTAGTCTAAAGATTGGGCACAACAGACGTAAAGAGGACAAGCAGTGTGCTGTATTTAGCAGAAGTACAAAAGCAGAAAGGTGGAGTTTTTGGTGGGGGTAAGACCGAACTCAAACTGCTGGCTTGTCAGCGGGCCGAGAGTTGGAGTGCGGTACCCGGTGACGAAGTAGTGCCTGCCGAAGGAGCAAATAGTTTTGAGGGCGGGGTCTTAGTAATCGTCAACCTGAATGCCAATCGACAATTACAGGGAGAAATTGAGCCAGCAACAGGTCGTTTGGTAAGAGAGCTACAAAGTCTTTCTCCGAAACTCGAAAAGTTGAACACTCAAGAAAAAGAGATTGAAGATTGGAAGCAGTCTTTAACTTTCCAGAGTCAAGAACTCAATAGTAAGGAGATGGAGTTCCAGTCTTGGGAAGAACAGCTACAGGCAAAGGAGGAAGAGCTTGAACAGCTCGAAGAGCAACGTCAAGAGCTTGAGAGTGAGAAAGAGGAGGCGGCAAAACTACAAGAAGAGTTTGAGCGCAAATCCCAGGAGTTGCAGGGGGCATGGCAACATCTAGAGGGTGAGCGGCAACGTTTTGAGGAGCAAAAAGCTGAATTTCAGGGTTCAGTTGGCTTGGATGAGAGCCAAGCGAGTGAAATTCAGCAATTGCTAGAGCGCCTATCAGGAGCAGTTGCACCAACAGATGAAGTGCGAGAACAGCTGAATCTAGGATTTGAATTACTTAACAATCAGCAGTCTTTACTGGATCATCACTGGCAACAGTTACAGCAACAAACAGCAGAAGCTGAGCAAACACAAGCTGAGGTAGATCTTCAAGGAGAAGAGCTCCAAAAACGCAAGCAGGAGTTGGAAAAAACCCAGATATCTTTCGAGCAGGCAAAAACCGAATTGAAGGTGCAGCAAAATGCTCTAGCGATGAAGCAAGATTCTGCCCATATGCTGAGTCTACAGCTGCGAAAACACCAGGAGTTACACCAAGAGCTTACCCGTTTGGCAACAACATCAGCTGATGTAAAGATTAGCCAGAAGGTAGATATGGAGGCTCTTGAAAAAATGCCTCTGGGTGAACTAGAGGAAATGGTGAACAATTTGCAGCAGGAATTAGAAAAGGTCAAGCGATTTGTCAATGATCAAGAGGAAGAGCTAACCCTCCAGCGTCAAGCTATTGAAGAAGTGCAAGCCAAGATTAACAATGCCAGTGAGTATGATCGCATTACCCTAGAATCAGAGCTAACAGATGAGCAAGACCGCTACCAGCTGCTTGATGAATCTTTAGTGGGTTCGCGCCGAAATCTGCGGGAGCGGGAAGAGATTCTCAATCAGCATCAGCGTGTTTTGCACCGAAGGCAAGGAATAGCTGAAAGTAATGGCTCTGACAATCAAAAAATTGACCTTGGGCCAGTGCTCAGTCAATTAGAGATACAACGACAACAACAGGAGGAGGAGCTCAAAAAACTTGAGAGCGAGGTTGAGCAGATGGGAGGGAGCATTAACCAAGCGGAAGAACTTGTAGCTCAGCTAGCTAAAGACCAAGAAACTAAGCTGACTGAGCTACAGAAACTCGAGGAAAACTGGCAATCAATAAAGTCTTTGGCAGTCGAACTTTGGGGGAAGGTGAATGTCTATCGAGAGACCCTAGATCCAACTCAGGAGAATCTTAATCAAATCCGGCATAAGCTAGAGGCAATTACAACTGCTCTTAATCAAATTCAGGAAACTGGTGATTATCAACTACAGGCTATTGCCCAAATGCAACAGATAATTAGTAGCTTGATCCAGTCTCCAGAAATGGCAGCATCTTGATTAGGTGTTAGGTGTTAGGTGTTAGGTTTTAGGTTTTAGTACTTGTCAATTATTAACTTTTTTCCCTATATCCTACACCTTGCCTACCTTTAAACTATCGACTCACCCCGTGAGAATTATCAAGTTACCTTCAACAACTGCTGTTGCTCCTCTAGGCAAGGAGGATGTCCGAGAACGATTGGGAGCAGTAATTAAGGCTGTTATTTCTTCAATTTGTTCAAAGCTGGCAGCTTTTGCTTGGATCTCCTGAAGAAACTGCCGGATAACACGGCGTTGTAAAGCAAGAGGTGCTTGTCGTAAAGTTAAGCGATTCAGTTTGACAAGGATACCTGTTGATTCTCCATTAACTTCTACAATTGCTTCCTGTCGCAGCTTATAGGCCGCGTCTTCCAGGTATTCCACATCGGCTCGGAGGAGTTCAGCCGTTTGGGAGAGAGCTGTTTCTACTTTTGGGTTGAAATTTTTTCTTATATATGGTATCAACTCTTGGCGAATACGGTTACGGGCATATTTGAGGTTTTGATTGTAGGCGTCTAACCAAATCGGTAGCTGTTGCTGCTGGCAGAACCTGAAAGTTTCAGTACGAGTAACTTCAAGGAGGGGACGCACTAGTTGAAGTCCAGGAGCCAGAGGACGTTGCCAGGTTAGGGCTACTAAACCATCAGCTCCTGCACCTCGAATTAGATTGTAGAGGAGGGTCTCCGCACGATCGCTCTTGGTATGACCTGTAACCACGTCTGGGTAGCCATGAGTAGAGGCAATCTCAATTAGGGCTTGATAACGCCATTGTCGCGCTGCGGCCTCACTGGTGGTTACCTCAGATGCTATTTGCTTGATAAAGGGTAGCCCCCAACTTTGCGCAATTTGTTGAACATGAGCAGCAATTCCTTCATCCTTAGGCCAACAATGATCACAGTGGGCAATCCCTAGCTGCCATCCCCACTTTGGTTGCAGATCTAACAGCAGCTTAGTCAAGCAAAGGGAATCTTGACCACCAGATACAGCTATTAATACACGCTGGTGCTGTTTCAATAGCTGTCGCTGGCGTAACGTTTGATGTAGCTTTGCATGGAGAGGTGTCCAGCTCTTGTTCTGTAACATTCTTGAGTAACCAATCCCCACAGCTAGAACACCATTCCAATTTCTTATCTGCTGGCTACAGATACAAGTCTTATACCAAATCCGCCTATTCTATCCCCGTTATCATCAATGAGGTTTTTCTCCCCCAGCTCCCCCAACCTCCCCAGCTTCCCCAGCTTTCTTATTACTTACCACTGATTATTCTGACGGCTTGCCTCGTTCAAGTCTTGCCAAACATCATCAAGTAGGGGATCCGTTTCACTGTCTTCTAATTTACTATTTGAGGGAATATCTTCAATCTGAAACTCATCATCACTGAGGTTGTTCATTTCGCCAAAATCAAGATCATCATCCCCTTCTACAGACATTGCCCCAAAATCAAGATCATCATCCCCTTCTACAGACATTGCCCCAAAATCAAGATCATCATCTCCTTCTACAGACATTGCCCCAAAATCAAGATCATCATCTCCTTCTGTAGACATTTCTGCCAAATCTAGCAACTCGTCGTCGCTTGCTGCTGGTGCTTCTACAAACTCTAGCTCTTGCTCAATATTTTGAGATATATCTCCTAAATCAAAGTCTTCGTCTAGACTAGCTGGCATTTGAGCTATATCGAGTTCTTCCTCAGAGCTAGTTGAGATTTCTAGATCCATTTCTGAATAAATATCGTTAGGAGTTTCTAGTTCTAGTTCTAGCTCCTCTTCACTAGCTAATACTTCTAGTTCTAGCTCCTCTTCACTGGCTGTAGGTATTTCTAGTTCTAGTTCCTCTTCAACAGCTAGTGCTTCTATTTCTAATTCTTCTTCACTAGCTGTAGGTATTTCTAGTTCTAGTTCCTCTTCACCAGCTAGAATCACTAGCTGGT